>NZ_JASHBO010000004.1:0-146937 GCF_047464615.1 Streptococcus infantis
AAAAACGTTTAAAATATTTTCAACAACCTATCGAAATCGACGTAAACGCTTCGGATTACGAATGAATTTGATTGCTGGCATTATCAACCGTGAACTAGGATTTTAGTTTCGCAGGAAGTCTATTAAAGAAGCGATGGAAGAGCTACAATAGTCAACCAAAGTTCGTTTTAAATGTGTAGGATTGCTAGTTAAAGCGATTTGATATAGTTTTCAAAATAATCAATAAAAAATGTAGTATTTTAGCAAATATAATATGGAGGTTTAAGATGCCAACTACAATAGAAGTTAATAAGCAGAGTGTTGAAGCACTACTTGGTAGTGGAAGAACAAAACCATTTGTTATTCCAGAATATCAGCGTCCTTATGCTTGGACCGATGAACAGGTTGAAACACTGTTTGAAGATTTATGGGAATTTACCGTCAGTAATGGGGGTACTGAACGCGAAGGTTCGTATTTTCTTGGAAGTATCGTTTCGTATGAAAATGATAATGGTGAACAGGAAATTATTGATGGTCAGCAACGTATTACCTCTCTGTTTTTATTGTTAAGAGCGATTTACACAAAGCTATTTAATTCTCCATTATCAGAACGAACTCCAGAAGCAAACAATTTTATTGGTAAGATTGAACCTTCAATCTGGCGCACTAATAAACTGACTGGAACAGTTGATTATAAGACTACTCTTCTAACATCACGTGTTGTTAATAATGAAGGTAATGAAATTCTTCGTAAAATTCTCGAAACTGGAAGAGCAAATAAAGATTCTAAAGATAATTATTCTAGAAATTATATTCATTTTCAGGAGTTACTTGATAAACATTCAAGTGAGAATCCCTTAATGATTTATCAGTTCATTTATTCCCTATTAAATCAAGCTATTCTTTTACCAATAACTGCTGATACCCAAGATACAGCATTGACTATTTTCTCTACTCTAAATGACAGAGGTTTACCGCTATCTGATGCTGATATATTTAAAGCTAAAATTTATAACCATCTTGAGGGAAAAGATAAGGAAACATTTATTGAACGCTGGAAAGAGCTTGATGAACAAGCTACAGCAGCTAATGAAAGTATCCAACAATTATTTTATTACTATATGTTCTATCTTAGGGCTTTGGAAAAAGATACTAAAAGTACTACACCTGGTGTCAGAAAATACTATTCGAGTAACAAATTTGAACGCCTTTATCAATCTGAATTATTAGATAATTTATTCGTAATGATCGAATTATGGAAAGTAATTAATAAAGGTGAAGTGCTGGAAGATGAGAGTTGGTCATCAAATATAAAGATAAAACAAACATTAGATACACTTACTTCATATCCTAATGAGTTCTGGAAATATCCGGTGATTATATATTATATTTGTTATCGTAAGGATAAAAACTTTGAGGATAAATTTGCAAGATTCTTAAACAAATTACTCGCTGAACTAATGACAAAATACATTCTTATTCCAACTATCAATGCTGTTAAAGGTGATATTTTGAAATTAAATTCAGCAATTGTTGTATCAGATATTCCTAAATTTGATTTCAAAGAACTAGACCAAGCTCAACTTGAAGCAGGAATCCAAAATCCTCACCGTAATGTGGTGAGAATGTTGCTTAAAACACTTGCTTATAAACATCAGGATTCATTATTACCAAGTAAATGGGAAATCGAGCATATCTTTCCTCAAAAATGGCAAACTAACTATTTTATCGATGAATCAGATCATAAAATCCGAGAGAAAATCGAGCATATAGGCAATAAATTACCATTTGAAAAGAAGTTAAATATTATAGCAGGAAATGGTTACTTTGCTAAAAAGAAAAAAGAATATGCAGCTTCTAAGATCGAAATCACAAAATTTATGGGACTTTCTGAAATTCAAGAGTGGAATTTAGAGTCAATTTCGAAAAGAGATATCAGGATTTCAGATTCTATTATTGCAATTCTTAAAAAATGGAACAAAGAGTATTCGGTTATTACAAAAGAAATTGTTTCCAATAAACCTTCAGATGAGGATTTAGCTCGTATTGCTGAATTTAAGGAAAAAGGATGGATTTAACGGTAAATCAATAACAAGTAGCTGTGCGTTTTTCAAACTACTTTAGATTTTTATAGAGAGAAAGCGTATGAGATGATTGAAAATAGTGGAGGGAAAGATTTAATGCTAGAGTGGAAATCTGTACCAGAAGATGAATATGAAGCTAGTGCAGCTTTTAGTGAAAATAGTCATGACGAGATTTCTACGATAACTTTGAAGGGAAAGAAACATCTGATTCGATTGAAATTTCCCTTCTGTCATTTTTACCAAATCACAGATAGAAACTTATTTGATGCTCTTCATCAGATTCCTAGTTCGCCAGAGATTGAATCCCCTATTTGTAAGCTAGAGACTAGTAGCCTGATTACAGAAGTGATTCATAGGGCGGGTGGAGTTTTGGTTGAAGAAGACTTGGTTCATTTTCGTATTTGTGCTAAGAATCTAGTCATTGAACTAGTTCTTTATAAGAATCAAGAAAGCGATATAATGATAGAAGAGGTCGTTCAAGGATGAAGTGGGTTCATATTGGAGAGGAAATAGAGTATGATTGGTATGAATTACGGTGTCAACTTTCTCAAAAAAATCACCTGCAAATTTTTCTTGAGGGCTTAAAGGATCAAAAGTTAAAATACTGTATTGATTTTGGTAAGATTCTTTTCTGCAGATCTATTGATGAGGGGTGGGACCTGAATTTACTAGAAGAAGATTTACTTAGCGGATCAGAATTTCCCAATTTATCAGATGGGATTTTACTTGAAATGATAGACACTCACCTTAAAAACAGAGTTCAAAAATTTTATCCTGCCCCCATCTATCACTACCAAGTACAGGGAATTAATTTTGGGATAGACGTCCTTACAGAGGCTTTTCCGATTATCAAAAAAATCTAGACTGAAACCAAGGTAAAAGCAAACCTTTTTCAACAATAAAATAGGCTCCATAATATCTTTAGGGGGTTTATCCACTAGAAATATTATGGAGCCTGAATCCTTACAGCTTTATCTACAGATTTTGGTAAGTTCTTTATAAAATATCCACCCTGAGGGAATCGAACCCCCATCTCAAGAACCGGAATCTTACGTGATATCCATTACACTAAGGGTGGAAACTTTAATTATTATATCAAAAAAGAGAGCTGAACTCAAGTTTTTTCTAAACTCAGCAAAAGGAGAAGTAAAAAAGGATTCAGTATTGAACCGAATCCTCGAGATGATTATTTTTTCTCAAGAAGTGCTTTGATTTCTTGAAGAACTTCCAATTCAGTTGGACCAGCTGGAGCTGCTTCAACTTCTTCTTTCTTACGAAGGTTTTGAGCTTTCTCAATTCCTTTAACTACAAAGAAAAGAACAGTACCAACTACTACGAAGTTGATGATAGCGCTCAAGAAGTTACCGTAAGCAACACCGTTCCATGAAAGTTCAGCAATGCGGTCAACTTTCGCAGCTTTCAAAGCTGGGTTCAATAGTAGTGGAGTGATGATATCGTTAACGAATGAAGTTACGATAGCACCAAAAGCAGTAGCGATGATCACACCGACAGCAAGGTCTACGACGTTACCGCGGAGCAAGAAATTCTTAAGATCCTTTAACATAATCTTTTTCCTTTCGAAATTTTACAATCTAAATTATATCTTAATCATCTGTTGAATGCAAGTAATATGCTCAGTGTTTTTTAAAAACAAAAACTTTACTGAAGATATAGTTGAGGATTATGATAGTAACTTGTGCAAAAATAGTCTCAATTGTATTGATAGTATTGAGATTATCACCTACAAATTGACCGATGATGTGAGGGAAACTTGTCACAAAAATAAAGGTCAGAAGCAGGTCTAAGAGGAAGGTAATGAATCTTGCGGTTGTAAATTTTATCAGACGCTTGAACCAATGTTTTCGTTTCTGCTTAAAAACAATGGTATCATTGGTGAAAAAAGCAAACAGAATTCCAGCTATATTTCCCAAAGCAGTCGCCAATAATTCTTGTTTACAAAGATAAAAAATCGTGATGCGAACAATGATAGAAACAAGAGTAGTCGCAACTCCGAAAAATAAGTAGGAGAGGATTTCATTATCGAAAAAATTTTTTATGCATGTTTTCATAAAAATAGTATAGCATAAAGGAGATAAATGTGCTATACTTGTAAGGTTGACTTGCTCAACCCTTGGTGCTTAGCTTCTTTCACCAAGCATATTAGACGCGCTATTGTCGCTAAAGGAGAAAACATGAAAAAACTAACTGTTCGTGATATGGCGGATATTGCCATTGTCGCAGCAATTTATGTGGTTTTGACAATCACACCACCCCTTAATGCTATCAGTTACGGTGCTTATCAGTTCCGTATCTCTGAAATGATGAATTTTCTTGCCTTTTACAATCCTAAGTACATTATCGGTGTTACTCTTGGCTGTATGATTGCTAATTTCTTCAGTTTTGGAATCATCGATGTCGCAGTTGGTGGAGGTTCTACGCTTGTCTTCTTAAGTTTAGGTGTATGGTTGTTTAGCAAATATAAAAAAGACTATCTTTTTAATGGATTGATTCGTAAAGATCATTTCTTCTTTTCAATTCTTTTTTCGATGTCAATGATCACCATTGCTGCTGAATTGAACATTGTAGCAGAAGCACCTTTCTTCTTAACTTGGTTTACAACTGCTATCGGAGAATTCGCTTCCTTGATTGTTGGTGCTATTCTTATCGGAAAAATCGGGAAACGACTTGATTTGACCAGATAAAGATATCACATCAAATATTTGTGAAAAGGGCTGAACGTTGTTCAGTCTTTTTCTTTGTCCATAAAACTAGTTATACAATAAAAGTGATATAATAAGGTAAAAAGGAGCTTTAATTATGATAGATTATTTTTTAATTGGGCTAAAATCAATGATGAAAAGCTCGGTTTTGACTTTTGCTATTTACTTTATTTCCTTCCTTCTTTTACTGATTCTATGGCGTCGTTATGTCATTGTGCGTCAAAGTGGTGGAAACTTTTTCGCCCCGTTTCATATTTCTAAGGGAAGATTTTATATCCATAATTCTTATGTTTTTAGAAAGCGCATTATACCACTGAATAATATTAAAAAGATTGAGGTCGATTTTATTCCAAGTGTTAAATTGAATGGTGCTAGATATTTTTTGTGTATTGAACAAAAGAGCGGAAAAGCTCTAGCCTATTTCTTTGGCCAATCAAAAGAGAATGATAAGCTTGTCAGAAATCTAAAAAATGAGACGAAAAAGTATCATATTAAAGTTATCATCAATTGGTAGGACTTTAGTCTAAGGATAGGTGAAAATGGAAAAACTAGAAGCAATCAGAGACAATAATCATTTAAGAAACTTGCTATTGGCAGAGTGTGATATTTATTTTTATGATGAAATAAGAGAAGTACAATTTTCTTATAACCTTATAACAATGAGGAATATTCTTTAGCTTGCCATGCATTTGCCCAGGACGGTAGCGGGGGAGAATATGTAATTCTTGAAGATCAGAGTATCGGCTTTATAGGGAGTGAAGGCCAAGTTGGTCGGGTAGCAGAAAGCCTTAATGACTTGCTTACCTTCTTACTTCATGCTGCTTCTATCTCTTATTTTTCTTGTCGTTTGCTCTACCAAAACAAGGATTTGTTAGTAAAATTCTGTCAAGAATTTCTCAAAAAAGCACGAGAAAACTACCAGTCAAAAGGCGAAGAGTAGGATAAAGTGAGAGCTGGACTTGCACAAGAGTTGGAACTTGAATTTCTACCAGAGAAACTGCAAGTGTTGGCTTTCAATTTTTATCAATCAGCAACAAGGCTCCCTCTATTCACTTGTAAATATGGTCATGGTGAGTATGAATATATTTGCGATTCTGTTTTATCAGATATTGTCGACTTGTGTGTTTCAGAGCTGCTGGGGGCGACTGCAGAAGAAATTGAAGCTTTTGCTAGCGCTAAAAATATTCAAGTGTAAAAAGTAAAATTTAATTTTCACTTAAATTATTTTATGTTATAATGTTGATGATTATATTTTAAGGAGTTTATATGAGTTCTTCAGAATTTATTTCAAAGATTGATTATTATTGCCATAAGAAAGAGAGTCTATTTGACCAAAGCAAGTTTAAATATGCCATTCGCTCGATGTTTGCAGGTGCTTTCTTAACCTTTAGTACGGCCGCTGGGGCTATAGGTGCTGATCTACTCAATAGCATCGTTCCAAGTGCTGGCTATTTTCTTTTTCCCTTTGTATTTGCTTGGGGACTTGTTTACATTGTATTTTTAAATGCTGAATTGGTCACATCAAACATGATGTATCTGACAGCTGGAACATTCTTGAAGAAGATTGATTGGAAAAAAGCCTTTGTCATTTTGCTCTATTGTGCCTTTTTCAACTTAGTTGGTGCTCTGTTAGCAGGTTGGTGCTTTGCTAATTCATCGGCTTTTTCACACCTGACACACGACAGTTATCTTCCAAAGATTGTAGCTAAGAAGTTGGCACGACCTAGTGAGTTGGTCTTGTTGGAAGGGATTTTGGCAAATATGTTCGTAAATATTGCTATTTTATCTTCTATTTTAGTTAAGGATAGCAGTGCTAAGCTATGGATTATCTTATCAGCTATTTCTATGTTTGTTTTCTTATCTAACGAGCATATTGCAGCCAACTTTTCATCCTTTAGCATTATTAAATTCAGCATTGTTTCTGACCAAATTGCTAACTTTGATATTCCTAATATCCTACGTCATTGGAGTGTTACCTTCATTGCTAACTTGATTGGTGGAGGATTCTTGATAGGCTTACCATACGCTTATCTTAATAAAAATGAAGAGACTTATGTTGATTAGTACAAGCTTTTGAAAATAAAATGAATATTAATAATAGAGGAGGTCGGGACTAAAAATCCAGACCTCGATTTTTTTGGCCAAATAACCTTTTGATAAAAACGTTATTTTCTCTGTCTATAAATTTAAACATATTATTAGTTCATGGACTTTAGCTGAAAACTAAAGAGGCTTTTTTGTAAATTCAATATAGATTAAAGTGAAAACACATATTAAATATATAGAATAGAGAGTTTGAAAATAAAGGGTTGAAAACATTAAAGATACTGATACAAAGCAAATGGAAACGATTGCTACAAGTGATAAAAATATTGTAAATAGAATTAAGAAAGCCTTTCCATAATTTCGATTTTATGTTATAATATTCACAAATAAAAGTTTTAGGAGTTTATATGGTTTCTTCAGAATTTATCTCAAAAATTGAATTTGCTTGTAAGAAAAAGGAAAGTCTTTACAGTCAAAGTAAATTCAAGTATGCTATCCGTTCAATGTTTGCTGGTGCATTCTTAACATTTAGTACAGCAGCTGGTGCAGTTGGAGCTGACTTGATTAATAAGCTTGCTCCTGGTAGTGGACGTTTCCTCTTTCCATTTGTTTTCGCTTGGGGATTGGCTTACATTGTCTTCTTGAATGCTGAGTTAGTAACATCTAACATGATGTTCTTGACAGCTGGTAGCTTTTTGAAAAAAATTAGCTGGAGAAAAACAGCTGAAATTCTTCTATACTGTACTTTCTTCAACTTAATCGGTGCTCTTATAGCAGGTTGGGGATTTGCCCATTCAGCAGCTTATGCAAACCTTACCCATGATAGCTTTATTTCTGGAGTTGTGGAAATGAAGTTGGGCCGTTCAAATGAACTTATCTTGCTTGAAGCTATCTTGGCTAATGTCTTTGTAAATATCGCGATTCTTTCATTCGTTTTAGTTAAGGATGGTGGAGCTAAACTTTGGTTGGTTCTTTCAGCCATTTACATGTTTGTATTCTTAACAAACGAGCACATCGCCGCAAACTTTGCATCATTTGCTATTGTGAAATTCAGTGTTGCTGCTGATTCAATCGCAAACTTCGGTATTGGAAATATTCTTCGTCACTGGGGTGTAACTTTCATCGGTAACTTTATCGGTGGTGGTCTACTCATGGGATTACCTTACGCCTTCTTAAATAAAAACGAAGATACATACGTAGATTAAAAGTTGGATTCATTCCAACTTTTTCTTTTTGTTTATCCATGCTATAATGAAAGTAGAATAGATAAATTTAGAGGAATAACATGAACGAGATTAAATGTCCCAATTGTGGCGAAGTATTTACAGTCAATGAAAGTCAATATGCAGAACTGCTTTCTCAAGTTCGCACTGCAGAGTTTGATAAGGAATTGCATGAACGAATCAAACAAGAATTGACATTGGTGGAACAAAAAGCCTTAAATGAACAACAAGCAAAACTGGCTCAAAAAGATCAAGAAATTGCCCAGCTTCAAAGTCAAATTAACAACTTTGATACAGAAAAAGAATTAGCAAAGAAAGAAGTGGAGCAAAGTGCAAGTCAAAGCTTGCTAGAGAAAGAAAAAGAAGTCCAAGCTCTCGAAAATCAATTGGCTACCTTGCGCTTAGAGCATGAGAACCAACTCCAAAAAACATTATCTGACTTAGAGAAAGAAAGAGATCAGGTAAAAAATCAGCTCCTTCTACAAGAAAAAGAAAACGAACTTTCTCTGACTTCAGTCAAGCAAAATTATGAGGCCCAGCTTAAGGCGGCTAATGAGCAGGTTGAGTTCTATAAGAACTTCAAAGCCCAACAATCAACAAAGGCTATTGGTGAAAGTCTGGAACACTATGCGGAAGGTGAGTTCAACAAGGTTCGTAGCTTTGCCTTCCCAAATGCTTACTTTGAAAAGGACAACAAGGTTTCAGCACGTGGTTCTAAGGGCGATTTTATCTTCCGTGATTTTGATGAAAATGGACTAGAATTCATTTCCATCATGTTTGAGATGAAAAATGAAGCAGACGGGACAGAGAAGAAACATAAGAATGCAGACTTTTACAAGGAATTAGATAAAGACCGCCGTGAGAAAGACTGTGAGTATGCTGTTTTGGTAAGTATGCTTGAAGCAGAAAACGACTACTTTAATACAGGAATTGTTGACGTTAGCCATGAATATGAGAAGATGTATGTCATTCGTCCCCAGTTCTTTATTCAACTAATTGGACTCTTGCGCAATGCTGCCCTTAATTCCCTAAAATACAAGCAGGAGTTAGCGCTTGTTCGTGAGCAAAATATCGATATCACGCATTTTGAGGAAGATTTGGACGCTTTCAAGGTAGCTTTTGCAAAGAATTATAACTCAGCTTCTGTCAACTTTGGCAAGGCCATCGACGAAATCGACAAGGCAATTAAGCGAATGGAAGAAGTCAAGAAATTCCTGACAACATCAGAAAACCAACTCCGCCTTGCAAACAACAAGCTGGAAGATGTTTCCGTTAAAAAATTGACTCGGAAGAATCCAACCATGAAAGCTAAGTTTGAAGCATTGAAGTGGGAGTAGAAAGCAACATATGAACGGTATTATCAATTTAAAAAAAGAAGCGGGGATGACCTCGCATGATGCAGTTTTTAAACTGCGAAAGATTTTGGGAACTAAGAAGATTGGTCACGGTGGGACCTTGGATCCTGATGTGGTGGGTGTTTTACCCATTGCTGTAGGGAAGGCGACTCGCATGGTTGAGTTTATGCAGGACGAAGGTAAGATTTACGAGGGTGAAATTACTCTGGGATATTCTACAACAACCGAGGATGCTAGTGGTGAGGTGGTTGCTGAGACACCAGTCTTGTCTCCCTTAGATGAAAAGCTTGTTGATCAAGCGATTGCTAGTCTAACAGGTCCTATCACTCAGATTCCACCAATGTACTCAGCTGTTAAGGTCAATGGTCGCAAGCTCTATGAGTATGCGCGTGCTGGTCAGGAAGTCGAACGTCCAGAACGTCAGGTGACGATTTATAGTTTTGAAAGAACCAGTCCCATTTCCTATGTGGAGAATCTTGCTCAATTTAGTTTCCGTGTAAAATGTAGCAAAGGGACTTATATCCGTACCTTGTCAGTCGACTTGGGAGAAAAACTTGGCTATGCAGCTCATATGTCTCATTTAACACGAACAAGCGCTGCGGGCTTGCAGTTAGATGATGCTTTGACCTTGAATGAAATTGAGGAAAAAGTACAAGCTGGTGAATTAGACTTTCTTCATTCCTTGGAGATTGGGACAGGTGACTTGGTCAAGGTATATTTGACTCCAGAGCAGGCAGAAGAAGTGCGTTTTGGTCGCTTTATTGAATTGGAACAAACCGAGAAGGAATTGGCTGGTTTTGAAGGTGAAAAATTACTAGCCATTTTAGAGAAAAGGGATCAACTCTATAAGCCTAGAAAGGTTTTCAATTGATTAGAGCTGGTGGTAAAATTGCAAACTGATGTTTAGTTTAAAAAAGCTGAAAGACAATTTAGTTTAGAAGAGAGATTGTTTTGAAAAAGGGTTGAAAACACGGTGATATTTGACAGTTTTGCTTGCTTATGATAATATTTAAATAAAGAAAAGCTAGAAAACTTTCAGAGGATATTATGAGTATTGAGATGACTGTTAGTGAGATTGCTGAGGTCTTGGGCTTGTCCCGCCAAGCAATCAATAACCGTGTCAAGGAATTACCTGAAGAAGATACGACTAAAAATGATAAAGGAGTCACTGTGGTAACTCGTAGTGGCTTGATTAAGCTTGAAGAAATCTACAAAAAGACCATTTTTGAAGATGAACCTGTTAGTGATGATGTGAAGCAACGTGAATTAATGGAGATTCTTGTTGATGAAAAGAACGCTGAAATCATCCGTCTTTATGAGCAATTAAAGGCCAAAGACAAACAGTTAGCTGAAAAAGATGAACAGATGCGTGTCAAAGACCGTCAAATCGCAGAAAAAGATAAGCAATTGGATCAACAACAACAGTTAACCCTACAAGCTATGAAGGACCAAGAAACCCTTCAGTTGGAGTTGGATCAGGCTAAGCAAGAAGTACAAGCAACGAAGAAAGGCTTCTTTGCTCGCTTATTTGGAGGATAAGAAAAAACTGCTTGGTTTCTATGTATAACCAAGTAGTTTCTTTTTCAAATACAGTAAGGAATGGATAAGATGGAAAAATTAAGAGATTACATTTCATTTGATCTGGAATTTAATAAACACCAGGATAAAACTCACTTGATTCAGGTTTCTGCAGTCCGTTTTAAAGATGGTGAAGAAGTAGGAGCATTTGACTCATATGTTCATACCGATGTACCATTGAAAAGTTTTATAAACGGCTTAACGGGTATCACTTCTGAAACCTTGAAGGGTGCTCCTAAGGTGGAAGATGTTCTCAAAGATTTTCAGGCATTTGTTGGGCAATTACCTATCGTCGGCTATAATGCTGCTAAGAGTGATTTACCGATTCTATTGGAACATAGTTTGGATTATAGTATCCAATATCAAGTGGATCTCTATGATGAAGCTTTTAAGCGACGTAGTTCGGATCTTCACGGGATTGCAAATCTCAAGTTACAAACTGTTGCAAGCTTTCTAGGATTTAAGGGACAATCTCATAACAGTTTAGAGGATGCTCGTATGACTGCGCGTGTTTATGAAGCTTTTCTAGAATCTGATGAAAGTAGAATCTTACTGGACTCCAAGAGTAGTCTAAACTCTAATCCTTTCGGTGGTTTAGATTTATCACAGCTGTTTGATTAGGAGGTTTTATGAAACCTGAAAAACCTAAAAAATTGGGTTTTAAAAAGATTTACCTCAATCTGGATAAAATCCTCTTTCTATTTTTTTTAATCTTCATGCTAGTAGATTATATTTGGTTGCCACTGAACTCATTGATAGCAGGTTTTTTACTAAGTCAGACGGGCTATTTATTTATTTCTTACAATAACATTTTTGCGATTATCAAAAATGCGCCCTTAATCAGCTTTGGGTTTTTAATCTTAATAGCCATTAACCTTTTAGTAGCCTATTTTCAAATTAGTCTTCTCTTCATTGGGGCTCGACACCTTCTCTATCATGAAAAACGAACCTTGATTGAGTATAGTCGCAAGGTCTTTCGTGAGAGTCTTGTCTTTATGAAAGGTCTGACAATTACAAAAGCCTTATTTATCTTCTTCTATGTTGCCATGCTTTTTCCTTTTATCAGGAAGATTTTTAAAATTTATTATTTTAATAAAATAGTGATACCTGAGTTTATTCAGACTTATATGGAAGACAAGTATTGGATATGGTGGATTGGTATTATCATCTTGTCTATCCTCTTCCTATGCGTTTCTGTTAAGTTGGTTTTTGTTCTTCCAAAAATCTTTTATGATAAGATGACAGTCAAGGATGCTGTGGTCTACAGTCTAGAAAAAACCAGAAATCATTTTTGGTTTTACGCTTGGCATCTTTTTCTCATTGTTGTCAAAACAAATCTTTTCTTTTACTTACTTCTAATCCCATTATTGGTTGTCCAGTTTTTAGTAGATGGTCTCACACATCGAGAATCTTTGATTCTTGCTATTTCGAACTATATTTTGATTAAAAATATCCACTATATGGCTTTGACTTACTTCTTGGTTAAGTTTACCTCCTTTTTAACTGGTGAGGAGTTGGATATTATGCCAAGACGAAAGAAAGATCATATCATGAGATGGGGTGTAATGGGGTGCGCCAGTGTCTTCTTTGCGATTGAGGGTTATATTTATCTAGAAGCACCCGTAGTCAATCCTCCACTTGTCATCTCTCACAGAGGTGTCTCAAATGGAAATGGAGTTCAAAATACAGTTGAATCCTTAGAAAAAACAGCTCAGTTAAAACCAGATTTAGTTGAGATGGATGTGCAGGAAACCAAGGATGGTCAGTTTGTCATGATGCATGATGCTAACCTAAAAAGTTTAGCGGGATTAAATGTAACACCGCAAGACTTAACTTTAGATGAGTTGAAGCAGATAGATATTTTTGAAAATGGTTATCAGACTAAAATATCCAGCTTTGATGATTATCTAAATCGTGCCAACCAACTAAATCAAAAACTACTCATTGAGATTAAAACCAGTAAAAATGATAGTGCTCAAATGATGGATCATTTTCTAGAACGTTATGGGGCGAAAATCAAAGTTTATGGTCATCAGATGCAATCACTAGATTACCATGTTATTGAAAAAGTAACCCAGTATGATAAGGAGATTCCAGTCTTCTTCATCCTGCCCTACAATTCCGTTTTCCCAAGAACAAATGCTACCGGCTATACCATGGAGTATTCTACTTTGGACGAATACTTTGTGACTAAGCTCTGGAATACAGAGCAGAAGCTCTATGTATGGACGATTAACGGCTCGGAATCCTTTAATAAATCGCTTCATCTAGGAGTAGATGGCATGATTACGGATAATTTGGAAATGGTACAAGAAGAACTTGAAACTGCCCAGGAAGACCCAGAATACGCTGATTTACTTTTAAAGAAGGCAACGGAATTCTTTACTTTTTAGATAAGACAAAAGAGGCTGAATTCAGCCTCTTTTTATGCTATTAGAATGGTAATTTCCCTGCAAAAGCACCGAGTTTCTTTTTAGTTGTCTCATCGATTTGTTCAAGAGCTGCATTCACTGCCTGAACTGTCATATCTGATAGAGTTTCAATATCTTCTGGGTCAACAACTGCTGGATTGAAATCAATTTTTGTAACTTTCTTGTCTCCTGTTAGTGTGGCAGTTACAAGGTTTTGAGCAGAAGTTCCAACAAATTCTGTAGCAGCAAGTTCAGCCTGACTTTGCTCCATTTGTTTTTGAAGTTTTTGAGCTTGACGCATCATGTTTTGCATATTCATCATAAGATTTTTAAGATTCCTTTCGTATCAAGGCTTTGAGCCTTGTTTTAATTTTTAGATTCAAACGTCTCATACTTAATTCCACCATAAAAATCCGTTTTAGACTAATTTCCACTTCGGTTAAGCAAGTGGAAGTTACTTTGAGAAGTTACCCCTTGGCTCTTTCTGACTAGAGAAATCTAGTATTTATTTCGAGAAAGGGCTAGGTTGTGATATAATAGTAAAGAATGAGTTTTTTTAAGAACAGACTAAAGGAGTATTAAAATGATCTACGCTGGAATTTTAGCAGGTGGAACCGGCACGCGCATGGGGATTAGTAATTTACCTAAACAATTTCTTGAGTTGGGAGATCGCCCAATCTTGATTCATACTATTGAAAAATTTGTTTTGGAACCAAGTATTGAAAAGATTGTAGTTGGAGTTCATGGTGACTGGGTTACACACGCAGAAGATTTAGTTGAAAAATTCCTACCACTCCACAAGGACCGTATAATCATCACAAAAGGTGGTGCGGATCGTAATTCTAGTATTGAAAAAATTATTGAAGCTATTGATGCTTACCGTCCACTGACCGCAGATGATATTGTGGTGACGCATGATTCCGTTCGTCCTTTCATCACTCTTCGAATGATTCAAGATAATATTGAACTCGCTAAAAACCATGATGCTGTTGATACCGTGGTTGAAGCTGTGGATACCATCGTTGAAAGTACAAATGGTCAGTTCATCACAGATATTCCAAATCGCGCTCATCTATACCAAGGACAGACTCCACAAACCTTCCGTTGTAAAGACTTTATTGACTTGTATGGTTCTTTATCAGCAGAAGAAAAAGAAATTTTAACAGATGCATGTAAAATCTTTGTCATTAAGGGTAAAGATGTAGCCTTAGCTAAAGGTGAATACTCAAACCTTAAAATTACAACAGTTACAGACTTGAAGATTGCTAAAAGCATGATTGAGAAAGACTAGAGACATGATTAATCAAATTTATCAACTGACAAAACCAAAGTTTATTAATATTAAATATCAGGAAGAAGAAATTGATCAAGAGAATCATATTCTCATCCGACCAAACTATATGGCTGTTTGTCATGCGGATCAGCGCTATTATCAAGGTAAACGAGATCCAAAAATTTTAGCCAAAAAATTACCAATGGCTATGATTCATGAGTCTTGTGGTACAGTCATTTCTGATCCAACAGGTACCTACAAAGTTGGTCAGAAGGTTGTTATGATTCCAAATCAACCACCTATGCAAAGTGATGAGGAATTCTACGAAAATTACATGACAGGAACATATTTCCTTTCAAGTGGTTACGATGGATTCATGCGAGAATTTGTATCTCTGCCTAAGGATCGTGTGGTAGCTTACGAGGACGTCGAAGACATAGTAGCTGCCATTACTGAATTTGTCAGTGTGGGTATGCACGCTATGAATCGTTTCTTGACAGTTTCTCACAGCAGACGTCAGCGTATTGCAGTTATTGGAGATGGTAGTCTAGCCTTTGTAATGGCAAATATTATCAACTATACCTTGCCCGAAGCAGAGATTATCGTCATTGGCCGTCATTGGGAAAAACTTGAACTCTTCTCATTTGCTAAAGAGCTCTACATTACGGATAGCATCCCAGATGATCTTAGTTTTGATCATGGTTTCGAATGTTGTGGTGGTGATGGATGCGGACCTGCTATCAATGATCTCATCCGTTACATCAAACCACAGGGAACCATTCTGATGATGGGTGTTAGTGAGTACAAGGTCAACATCAATACTCGAGATTCCTTGGAAAAAGGTTTGTTACTAGTAGGTTCTTCGCGTTCAGGACGTGTTGACTTCGAAAAAGCTATCCAAATGATGGAGATTAAGAGATTTGCCAATCGTTTGAAAAATATCATTTATTTAGAAGAACCAGTACGAGAAATTAAGGATATTCACCGAGTTTTTGCAACTGACCTAAATACTGCCTTTAAGACAGTCTTTAAGTGGGAAGTCTAATGGAGGATGAGCGTGGAAAAGATTATTAAGGAAAAACTGACATCTTTACTATCAACTGATGAGGATATTATAAGTGTTGAACAACTAGGAGGAATGACTAATCAAAACTATTTGGTTAAGACAACCTCAAATCAGTATATCGTTAAGTTTTTCGGAAAAGGAACAGATAAATTGATTAATCGTCAAAATGAGAAATTTAATCTGGACTTATTAAAAGATTTAAAACTTGATGTAGAAAATTATCTTTTCGATATTGAAGCAGGTATCAAGGTTAATCAGTACATTAAATCTGCGAATACTCTTAATTCCACTACAATCAAGACTAAATTTGAAAAGATTGCGCCTATTTTACAAACGGTTCATGCTTCGGGTAAGGAATTAAAAGGGGAGTTTGCTCCTTTTGAGGAAATCAAAAAATATGAAACCTTGATTCAAGGGGATATTTCCTATCCGAACTATGAAGCTGTCAGAAAGTCTGTGTTTTCTCTGAAAGAAGAGCTTGAACAAATCGGTATTGATAAGAAATCATGTCATATTGATTTAGTACCAGAAAATTTCATAGAAGGACCAGATGGTCACCTTTATCTGATTGATTGGGAATATTCATCTATGAATGATCCCATGTGGGATTTAGCCGCCCTTTTCCTAGAATCAGAGTTTTCTTTAGAAGAGGAAGAAAACTTCCTTAGTCATTATGAGAGCGATAAGACTCCAGTTTCAAGAGAAAAAATTCGTATTTACAAGATTTTGCAGGACATCATTTGGAGTCTTTGGACTATTTACAAAGAAGAAAATGGTGCAGATTTCGGAGATTATGGAATTTCTCGTTACAATAGAGCTGTGAAAGAGTTGGATTCTATGGGAGGTTCTGATGAAGACTAAAAATGGTGTTTCTTTTGGGTTGTTTTCAGGTGTGTTCTGGGGATTAGGACTTACCGTTAGTGCCTACATCTTCTCAATATTTACTGATTTATCACCCTTTGTAGTAGCAGCAGCACACGACTTCCTCAGTATTTTTATCTTACTAGGTTTTCTTCTAGTTAAGGAAGGAAAAGTACGTTTTTCAATCTTCTTGAATATTCGAAATGTTAGTGTTATTTTTGGTGCTTTACTGGCAGGACCGATTGGTATGCAGGCCAATCTTTATGCGGTTAAGTATATTGGAAGTTCTCTAGCATCGTCTGTTTCGGCGATTTATCCTGCTGTTTCAGTCTTGCTTGCCTTCTTCTTCTTGAAGCACAAGATTTCCAAAAATACAATTTTTGGTATTGTCCTAATCATTGCAGGAATTATTGCTCAGACCTATAAAGCCGAGCAAGTGAATTCTTTCTATATCGGAATTCTATGTGCCTTGATTTGTGCTCTTGCTTGGGGGAGTGAAAGTGTTCTAAGCTCATTTGCTATGGAAAGTGATCTCAGTGAAATTGAAGCCCTCTTGATTCGGCAAGTTACATCCTTCTTGTCTTATCTTGTTATTGTGCTCTTCTCGCATCACACGTTTGCAGAAGTGGCAAATGGGCAATTGTTTGGTTTATTGATAGTCTTTGCAGCATTTAATATGATTTCTTACCTTGCATACTACATTGCTATCAATCGATTACAACCAGCAAAGGCAACCGGTCTAAATGTCAGTTATGTAGTATGGACTGTTTTGTTTGCAGCAATTTTCTTGGGAACACCTCTGACTGCCTTAACAATCATTACTTCATTTGTTGTAATGGCTGGTGTTTACATTATTATTAAAGAATAAAGGAGAAAGCGCGTGAAAGCTATCATCTTAGCAGCAGGTTTGGGGACTCGTTTGAGACCCATGACAGAAAATACACCCAAAGCTTTGGTTCAAGTTAATCAAAAACCTTTGGTTGAATATCAAATTGAATTTTTAAAAGAGCGTGGAATCGATGATATCATCATCGTAGTTGGTTATTTGAAAGAACAGTTCGACTATCTTAAAGAAAAATACGGTGTTTGTTTGGTCTTCAATGATAAGTATGCTGATTACAACAACTTTTACTCTCTTTACTTGGTAAAAGAAGAGTTGGCTAACAGCTACGTTATCGATGCGGATAACTATCTTTTCAAAAATATGTTCCGCAATGACATCGAGCGTTCAACATACTTCAGCGTTTATCGTGAAGACTGTGATAATGAGTGGTTCCTAGTTTACGGAGAAGATTACAAAGTTCAAGATATCATCGTCGATAGTAAGAATGGTCGCATCCTGAGTGGAGTTTCATTTTGGGACGCTCCAACAGCTGAGAAAATTGTTGGGTTTATCGACAAAGCCTATGCAAGTGGGGAATTTGTAGATCTCTACTGGGATAACATGGTTAAAGATAATATCAAAGAACTAGATGTTTACGTAGAGGAATTGGAAGAAAACTCTATCTATGAAATTGATAGTGTCAAAGATTATCAAAAATTGGAGAAGATTCTCTCTTCACAAAAATAAGTAAACTAAAATACGTCAGACACCTTACCTATTTTTACTTGACTTTTTAGGGTTGATACAGTATACTAATAAAAATTTAACCTTTAAGGGAAGTCCAGAGAGGCTCACAAGGTGTCAGATAGAAAATAGATTACACAAACTTCGAATAAACACAGTTTATTTGATTCTTTTCTGTAAGTATCTTACTGAAACCTTGCGATTGCAAGGTTTTTCTTTTTCTGAACCCCTTAAAATTTAAGGAGTAAAAGTTATGAATCCAAATTGTAAAAAACGCATGGGTGCTATTCGCTTGGAAACCATGAAAGTAGTGTCCCAAAAGGAAATCGCACCAGCTATCTTTGAACTCGAACTTCAAGGAGAAATGGTTGAAGCTATGAAAGCAGGCCAATTTCTTCATTTACGAGTTCCTGATGATGCTCATCTCTTGCGGCGTCCGATTTCAATCTCGTCTATAGATAAGGCTAATAAACAATGCCATCTTATTTATCGTATCGAAGGTTCTGGTACGACAATTTTTTCAACCTTAAAAACAGGTGATAGTTTAGATGTTATGGGACCTCAAGGAAATGGCTTTGATTTATCTGATTTAGACAAGCAGAGTCGTGTTCTCTTAGTTGGTGGCGGAATTGGTGTGCCTCCTTTACTTGAAGTAGCTAAACAATTAGATGAACGTGGTGTAGATGTCACAACGGTTCTAGGATTTGCGACCAAAGATGCAGTTATTTTGGAAGATGAATTATCCCAATACAGCAAAGTCTTTGTGACAACAGATGATGGCTCTTATGGGATCAAGGGAAATGTCTCAGTTGTGATTAAGAAATTTGATAACGAATTCGATGCAATTTACTCATGCGGTGCACCTGGTATGATGAAATACATCAATCAAACCTTTTCCGACCATCCAAGAGCTTATCTATCTCTTGAATCCCGTATGGCTTGTGGCATGGGGGCTTGCTACGCTTGCGTATTGAAAGTACCAGATAGTGAAACAGTTAGTCAACGTGTGTGTGAAGATGGGCCTGTATTTAAAACAGGAACTGTTGTTTTATAAGGAGAGTGTCATGACTACAAATCGATTACAAGTTTCTCTACCAGGTTTAGAATTAAAGAATCCTATCATTCCTGCTTCAGGTTGTTTTGGCTTTGGTCAAGAATATGCCAAATACTATGATTTAGACATTTTAGGCTCTATCATGATTAAGGCAACTACCCTAGAACCCAGGTTTGGAAATCCAACTCCACGAGTGGCAGAAACACCTGCAGGTATGCTCAACGCTATTGGTTTACAAAATCCAGGTTTAGAGGTCGTTCTCTCTGAGAAACTACCATGGCTTCAAAGAGAATACCCAAATCTCCCTATTATCGCAAATGTTGCTGGCTTTTCAAAACAGGAGTATGCAGCCGTTTCTCATGGAATTTCAAAGGCAAATAATGTAAAAGCCATCGAGCTCAATATCTCTTGTCCTAACGTCGATCATGGAAATCATGGACTTTTAATTGGACAAGATTCTGAGTTGGCTTATGATGTGGTGAAGGCTGCCGTAGAAGCATCAGATGTGCCCGTTTACGTCAAATTAACCCCTAGTGTGACAGATATCGTGACTATTGCAAAAGCAGCAGAAGATGCCGGTGCTAGCGGTCTTACCATGATCAATACTCTTGTTGGTATGCGTTTTGATCTCAAGACTAGAAAACCAATCCTCGCCAATGGGACAGGAGGCATGTCTGGCCCAGCAGTATTTCCTGTAGCCCTAAAACTAATCCGTCAAGTAGCTCAAACAACTAAGCTTCCAATCATTGGTATGGGAGGAGTGGATTCAGCTGAAGCGGCTATAGAAATGTATCTGGCTGGTGCCTCAGCAATCGGTGTCGGAACAGCCAACTTTACGAATCCCTATGCTTGTCCAGATATTATCGAAAATCTACCAAAAGTCATGGACAAGTACGGGATCGAAAGTCTAGAAATGTTGCGAAAAGAAGTCAGAGAAAGTTTGCTCTAAGTTTTATGTCTTGAATTCAGTCTAAATTGTTTTGAAAGCGCCATTTTTTTGGTATAATAAATACTATGATTATTACAGTACCTATTAAAACAGAAAAAGACATTGCAACACCAGGACCAAACGTCCTTGTATTAGGTTATTTTGATGGAGTTCACCTTGGACATCAAAAATTATTTGATATAGCTTCTAACATTGCTGCTGAAAAGCGCCAGGGAGTAGCTCTAGTAACTTTTAACGAATCACCAAAACTAACTCTAAATCAATACTCACCTGAACACTTATTGCATATTCTGAATGCTAGTGAACGGGAGCGTAGATTGAAGAGAGCTGGAGTTGAAAGCTTGTATTTGATGGATTTTTCTAGTCGAGTTGCAAATATGACCGCTCAAGAATTTATTGATACCTACGTCAAGGAAGCAAAGGCAGATACGATTGTGGTTGGTTTTGACTATACTCTTGGATCAGATAGAAAAACAGCCGAAGATTTAAAAGAACTCTTCCATGGTGAAGTGGTTATTGTTCCACCAGTTGAGGATGAAAAGGGGAAAATTAGTTCAACGCGTATCCGCCAAGCCATTCTAGAAGGAGATGTAAAAGAAGCAGGCAAACTTTTGGGATTTCCTTTACCAACGAGAGGTGTAGTGGTTCACGGAAATGCTCGAGGTCGAACTATTGGCTTCCCGACAGCTAATCTAGTCAACTTGGATCGGACATATATGCCAGCTGATGGTGTTTATGCCGTTGACGTTGAAATTCAAAGAAAAGTCTATTGTGGTATGGCGAGTCTAGGTAAAAATGAAACCTTTGATGGCGAAGAAGAGCGTTTTGAAGTTCATATCTTTGATTTTTCTGACGATATCTATGGGGAAACTGTCATCGTTTCCTGGTTGGACCGTATCCGTGATATGGTAAAATTTGATAGTGTAGATCAATTAATCCAGCAACTTGAGAAAGATGAACAGATGGCCAGAAAATAGAATTTGAAATGATAGAAGAGTTTGAGATTATTTCAAGCTCTTTTTTATGTGTATTTTTAGCTTAAGTTTGGGGAATCATCATAACTATAGTGGATTGAAATAAGATATGAACAGATAGATTAGGAAAGTCAAACTAATTTCTAGAAATGTTTTAGAATCCATAGTGTACTACTCTAAGTTCAATCCGCTATATTATAGTAGGCTGAATAAATCTTTTCTACTTTTGTTTCCGGATATCTTAAATTCTGATAAGCTTTTTTAAACTATGTGTTTATTCAAATTTTAAACAAGATAATCTTTAGATTTCCTTTTAGTCTTATAGTCTTTATTTTATTGAATGTCTATCTTGATTTTTTGAGTATCCTAAAAGGTTATGCTATACTAGAAATATGTTAGATTTGGAGAAATATGGTGTGACCATGTGGGAAGAGGACAAGATTCTCTCTTTCCGTCAAAAACTATTAGCCTGGTATGACGAAAATAAGCGGGATTTACCTTGGAGACGAAGCAAGAATCCTTACCATATCTGGGTATCTGAAATTATGTTGCAGCAAACTCGAGTTGATACCGTCATTCCCTATTATGAGCGTTTTTTAGACTGGTTTCCGACCGTAGAAAGCTTAGCAAATGCTCCTGAGGAGCGCTTATTAAAAGCCTGGGAAGGTCTTGGCTATTATTCTCGTGTCCGCAATATGCAAACTGCTGCCCGACAAATCATGTCCGACTTTCAAGGAGAATTTCCGTCAACTTATGAAGGTATTTCAAGCTTGAAAGGGATAGGTCCTTATACTGCTGGCGCTATTTCTAGTATTGCCTTTAACCTTCCACAGCCTGCAGTAGACGGCAATGTCATGCGTGTTTTGGCACGTTTATTTGAAGTCAATCATGATATTGGAAATCCTAGCAATCGAAAAATATTTCAAGCGATGATGGAGGTTCTGATAGATCCTGATCGTCCAGGTGATTTCAATCAGGCTTTGATGGATTTAGGTTCAGATATTGAGGCTCCTGTTAATCCAAGACCAGAAGAGAGTCCTGTTAAGGAGTTCAGTGCTGCTTACCAACATGGGACCATGGATCGCTATCCAATTAAGGCTCCAAAGAAAAAGCCAATCCCTATTTATCTAAAGGCTCTTGTAGTGCAAAATAGTCAGGGGAAGTTTCTATTGGAAAAGAATGAGAGTGAAAATCTCTTGGCTGGATTTTGGCATTTTCCCTTGATTGAAGTTGATGACTTCTCAGACCAGACTCAGGAGTTGGATCTTTTTAGTCAAGTAGCGGAACCAATTTTACAGCTTGGACCATCTCCACAGGAGAGTTTTGAACAGGACTATGATCTTGAAGTTGATTGGCAAGATCTACGATTTGAAGAGGTTAAGCACATTTTTAGCCATCGTAAATGGCATATCCAGATAATTGCAGGCCGAGTTACTGAGACACAGGAATACGCTGATAGAGAAGTTCTGTGGTTAAGTCCAGAAGAATTTAGCAATTATCCCCTAGCCAAACCTCAGCAAAAGATCTGGCAAGCCTACTTGAAAAGAAGCTGCTAGCATCGGTCATGCGTGTCTTCTTTACTTTTTTTTGGTATAATGAGATAAGGAAAAAGGTGACTAAATGAAAAAAATACTAATTGTAGATGATGAAAAACCCATCTCAGATATTATAAAATTTAATATGACCAAGGAAGGTTATGAAGTTGTAACTGCTTTTAATGGTCGTGAAGCACTTGAACAATTTGAAGCTGAGCAACCAGATATTATTATCTTGGATTTGATGCTTCCAGAGATTGATGGACTTGAGGTCGCAAAAACTATTCGTAAGACAAGTAGTGTTCCTATTATCATGCTTTCAGCTAAAGACAGCGAGTTTGATAAGGTTATTGGGCTTGAACTTGGGGCGGATGACTATGTAACCAAGCCATTTTCAAATCGTGAACTACAGGCCCGTGTTAAAGCTCTTCTCCGTCGTACAGATCTTGTCTCAGTTGATAGCCAAGAACCTGAAACAAAATTACAAAGTCTGCAGATTGGCGATTTGGAGATTTTACCAGATGCCTACGTGGCTAAGAAATATGGTGAAGAGTTAGACCTAACCCACCGTGAATTCGAACTCTTGCATCATTTAGCTTCTCATCTTGGACAAGTTATTACCCGAGAACATCTTCTTGAAACCGTTTGGGGATATGACTATTTTGGAGATGTCCGTACAGTTGATGTAACCATTAGACGTTTGCGCGAGAAGATTGAAGATACACCAAGCAGACCTGAATACATCCTAACTCGTCGTGGAGTAGGATATTATATGAGAAATAATGATTGAAGTAATTAGACAAACAATTTTGACGAGTGACTTTATCTTTATCCTCATCTTAATTGGCTTTATTCTGTTAGTGTCTTTTCTCTTACTTGAGAGTCGTCGTGATAATATTCGTTTGAGGCAGATCAATCAGAAAATAAAAGATTTGATTGATGGTGATTATTCTCAGGTTTTGGATATGCAGGGAAGCTCAGAGATAACTAATATCACTAACAATCTTAATGATTTGTCTGAAGTCATTCGTCTGACTCAGGAAAATCTGGAACAAGAGAGTAAAAGGTTGCATAGTATTTTGTCCTATATGACAGATGGAGTGCTTGCAACCAATCGTCGTGGGCAAATCATCATGATCAATGATATGGCCAAGAGGCAACTTGGAGTTGAAAGGGATGATGCTCTTAATCAAAATATCTTAGAATTACTCAAGATTGAAGAAGAGTATGAGCTGAGAGAACTTATTACTCAGAGCCCAGAGCTGATGATTTATTCGCAGAATCTTAATGGCGAATATATCAGTTTGCGCGTTCGTTTTGCCTTGATTCGTAGAGAGTCTGGCTTCATCTCTGGTATAGTAGCAGTCTTACATGATACGACTGAACAAGAGAAGGAAGAACGTGAGAGAAGGCTTTTCGTTTCGAACGTTAGTCATGAGTTGCGTACCCCTTTGACCAGTGTAAAATCCTATCTTGAGGCTTTAGATGAAGGTGCGCTTTCAGAGCCAGTTGCCCCAGATTTTATCAGAGTTTCTCTTGATGAAACCAATCGTATGATGCGGATGGTGACGGACCTCTTGCACCTCTCACGGATCGACAATGAGACCAGTCACTTAGATGTTGAGTTGATAAACTTTACGGCCTTTATCACCTTTATTCTTAATCGTTTTGATAAAATGAAAAGTCAAGATGAGGAGAAGAAGTACGAGTTGGTGAGAGATTATCCGATTACTTCTGTTTGGATTGAGATTGATACGGATAAGATGACCCAGGTGATTGACAATATCCTGAATAACGCCATCAAATATTCACCAGATGGTGGGAAAATTACGGTTAGCATGAAAACAACTGATGATCAGATGATTTTATCAATTTCGGACCAAGGGCTTGGGATTCCTAAAGAAGATTTACCGAAGATTTTTGACCGTTTTTACAGGGTTGATAAGGCTAGAAGTCGTGCCCAAGGTGGTACTGGTTTAGGTCTTGCAATAGCAAAAGAAATCATCAAACAACATAAGGGATTTATCTGGGCTAAGAGTGAATACGGTAAGGGTTCTACCTTTACCATTGTTCTTCCTTATGATAATGATGCTGTAAAAGAAGACGTATGGGAGGATGAAGTAGAAGACTAGAATGAGTGATATCGGTTTTAAATACAGTATTTTAGCATCGGGTTCCAGTGGAAATTCATTTTACTTGGAAACACCAAAAAAGAAAATTTTAGTAGATGCGGGACTATCTGGCAAAAAAATTACAAGCCTTTTGAGTGAAATCAATCGTAAACCAGAGGATTTGGATGCTATCTTGATTACGCATGAACATTCAGACCATATCCACGGTGTGGGCGTTCTGGCTCGTAAGTACGGCATGGATCTTTATGCCAATGAGAAAACCTGGCAGGCTATGGAAAATAGTAAGTATCTCGGTAAGGTTGACTCGTCTCAAAAGCATATTTTCGAGATGGGAAAAACCAAAACCTTTGGCGACATCGATATCGAGAGTTTTGGTGTGAGTCATGATGCAGTGGCGCCCCAGTTTTATCGTTTTATGAAGGATGATAAGAGCTTTGTCATGCTGACGGATACGGGCTATGTTAGTGATCGTATGGCTGGCATTGTCGAGAATGCAGATGGCTACTTGATTGAGTCCAATCATGATGTGGAAATCCTGCGAGCAGGATCTTACGCATGGCGACTCAAACAACGCATCTTATCTGACCTTGGACATCTCTCAAATGAAGATGGAGCAGACGCCATGATTCGTACACTAGGTAATCGTACCAAGAAGATTTACCTAGGCCATTTGTCTAAGGAAAATAATATCAAGGAGCTAGCTCACATGACCATGGTCAATCAGTTAGCTCAGGCAGATCTGGGAGTAGGAGTAGACTTTCAAGTTTACGACACTTCACCAGACACCGCAACACCACTGACTGATATATAAAAAAGAAGGCCTATGCCTTCTTTTTTATAGACTATTTTACAATCCTGCGAAATCTTTGATTTCTTGTGCTGACATAGAAGAGTCGCAACGGACATTGATTTGTCCATCTGCAACGTGAACAAAGCCTGGTACAGTTGGGATTCCATAGCGTGAGCGGAATTCTTGCAACTCATTGAGTTGGCTTGGTTCTTCACTGTTGATGAAGTAGATGTGAGCTTTGGTTTCAGCTACGACACCTGCCAAAGTACCTGCAAATTTACGGCAGTAAGGGCAAGTTTTGCGACCGATAAAGAAGGTTGCAGTTTCTTTTTTATCAAGAGCTTCTTGCGCACGCGCAACTGTAGTGACTTCAAGGTCTTTGATGTTATCTAAAAATTGTTCCATGAGATTACCTCGCTTTCATTGATAAGTCTAGTATGCCATAAAGTTTCTAAAATTGCTTAGATTTGATACGAAAAAAAGATGAGATTGGTTGGTCTCATCTTTTTAGGTCTTTATTTTACAAAAGCATTGATTTCTGCTTCGATATTAGCAATCTTAGCTTGTGATTCTTCGTTGGTTTCACCTACAACTGCAATGTAGAACTTGATTTTTGGTTCTGTACCTGAAGGGCGAACAGCAATCCATGAACCGTCAGCAAGTGTGTATTTCAACACATCACTTGGAGGAGTTGTCAAGTTTGTAACAGTACCGTCAGCAGCAGTAGCTGTTTGAGCCTTGAAGTCTTCTACGACAGTGATAGCTGTTGTGTTCCATTCTTTTGGAGCATTGTTGCGGAATTTAGCCATAATCGCTTTGATTTGTTCAGCACCATCGACACCTGAAAGGGTAACAGAGATAGTCTTTTCTGCGTAGTAGCCGTACTCTTTGTAGATTTCTTCGATACCGTCAGCAAGTGTCAAACCACGTGAACGATAGTAGGCAGCAAGTTCAGCAACGACTAGAACGGCTTGGATTGCATCTTTATCACGTACGAATGATTTAATCAAGTAACCGAAACTTTCTTCAAATCCCATCATGTAAGTGTGATTGTGTTTTTCTTCGAATTCTTGGATTTTTTCAGCGATAAATTTAAAACCTGTCAAAACGTTGAACATGGTTGCGCCGTAGCTTTCAGCAATCTTAGTTACCAAGTCAGTTGATACGATAGATTTACATAGGGCTGCATTTTCAGGAAGAGTTCCAGCGTTTTTGTGGGCTTCCAAGATGTATTTAGCCATGATAGCACCGATTTGGTTACCTGAAAGGTTGAGGTAGCTACCATCTTTTTGAAGAACTTCAACACCAACACGGTCAGCATCAGGGTCAGTTGCCACAAGAACATCTGCACCAACTTGACGACCAAGTTCTTCAGCAAGGGCAAAGGCTGCTTGGCTTTCTGGGTTTGGAGATTTTACAGTTGAGAAGTCTGGGTCAGCAGTTGCTTGCGCTTCAACGACTTGAACAGAGTCAAATCCAGCTTGGGCAAGAGCACGACGAGCCAACATTTCACCAGTACCATGAAGTGGTGTGTAGACAATCTTCATGTCTTTACCGAATTCTTCAATCAAGGCTGGGTTGATGTTTACGTCCTTAACCTCTTTAAGGTATTCTACGTCAACAGCTTCGCCGATAACTTCAATCAAGCCAGAAGCTTTTTCAGCTTCCACATCAGCAACTTCAACTGCAAATGGATTTTCGATTGCACGGATATAAGTAGTCAAAGCGTCCGCATCGTGTGGAGGCATTTGTCCACCGTCTTCACCGTAAACCTTGTAACCGTTAAATGGAGCAGGGTTGTGGCTGGCTGTGACCATAATTCCTGCGAAACAGTTGAGGTGACGAACTGCAAATGAGAGTTCTGGAGTTGGACGAAGGCTTTCAAATACATAAGATTTGATACCGTGTTTAGCAAGAACTGCTGCAGATTCAAAGGCAAATTCTGGAGAGAAGTGACGGCTATCATAAGCAATGGCTACACCACGTTCTTTTTCATTTCCACCTTTTGACTCAATCAAACGAGCCAAACCTTCAGTTGCTTGACGAACAACGTAGATGTTAATGCGGTTAGTACCAGCACCGATCAGTCCACGCATACCTGCAGTACCAAACTCAAGATTGGTATAGAATGCGTCTTCTTTAGTTTTCTCGTCCATGTTTTCCAAATCATGACGAAGATAGTCTGGAAGTTCTGCGAAATCAACCCATTTTTGGTAGTTTTCTTGGTAAGACATAGGAAATCTCCTTTAATATATAATCTAATCGCTTACATTATATCACGATTTGAAGTTTTAGTAAAACGTTAGCATGAGTTTCTGAAAAAGTTATGAAATAGAGCTAAACCACAAGTCTTGAATGGCTTAGAGAAACATGCTATACTAACTGTATGATTATTTTACAAGCTAATAAAATTGAACGTTCTTTTGCAGGAGAGGTTCTTTTTGATAATATAAACCTACAAGTAGATGAAAGAGACCGTATTGCCCTCGTTGGGAAAAATGGTGCTGGGAAGTCTACTTTGCTCAAGATATTGGTTGGAGAAGAGGAGCCAACCACTGGTGAAATCAATAAGAAAAAAGATATTTCCCTCTCTTATCTAGCTCAGGATAGCCGTTTTGAGTCTGAAAATACTATTTACGATGAAATGCTTCATGTATTTGATGACTTGCGTCGTACTGAAAGACAACTTCGCCAGATGGAGTTGGAGATGGGGGAAAAGACTGGAGCAGAACTTGATAAACTCATGTCAGACTATGATCGCCTATCAGAAAATTTTCGTCAGGCTGGAGGATTTACATACGAAGCTGATATCCGTGCTATCTTAAATGGTTTCAAGTTTGACGAGTCTATGTGGCAGATGAAAATTGCAGAGTTATCTGGTGGTCAAAATACCCGTCTAGCGCTAGCCAAAATGCTTCTTGAAAAACCTAATCTCTTGGTCTTGGATGAGCCGACTAACCACCTAGATATTGAAACTATTGCCTGGTTAGAAAACTATTTGGTTAATTATAGTGGTGCCCTCATTATCGTTAGCCATGACCGTTATTTCCTCGATAAGGTTGCGACCATAACACTCGACTTAACAAAACATTCTTTGGACAGATATGTAGGAAACTACTCAAGCTTTGTGGAGCAGAAGGAACAGAAGCTCGCAACTGAAGCCAAAAACTACGAAAAACAGCAGAAGGAAATTGCTGCCTTAGAAGACTTTGTTAATCGAAATCTTGTTCGAGCATCGACAACCAAACGAGCGCAATCTCGACGAAAACAACTGGAGAAGATGGAGCGCTTGGACAAGCCTGAAGCTGGCAAGAAATCAGCTAATATGACCTTCCATTCTGATAGAGTATCTGGTAATGTCGTTTTGACAGTTGAAAATGCTGCTATCGGATATGATGGTGAAATCTTATCAGAACCCATCAACCTTGATCTTCGTAAGATGAACGCTATTGCCATTGTTGGTCCTAATGGTATTGGTAAGTCAACCTTTATAAAATCCATTGTGGACCAGATTCCCTTTATCAAGGGTGAAAAGCGCTTTGGTGCCAATGTTGAGGTTGGTTACTATGACCAGACTCAGAGCAAACTGACACCGAGCAATACAGTCTTAGACGAACTCTGGAATGATTTTAAATTGACGCCAGAAGTTGAAATCCGTAATCGCCTTGGTGCCTTCCTTTTCTCTGGTGATGATGTTAAGAAATCAGTTGGAATGTTGTCAGGTGGTGAGCGAGCTCGTTTGCTTCTGGCTAAACTTTCCATGGAAAACAATAACTTCTTGATTCTCGATGAGCCGACAAACCACTTAGACATCGATAGCAAGGAAGTCTTGGAAAATGCACTGATTGACTTTGATGGGACTTTACTCTTTGTCAGCCATGACCGTTACTTTATCAACCGAGTGGCCACTCATGTGCTGGAATTATCTGAGAATGGCTCAACACTTTATCTGGGTGATTATGACTATTATGTTGATAAAAAAGCAGAGCTAGCAGCTAGCCAAGCAGAAGAAGCAGCAGCTGTTAACGAAGAAAAAGAAGCTTCTCCAGTTAATGACTACCAAGCTCAAAAGGAAAGTCAAAAAGAACTTCGTAAATTGATGAGACAAATCGAAAGTCTTGAGACAGAAATCGAAGAGCTGGAAACTCAAGCCCAAGCAATCTCTGAACAAATGCATACCACCAATGATGCGGATGAACTCATGCAATTGCAAGCAGAACTGGATAAAATTAGCCATCGTCAGGAAGAAGCTATGCTGGAGTGGGAAGAATTGTCGGAGCAGGTGTAAGATGGAAAATCTTGGAAAAGTCTTTCGTGAATTTCGAATCAGTAAAAATTACTCTCTAAAAGAAGCTGCAGGAGAGGCCTGTTCGACCTCCCAATTATCCCGATTTGAATTGGGGGAGTCAGATCTGGCTGCATCTCGTTTCTTTGAAATATTAGATAATATTCACGTGACGATTGAGAATTTTATGGATAAGACTAGAAATTTTCAACATCATGAGCATGTCGGCTTGATGGCTCAGATTATTCCGCTTTACTATTCAAATGATATTGGAGGTTTTCAAAAGCTTCAAGAAGAACAACTTGAAAAGGCTAAGAGTTCAACAAATCCCCTCTATTTTGAGCTGAACTGGATTTTGTTACAAGGTCTGATTTGTCAAAGAGATGCTAGCTTCACTATGAAGCAAGCTGATCTGGATAAGGTGGCGGATTATCTTTTCCAAACAGATGAATGGACCATGTATGAGTTGATTCTCTTTGGCAATCTCTACAGCTTTTATGATGTGGACTATGTTGCTCGCCTTGGTAGAGAAGTGATGGAGAGGGAGGATTTCTACAAAGAAATTGGTCGCCATCGAAAACTGGTCTTGATTTTAGCTCTTAATTGTTACCAGCATTGTTTAGAACATCTTGCTTTTGAAAATGCCAGCTACTTTGAAGCTTATATAGAGAAGATCATAGGTAAGAGCATCAAACTCTATGAGCGTAATGTTTTCCACTTTCTTAAAGGATTTGCTCTTTATCAGAAGGGGCAAAAAGAAGAAGGTTGTAAACAAATGCAGGAAGCCATGCATATTTTTGATGTGCTAGGTCTTCCAGAGCAAGTAGCTTACTATCAGGAACATTACGATAAATTTGTAAAAGATTAATTTCCCAAATACGGGAAAAAATAAGAAACTCCTTCAAGTTTTGATACAATAGTTTCAAAATTTGAGAGGAGTTTTTATGAATCGATATGCAGTACAGTTGATTAGTCGTGGAGCTATTAACAAACTAGGAAATATGCTCTATGATTATGGGAATAGTGTTTGGTTGGCATCGATGGGAACGATTGGGCAAACCGTTCTAGGGATTTATCAGATTTCTGAACTCGTTACATCCATTCTAGTCAATCCTTTTGGTGGAGTGATTTCAGATCGTTTTTCCCGTCGCAAGATTTTGATGACAACAGACTTGGTTTGTGGGATTCTCTGTCTGGCCATTTCTTTTATCAGAAATGATAACTGGATGATTGGAGCTTTGATCTTTGCTAATATTGTCCAGGCCATTGCATTTGCTTTTTCTCGGCCTGCCAATAAAGCTATTATCACAGAGGTGGTAGCAAAGGACGAGATAGTGACCTATAACTCTCGCTTGGAGTTAGTTTTACAGGTTGTAGGAGTCAGTTCTCCGGTGCTTTCTTTCCTTGTTTTACAATTTGCAAGTCTTCATATGACGCTCTTACTAGATGCACTGACTTTTTTCATTGCTTTTGTTCTAGTTGCTTTACTTCCAAAAGAAGAACCAAAGGTTCAAGAGCAGAAACCTTTTACTGGGAAAGATATTTTTGCGGATATCAAAGATGGCTTGCACTATATCAGGCATCAAAAAGAAATTTTCTTTCTCTTGTTAGTGGCTTCCAGTGTGAATTTCTTTTTTGCAGCTTTTGAGTTTTTGCTCCCTTTTTCAAATAAACTCTATGGTGTAGACGGAGCCTATGCAACTATCTTAACCATGGGTGCAATTGGCTCAATCATCGGAGCATTGATTGCAAATAAATTTAAATCCAGTATGAATACACTTTTGTTCTTATTGATCTTAACAGGAGTAGGAGTTTTCATGATGGGCTTGCCACTACCTAATTTTCTCACTTTTTCAGGAAACCTAGTTTGTGAATTATTTATGACAATTTTTAATATTCACTTCTTTACACAAGTACAGACCAAGGTTGACGGAGACTATCTGGGGAGGGTATTGAGTACCATTTTTACACTGGCAATTCTCTTTATGCCGATTGCGAAGGGGTTAATGACCTTTCTACCAAGTGTACAATTAGTTTCCTTTTTAATCATCGGACTTGGAGTTATTTTACTTTCGTTGGTATCGATAGTCTATATTAAAAGACAGAAGAAGGATTCGAGTGAGCAAAATCAAAATTGAAGATAAAATTGAGTAAATCTTTTCATTATAAAATGTATCGTATCAGTTCATTGAAGTCTTGATATTATACATTTTTTTAATTTTAAAGACTTTTTAACTATTTTATACGATTTGTTAAACTTATCAAGGTTAAAAAAATGCTACAAGACAGTAGACATCCTGAAGCTTCTATCTTATTTTTAATACTAATTGAGTTATAAAAGGACACGCTCAAATAACACCTCATCTGTATACAATAAAATGGACTAGGTAATCATTTTAGGGAATTGACCGATTACAATAGTATATATCCGTGAATGCCATCTGCTTCAGTCTTTTTTCTGTTAATGTAGTATAATAAAGGGTGTAGGGATTCTATTTTTTAAAAGGATTTTTCTAAGAACGAAACTCCAATTAGAAAGAGGAGAAGCATGAAGCAATCACTTGAATTTTTAAGAGAAAAAATCACCGATAAGATGCCCTTAGAGGATATGGTAGCTATCTTTGAAGACTTGTGTCGTGAACCTATTGAGGATGAGATGGTTTTATTTGAAACAGGGACATTTACAAGTATATCTGATAAACCATTGTTTCAACTATCATTAGTAAGGCAAGCTCCAAATGAAGATGAAGAGTTTTATCAAGTTCACCTTGATATTTTCTATGAAGCAAGTCAAGACAATCAAATCTTTAGTGAATCGACCTGGGATGAAGATTTAGAGGAAAATATTTTTGAATACATTAGAAATTCAGAAGTATTTGCCTATGCTAAAGAGCAGGAATACCTAGCAGTCAAAATGTATCTGGAAGAAACTTAAGAAAAGGTAGTAATATGTTTGATTTTTTTAAGAAAAAAACACACAAAAAACTTGAAATCGATCTTCAAAACAATTCAATGATAATTAACGGAACTATCTTAGCTTTTCCTTTGTCCTTGAAAGATATTGAAGTTGTATTGGGGAAGCCTGACCGGGTTGTCAAAAAAGAAAATAAGTTTATCAAATACATTTATGACAAAGCTGGAATTGTATTTGAACATTCGTTCTCAATTAATAATCATTTAAAAAAATGTAAGACCTACATTGATGAGGAGCATTTAATTACTGAGCTTTGTTTATATTTTGGAGAGAAGGTCAAACCCATGTGGGACGAGGAAGAATTACCTCTCAATCCTTGCAAGACCCTGATAACTTGTAATGGAAAAAGCCCTTATTTTATTTCTGATAGACAGAGAGTAGGGGATTTTAACTTGATTTTATGGACTCCTTACGGAACTAATTTTAATGGAATTCCAGAGACCATTACAGATACACTATCAATTTCCTACTTCCCAGAGGTCAAACATGAACGGGAAAGCTACAAGTTAAAAGAAACTGACGAAGAACTGCTACATTTTGACAATATAAATTTTAAACTAACTATTATCCAAGTTTTGATGTACGATTTACGAGTACTGAAACCCTACTTTGACATCCATGATTTTGCGGATGAATTTAGTGAACTGGAAATCGATACAGAAAGTATGGAGATTATTCAGCCAGCCCTTGATTATATGATAGATCTTCCTATACCTAAGAAATATATCGAACAAGTCCAAGAAATCTATATGGATGGCGGAAATGAAATTTATCTGAATTTGATTCCTCAGTGGGATGGAGAAGATGATTGTTTTGATTTAAATGAAGTTAGTCTTAAAGAACTGCAACAGTTTCCAAATCTGAAGCAAGCGACTATCATAAGCAGTAATTTTGAACATGTCAAAGAAACGTTCGACAAGCAAGGGGTTCAAGTGAAGGTATTATAATTGTTGCATTTATCTGAATAAATCATAAATGGATGGTATAAGTTCTTTAAGGATAGGGGCTAAAAAGGAAAGAAATCTGGTGTTGGAAAATGAACATTCTTGATCTTAATGCTAATCAGAAAGATACGATATTGTTAATCCACCCTATGTTATCATCTGCTCAAGGGATGAAGTCCCTCATTGCAGATCAGATGGGGCAAGAGTTTAGATATATTATTCCGGATTTGTCCGCGCATGGACAATCAGCTTCGGATACTTACGAGTCAGCTCTTAAGGAAAGCCAGATGATCTATGATTATCTAAAGGAACACCAGATAGAAGATTTGAGTTTAGCCTTTGGAGCGTCCTTGGGTGGAGTTGTGTTACTGCAATTATTGAATCATAAGGATATCAGGTTTGGGAAACTTGTTTTTGAAGGGGTTAGTTTATGGACAAATGCGCCTTTGCTAGATGTATTTACTAGGTATTTGTTGTTAATAAAGCATAGAAAAGCCTTACGAAATAAAAATCTAGCTGTTCGTAAGATGGTTGCACTTTATGGAGAAAAAGGAGAGATGATGGCGGATTCTTTCATTGCTATGGATGAAGAAAGTATCAGACATATTTCTCATGATTGTGCATTTGTGGCCTTGCCTAACCTTACGCCAGAGGAACAAAAAAGCTGTGTTTTCTTTTATGGTTCAAAAGAATTCGACTTGATAGCTGCTAAAAAAGTTCTTCCAAAAAAGTATCCTCATGCCACATTTCACATTTGGCAAGGATATGACCACTGTCGCAAGATCACTGAAAATTCGGCAGTTTACTGTAAATTATTAAAAGAAATGATTGTAAAGAAAAATACCAGTTTTGAATGAGGTAAGACATGACAAGCAAAAAATCTGATCTTGAACATTATAGAAATATGTTAAAACAACCTTGGGGAAAGATACAATATGAAATAACCTTTGCCCAACTTGATCATCTGGAAGGTAAGAAAATTCTTGATTTTGGATCTGGATTTGGCTTGGTCAGTGAATTTCTTTCTCGCAAGAATCAAGTTATTTCTGTTGAACCTAATGAGGAAATGCTTTATGCCAACTCTTCCACATCCTATGAAAAATTGTGGGGAAGTATTGACCAACTCGCTCGTTTTACGGATAAATCCTTTGATCTTGTCCTTTGCCATAATGTTTTAGAATATATAGATCCTAATAACCGAAAAGACTATCTTCTGGAGTTCAAAAGAATTTTAAAAGATGATGGCTTGATTTCAATTATCAAGCATAATCAAGTTGGAAAAGTTCTACAAAGTGTTGTTTTTGCTAATGACATCAACCAAGCATTTAGCTTACTCAATGGTGAAAATTTTGAGAGTCCATCTTTTGCAAGTGGTTCTACTTATACGATAGAGGAATTATTAGCTTTGTCTGGTCTTAAATTAGAAAACTATTTGGGGATTCGAACATTTTACAGTCTACAACCAAATGAATTTAAGAGCAAAGAAAACTGGTTAGAAGAAATGACAAAGATTGAACTTGCAGTATGTGATTTAAAACCCTATAAAGATATTAGTTTTTTACAACATTTGTGGCTAAAAAAATAATAGAAGCATAGGTTTTGTTTTAAAGTGAAATAAAAACTGATGTATATGAAAAAAAGTAAATGAGATGATTTTTTCAGTTTGTAGCTTGATAGAATTTTTTTCACAAATCTATTTTTCCAATTTTGAAAGAAAAATTCTTAGACAGTTCAGGATTGTATCTATTTTAGTTTACTACTTTCAATTTTTGTTTTTAGAAATTTCATTATATAATAAAGTGTATCAAAAAAAGATATATTGATAGCCTAAAGATGCAAATAGATATTGAGGAGAAAATGAATGCAAAAAATAATGTTGATTATCAATCCAACCTCTGGTGGAGAAAAGGCTTTAGATTATAAGGAAAAGTTAGAAAATAAGGCAAAAAAATACTTCGAGCATGTCGATACCAGAATTACACAAAAAGCGCAAGACGCAACCAACTTCGCCACAGAAGCTTCTCGGGAGAATTATGATGCAGTCCTTGTTTTTGGTGGAGATGGGACTGTCAATGAAGTAATCTCAGGTATCGCTGAAAGAGACTATATTCCTAAACTAGCGATTATTCCAGGAGGAACTGGAAATCTTATTACAAAGTTATTAGAAATCAATCAAGATATAAATGGTGCTATTGACGATCTTGATTTTAATTCTACAAATAAGATTGATATCGGAAAATCCAATGGCCACTATTTCGGCTACATTTTTAGTATTGGTTCACTACCAGAAGCCATTCATAACGTTGGAATTGAAGATAAAACAAAGTTTGGTATGCTCGCCTATGCGATTAATACTGTAAAGTCTGTCGTGACAGATCAAACATTTAACATTCAAGTTGAAACAGAAAATGGAAACTATATTGGTCAAGCAAGTCACGTTTTAGTTCTCCTCACCAATTATTTTGCTGACAAGAAGATTTTTGAAGAAGATAAGGACGGATATGCAAACGTTCTGATTCTTAAGGATGCATCAATTCTTTCTAAATTATCTGTAATCCCTGATTTATTAAAAGGGGATCTTGTGGAAAATGAGCATATCGACTACATAAAAGCTCGTCACATCAAAATCTCTTCAGATAGTGAATTAGAAACGGATGTTGATGGTGACAAATCCGATAACTTACCAGTAGAAATCAAGGTACTAGGACAGCATATTCAAGTCTATTCTCAACCGAAAGAATAATGATTTTCACACTTAACAACAATTTTTTTAAACAAAGGAAAGCCTATGAAATTTATAAGATTAGCGACTATTGGTCTTTGCTCAACGCTTCTTTTGACCTTAGTGGCTTGTAGTCAAACTCAAAAGACATCTGATGGTTCTACTGAAACTTCAGTAACTCAAACACAGTCGTCTGGTCAAGTTTCTTGGAAAGCCTCTTACACCAATATGAACAGTAAGCCCAGTGAAGAAGAAGTTCGAAAAGCATTGGTTGCTCATTTGGATAAGGACAGTGTGTATGCATTTTTCAACCTTGTAAATGATTATAACAATACTGTCGGTTCAGTTGGATTAACTGGAGATTTTTCTACCTTTACCAAAACAGACTATGATGTAGAAAAAATTACCAATCTTTGGACACCGAAAAAAGGTGATTTTGTAGGTACCAACTGTCGTATCAACAGTTATTGTTTATTGAAAAATTCCATCGAAATTCCTAAGTTAGAGAAAGATGATTCCCTTTTGTTTGTCGATAATGATGCTATTGATAAGGGAAAAGTCTTTGGTGCAGAAGACAAGGATGCCTTTGATATTTTATTCTCAAGAGTCAAGACCGAAGCAACGACTGATGTCAAGGTTCATGATGCTAAGATGGAACAGTTCCTTTCTAAATTCAAGTTTAATGAGAATGCAAGAATGCTATCAGTAGTTGTCCATGATGACTTGGATGGGCAATCCCTCTTTATCGGTCATGTTGGAATTCTTGTACCAAGTGAGGATGGATATCTCTTTGTCGAAAAGTTAACCTTTGAGGAACCTTATCAAGCTATCAAATTTGCGACCAAGGAAGATTGTTACAAATATCTAGATACAAAATACGAAAACTATACAGGTGAAGGTCTAGTTAAACCATTTATTATGGATAATGATAAGTGGGTTCAACTCTAAAAATAGTATTTATCGGATGATTTGCTTAAATAGTGGGATAAGAAGTTACCAATCGAATGATAGCTAAATTGATATGATTAGAGGACAGCAAGCATTGATGAACATACATTAAGAGTTGTAAAAATTGATAAAGAAGCTATTTTTGAGCTGATCTACGAAACGTTTATAGCGCAAGAGCAAGAACTGCTGGACCTGTCGCCAGTAGATGTTATCAATGATTGTGCTATGGATTGGGAAAAGGGAGAGTTTATCTTTGCAGCACATCTTCAGGAAAATAGTCTGGGAGAATTGAATCCTCTTCCTAATGATATTGATATCCAAGATTTGCTGAAAAAAATACCTGTTACAACAGATTCTGTCCTTGGCAGAGAAGTGATTTATAGAGATTTTTCATTCGACCAATTAAAAAAATAGTATAATAGTAGTAAATAAAGTAGTCATAAGGAGATATAATGGATATTAAAGATTTTACAGAAAAAGAACAAGAAATGATTAAAAAGGGACTAACTTTCTCTAAGCTGAACGACAAGGAAACTGCTGATAAGATTATCGCTTTAATTCCTCAAGATATGATTAAACGAATTCCATTTTTTGTTAGAAAACATGCCATTACACGTACTGTTAAGAGAATATCGATCGAGTATCCAGAGTTGTACGCTGTAGCTGAACAAGAAGGGCAACTTCCTGAAAAGGAAGCTCAAGAATTGCGACAAATTCTTACAGATATTTTCCAAGAGAAAATGAACAAGCATAAGATTAAATAAGCTTTGAGATTTAGAAATAAGATGTCGATTGAACATTAGGAGTTGAGAATGGCTATTGATGGAGTTAAAATCATTGACAGTGATCAAGGGTATGACATTTACAATGAGGTAGTTGGTCGCTATAGAGACGGTGATTATGTGTCCGATATTATCAAGGATATCCTCAATGCAGAGAAAGATTATTGTCAAATAACAGTGACTCCCTATTTTGGAATGAATATTATAGTCTTATCCGTCTAGATGAAAATTATTTGATGACTAATTTTGAACTAGCTGTCAAAGTAGCGTGAGATTAATAAATAGTTTAAGAAAAAGCCTATCGTAGGCTTTTTTCTGTAGATACTATAATAATTTTTTGATAATGTCCTAGGATTCTGATAAAATGGGGTATAAGCAGTTTTAAAATTTTGTATGTCAGATTTTTAAAATTGAAACATTTTGAGAGGTAAAATATGATTACAGGCGAATTAAAGAATAAGATTGATCAACTTTGGGAAATGTTATGGACAGAGGGAAATGCGAATCCTTTGACCAACATTGAGCAATTGACTTATCTTTTATTTATGAAAGATTTGGATAGAGTTGAACTTGGACGAGAAAATGATGCTGAATTTCTAGGTATTCCCTATGAGGGAATTTTCCCAAAAGATAAACCCGAATATCGTTGGTCAACCTTTAAGAACTTAGGAGATGCGCAAGAAGTTTATCGTCTGATGTCACAAGAGATTTTTCCATTTATTAAGAATCTGAAGGGGGATACTGACGATACAGCTTTTTCACGTTATATGAGGGATGCTATTTTTCAAATCAATAAACCTGCTACCTTACAAAAGGCGATAGCTGCTCTGGATGAGTTACCTACGGATATAAAAGATATTGGAGACATTTACGAGTATCTATTGTCAAAATTATCTCAGGCAGGGGCAAATGGTCAATTTCGTACGCCTCGTCATATCATTGATATGATGGTTGAACTCATGCAACCAACAATTAAAGATATTATTTCAGATCCTGCCATGGGTTCTGCAGGATTTTTGGTTTCAGCTAGTCGCTATTTAGACCGTAGAAAAGAAGAGTGGCAGACAAATATTGACAGTGTAAAGCATTTCCACAATACTATGTTTCATGGGAATGATACGGATACGACAATGTTGAGACTTGGTGCTATGAATATGATGCTCCATGGGGTTGAGAATCCACAAATTAGCTACCTAGACTCGCTTTCTCAAGATAACGAAGAAGCTGATAAATATACTCTAGTTTTAGCCAATCCACCTTTCAAAGGATCTCTTGATTATGATTCAACCTCTGGTGATTTGCTGGCTACGATTAAGACTAAAAAGACAGAGTTGCTTTTCCTTGCCCTTTTCTTACGCACTTTGAAGCCAGGTGGACGTGCAGCTGTTATTGTACCGGACGGTGTTCTATTTGGTTCCTCTAAAGCTCATAAAGGGATTCGTCAAGAAATCGTTGAGCATCACAAACTAGATGCAGTTATTTCGATGCCAAGTGGTGTTTTCAAGCCTTATGCAGGGGTTTCAACCGCTATCCTTATCTTCACTAAGACTGGAAATGGTGGAACGGATAAGGTTTGGTTTTACGATATGAAAGCAGACGGTCTGAGTTTAGATGATAAACGCCAGCCTATCAACGAAAATGATATTCCAGATATTATTCAACGATTCCATCAATTAGAGAAAGAAGCAGATCGCAAGAGAACAGACCAGTCCTTCTTTGTTCCAGTTGATGAGATTAAGGAAAATGATTTTGATTTGTCCATCAATAAATACAAAGAAATCGAGTATGAAAAAGTTGACTATGAACCAACAGAAGTCATCTTAAAGAAAATCAATGATCTAGAAAAAGAAATTCAAGCTGGCTTAGCAGAGTTAGAAGAATTACTAAAGTAGGGAGATGCATGTATGAAAAAAGTGAAGTTGGGGGAAGTTTGTGAGATTTTATCTGGTTACGCTTTTAAATCATCACAATTTAACGATAAAAAAATTGGGCTTCCCTTAATCCGAATTCGAGATGTAGAGAGAGGTTTTTCTGATACCTACTTTGAAGGAGCTTATCCAGAAGAATATCTTATTAAAAATGGAGATTTATTGATTACAATGGATGGTAGTTTTATATTGAAAAAATGGGAGGGGGATTTTGCGCTACTTAATCAACGTGTTTGTAAAATAAAAATTACGGATAAAAGTGTAGATGAAGATTATATATCTTGGTTGATTCCCAAATACTTAAAAGAAATTGAAGATAAGACCCCTTTTGTTACAGTAAAGCACCTTTCAGTAGCTAAAATTAAAGACATCTCATTTGTATTGCCTAATAAACCAGAACAAAAGCTAATTTCAAAAGAACTAAATACAATAAGTCAAATTTATGATTTTCGTAAAATTCAGTCAGAAGAATTAAACGAGCTCGTCAAATCCCGATTTAACGAGATGTTTGGGGATCCTGTTCTGAATGAAATGGGTTGGGAAGAACATAGATTATCAAAATTAACATTAAAAATTGGTTCAGGGGCTACACCTAGAGGAGGAAGAGAAAGTTATGTCAACGAAGGGATAGCACTTATTAGAAGTATGAATGTATATGATGGTAAGTTTATTTTCAAAGATTTAGCTTATCTAACTAATGTTCAGGCTGAAAAATTAAATAATGTAATTGTTGAATCAGACGATGTTTTGCTTAATATTACAGGTGCATCTGTATCTCGTTGCTGTATTGTTCCTCAAAATATTTTGCCTGCGAGAGTTAATCAACACGTTTCTATAATTCGTTGTAAAAAGCACTTATTATCACCAATATTTTTAAATCAACTTCTAATAACTTCAGAGTTTAAGAGTTTGTTACTGAAAATAGGAGAAAGTTCAGGCGCCACCCGTCAAGCGATAACAAAAAATCAGATTGAAGAATTATATATCCCCCTCCCCCCTCTTTCCCTCCAGAACGAGTTCGCAGACTTTGTGGCTCAGGTAGACAAATCACAATTGGCAATCCAAAAATCACTAGAAGAACTTGAAACTTTGAAGAAATCACTCATGCAGGAGTATTTTGGCTGATATTCTGTCATTGTAATTACGGTAATTATTTGTTATAATACTTCAAAGGAGGAAATCTGATGGTAGTAAAAACAAGAAAACAAGGAAATTCAATCACCATTACTATTCCAAGTGAATTCAATATTCCAAGTGGTGTAAAATACGAAGCGAAATTGTTACCAAGTGGTGAAATTATCTTTACTCCCGAAGAGTCTGGACATCAGATTTCTTATGTATCTGATGATGCCTTTGACTTAAATTTGGATAAAATCTTTGACGAATACGATGATGTTTTCAAAGCTTTGGTGGAAAAATGACAGTCTATCTTACAGAAAGACAAATTGAAAAAATCAATGCTTTAGCAATTCAACGTTATTCACCTAATGAAAAAATTCAGACAGTTAGTCCTTCTGCCTTAAATATGATTGTCAATTTACCAGAACAATTTGTCTTCGGTAAACCTCTTTATCCAACAATTTTTGATAAGGCAACGATACTATTTGTCCAATTAATCAAGAAGCATGTTTTTGCCAACGCTAATAAACGAACTGCTTTCTTCGTTTTGGTGAAATTTCTACAGTTAAATGGTTATCGTTTTTCTGTAACAGTTGAAGAAGCGGTCGATATGTGTGTAACTATCGCAGTAGAATCCTTAACAGATGAAAGGTTATCTAGCTACACCAAATGGATCTCTGAACATTCATTTAGAGTTAATGACCAAATTTAAGCTTGGATATTTAAATCCTATAAGTAAAAAATAGATAAACAGACAGTATTAGAATTCTGTAATGCAGAAAACTAATATTGTCTATTTTTATTGAAATAATGAAAGTGAGAAAATATGGAAACAAAAGTGACAATCATCATTCAAGAAATGTTACCTCTTTTAAACAATGCACAATTACTAGCATTGCGGGAGAGTTTAGAGCGCCATTTAGTAAATGGTGTCAATCAACAGAAGTATACGAATAAATCCTTGTTAGCCTTGTTCATTACTGCTAAACAGGTGGAGGGGTGTAGTGCAAAAACGATTCGTTATTATCAAAGGACCATTGAAAATTTATTTACAAGTATTAAGCAGTCTGTAACACAACTGACAACAGATGATCTGAGAAGTTATCTAGCACAGTATCAGTCAGAAAAAGATTGCAGTAAAGCAAATTTGGACAATATCCGACGCATCTTGTCTTCGTTTTTTGCTTGGCTTGAGCAGGAGGAATATATCATCAAAAATCCTATTCGACGGATAAAAAAGATTAAGACCGAACAAACTGTAAAGGAAACTTATACGGATGAACATCTTGAAATCATGCGAGACAATTGTGAAAACTTAAGGGATTTAGCAATGATCGATCTACTAGCTTCAACAGGAATGCGAGTGGGAGAACTTGTTCAACTGAATCGCTCAGATATTGACTTTGAAAATCGTGAATGTGTTGTATTTGGGAAAGGTAAAAAGGAAAGACCTGTTTATTTTGATGCTCGTACGAAAATCCATTTAAAAAACTATATCAAATGCAGAGAAGATAATCATCCAGCTCTTTTTGTTAGCTTGCTCGGAAAAGCCCAAAGACTCGGAATAGCTGGTGTTGAGATTCGATTACGAAAATTAGGTCAAAAACTTGGAATTCAAAAGGTTCACCCTCATAAATTTAGAAGAACACTAGCGACAAAGGCAATTGATAAAGGAATGCCTATCGAACAAGTTCAAAAGCTTCTTGGACATAGTAAAATTGATACTACTCTAGCCTATGCTATGGTCAACCAAAGTAATGTCAAACATTCCCATCAGAAGTTTATCTCTTAAGTGCAAATCCCGATATTTCGAGGAGGTGGTTGCGTGAAGAAAGTGAAGTTAGGGCAATTAGTTTCTATTCAAACTGGTAAATTGGATGCTAATGCGGCAGTTTTCGGAGGTAAGTATCCTTTTTTTACAACAGCTAAAGAAATTTCAAGAATTAACGAATACGCTTATGACGGTGAGGTAGTTTTAGTAGCTGGAAATGGGGATTTAAATGTTAAGTATTATAAAGGAAAATTTAATGCTTATCAGAGAACCTATATTTTGACTAGTAATTCTAATGTAAGAATGAAATATCTATACTACTTTCTTGATAAGTATATAGAAGTTTTACGATACCAATCAATTGGAGGAGTTATAAAGTATATTAAACTCAATAATTTATCAGATGCCCAGATTCCAATGAGGAGTATTTTTGAACAAGATAAAATTATTGGAATATTAGAAAAGTTAGATAATGAAATTATTATTAGAAGTAAACAACTTAGCGAACTTTCAAACCTTGTAAAATCCCGATTTAACGAAATGTTTGGGGATGTTATTCTTAATGATAAAGAATGGAAAGTTTGCAAATGGAACGAGATTCTTACTATAAGAAATGGTAAAAATCAAAAGAATGTTGAAGATAATAACGGACAATTCCCTATTTATGGAAGTGGGGGAATTATAGGATATGCTAAAGATTGGATTGTGAAAAAAATTCGGTAATTATTGGACGTAAAGGAAATATAAATAAACCGATTTTAGTAAGAGAAAACTTTTGGAATGTAGATACAGCGTTTGGATTAGAACCTACTTTAGAAAAAATAAACTCAGAATATTTATTCTATTTCTGTCAATTATACAATTTTGAAAAGTTAAATAAAGCCGTAACGATACCTAGCTTAACCAAATCAGATTTATTAGATATTTCCATCCCCCTCCCTCCAAAACGAGTTCGCAGACTTTGTGACTCAGGTAGACAAATCACAATTTGCTTGTCAGATAGCTATAAAACTGTGGAGAAATAGCTTAAAATCTAGTATAATATAGCTATCTATTTAGTCAAAGTGAGAGAAAAATGGGAAATTTTGATTTTCTTTTGAATAATAAGGAGTATGAATCTTTTTCGAGGCCCTGTATAGAAGCTGAGAATATGATTGAGACATCCACTGTAGCGACAGCTTTCATGGCGCGTCGTGCCTTGGAGCAGGCTGTTCATTGGATTTATAGCCATGATTCTTATTTGGAAGCCCCTTATCGTGCTACCTTGTCTTCATTAGTTTGGGATGATGACTTTAGAGAAATCGTAGATCCAGAGCTTCATAGTCAGATGGTTCTCTTGATACGCTGGGGCAATCATGCTGCTCATGGTGGGGAGATCAAGGAACGCGAAGCGATTTTAGCCTTACATCATTTGTACCAGTTCGTAAACTTTATTGATTACTGCTATAGCAATGAATTTGTGGAACGTTTTTTTGACGAGAAATTATTGCCACTTTCAGAGAATGTCAAGAAAAGAGAAACACCACAAGCCATGGTGGAACTGCAAGACAGTTTACCTGTTATGCCAGACTTTCATGAACAAATGGCTGTACAGTCCTTGGAAGTGCAAGAGAATTATACTGAAAAACGTGAAACTGCTGCACAACGGCAAGAGGTTCCTTTCCACATCGATCAGTTATCTGAGGCTGAGACAAGAAAACTCTTTATTGACATTGATTTACGTTTAGCAGGTTGGACATTTGAAGAAAATTGTCGAGTTGAAGTCGCTGTTAATGGACTGAAACACGGCTCGGGAATAGGTTATTGTGATTACGTTCTTTATGGTAAAAGTGGAAAGATTTTAGCAATTATTGAAGCTAAAAAAGCTGCAGTTAATCCAGAAGTAGGTGAGGTACAAGTCAGGGAATATGCTGAAGCGCTAGAGGAAAAAATAGGTTACCAACCGATTTGTTTTATTACAAATGGCCTCAAGCACTACATTCTTGATGGTGTAAATCGCCGCCAGATTGCAGGTTTCTACTCTCAAGATGAATTGCAATTATTGATGGACAGACGACATTTGCAAAAACCACTGGAGGATATTTCTAGTAAAATCAGAGACGATATCTCTGGACGATATTACCAGAAACATGCGATTGCAAGTGTTTGTGAGGCTTTTTCTAACAATCGTAGACAAGCTCTTTTGGTAATGGCAACTGGTTCCGGGAAAACTCGAACTGCAGTCTCTCTTGTTGATATCCTATCACGTCACAATTGGGTCAAAAATGTGCTCTTTCTAGCTGACCGAACATCTCTTGTAAAACAGGCCTATGATTCATTTAGGAAATTGCTTCCAGATCTTACAGTTTGTAACTTTTTAGAGGATAAAGCTGGAGCACGATCAAGTCGAATGGTATTTTCTACTTATCCGACCATGATCGGAGCAATTAGTGATCAGGAAGAAGTCATTCAACGTCCTTTCACTGTTGGCCACTTTGATCTTATCATTATTGATGAGTCTCACCGCTCTATTTATCAAAAATACAAGACCATTTTTGATTATTTTGATGCTAGAATCGTAGGCTTAACGGCCACACCTCGTCAGGATCTTGATAAAAACACTTATGGATTTTTTAACTTGGAAAATGGTGTTCCTACCTATGCTTATGATCTTGAAAAGGCTGTTGAGGATGGCTACTTGGTATCCTATCATTCGATCGAAACCAAGTTAGAATTACCTACAGATGGGCTTCATTACGATGATCTATCCCAAGAAGATAAAGAATATTTTGATAGCCAATTTGAAGATGATAGTCTAGAAAAAGACATTGATGCTGGAGCTTTTAATTCCTTTATTTTTAATAAAGGTACAGTAGAGATTGTTCTAGATGAACTAATGACGAGAGGGATTCAGACGGCTTCGGGTGATGAGATTGGAAAAACTATCATCTTTGCAAAGAATCATCATCATGCTGAATTTATTAGAGAGATTTTTAATAAACGATATCCTGAAAAGGGGAGCGACTATGCTCAGGTGATTGATTATAGTATTAAACATTATCAGACCTTGATTGATGATTTTAAAATCAAAGAGAAATATCCTCAAATTGCAATTTCAGTTGACATGTTGGATACAGGTATTGATGTCCCAGAGGTTGTCAATTTAGTCTTTTTCAAGAAAGTTCGCTCAAAAACAAAATTTTGGCAGATGATTGGTCGTGGAACGCGTCTCTGTAAAGATTTGTTTGGACCTGATCAGGATAAGGAAAACTTCTTGGTATTTGATTATGGTGACAACTTTGAATACTTCAAAGCAGATCCGAGAGAAGGAAATGGACGTCATATTGTTCCCTTAACACAGCGTTTGTTTAATATCAAGGTGGACTTGATTCGTGAACTGCAAGACCTTCACTATCAAGAGGATCCATTTGCAAGAGAGTATCGTCAGCAACTGGTCTCAGAACTTCATAGTCATGTAGAGGATTTAAATGAGTTAGACTTTAGGGTTCGTATGGTCTTAGATATAGTTTATACCTATAAAAAATTAGAAACTTGGCAAAATCTTACAACGATTTCCTGCGAGCAACTTCATAGTCATATCTCCCCTCTCATGTTTGATGAAGATAAAGAAAATGAAATGGCTAGACGATTTGATTTATGGATGTTAGAAATTCAAGTAGGGCAACTAACCTCTAAGCCATCAAGGACTCATATAACTCAAGTCATTAAAACTGCTCAGGCTCTTGCTTCTGTTGGCAATATCCCTCAGGTCTTTGCACAGGCTGAAATTATCAGGAAAGTACAAGAACCTGAATTTTGGGAGGAAGTAAGCTTGTCTGAACTTGAAAAAATACGCCTTTCTCTAAGAGATTTATTGCAATTCTTAGATAAAACGAGCCGAATAATATATTATGTCAATTTTGAAGATCGAATTCTTTCTACTGTATATGAAACCAACCCTTATTTGCAGGTAAATGATCTTCGAGCCTATAACGAAAAAGTTGAGCATTATTTGAAAGCTCATTTGGATGAAGAAGCAATTTCTAAATTGTATCATAACAAGAAGTTGACTGCTCAAGATTTATTAGCATTAGAAACCCTATTATGGGAAAAATTAGGAAGTAAAACTGACTATCAGCAGCACTATGAGAACAAGGCTATTCCTAGATTGGTTCGTGAGATTATTGGTTTGAATAGAGAGGCTGCTAATCAAGTGTTTTCTAAGTTCTTGTCAGATGAAAGCCTTAATGCTAAGCAAATTTCTTTTGTGAAATTGATTGTCGATTATGTCGTTGAAAATGGTTATATGGATAAGTCGATCCTGACACAAGAACCGTTTAAATCTTATGGATCCGTACAAGTACTATTTCAACATCAAATACCAATATTGAGAAATATTGTCCAAACAATTGATTTAATCAATAATCGTGCCGAAGAAGTAGCTTGAATATAGAAAGAGAAGCACCATGCAAACACAAGAAGAAATGAATGTTCTGGTACCTGAAAAACTAGCGGAAATTGAACGTGATTATGATGTTACCGTATTGTGGGCAATTGAGTCTGGCAGTCGCGCTTGGGGCTTTGAGTCTCCGGATAGTGACTTTGATGTGCGTTTCATTTACAAGCATAAGCAAGATTTTTATCTTAGTTTAAACGATCATCGCGATGTCATCGAACTACCAATTGACGATACCTGGGATGTGAGTGGCTGGGATTTGGACAAGGCTTTAAAGTTGCTTTATAAGTCAAATCCAACCCTCTTTGAGTGGTTACAGTCGCCAATCGTTTACCAGCAAGACGCAGGCTTTATTGACCGTATTCGTCCGCTTGTTAGTCAGTATTTTTCTGAGAAAAAGATGCTCCACCATTACTTGAATACTGCTAGAACTCAAATGAATAAGTATCTTTCAGGAGATAAGGTCAAACCTAAAAAGTACTTCTATGCTCTGCGTCCCATTTTAGCCTGTCGTTGGATAGAAAAATATCATTCTGTTCCACCGATTTTGTTTGATGATTTAGTGAAAGAATTGCTTCCTGATGAAATGAAAGAGCATGTGTCTAGATTGCTTGATATCAAGATAAATGGACCTGAAAGTATGGAAATTGAGCCCATTAAGCCCATCCAGGACTACATTATCAAAAATATCCAAGAACTAGATGATTACGTCCAAAGTGTTACCGAGGAGAAGAAAGACTGGGAAGCTCTTAATCAATTTTTCCTTGAAGAATTAAGTCGTGACTGAGGTTAGATATGGGAAAATGGACATGTAGATGTGGTCAAGCAATGAACGACCACCAAGCGCCTGATCCAAATGCTTATTCGGTTTATTCGGATGAGTTGCTTGAGGATATTTTTAACAATACTGACGAACATGATAGAATTTCCTATGAAGACATTTCGGAGGCTTCCTTTTATATGTGGAAGTGCCCAAATTGTGGTAGTTTTAAGGTCTTTGGCGAAGAGGATAATCCAGGTTGTTTCACTTTTTATGAGCGCCAGACCAGTGCAAAAGTTGAACCACTTTTTGATCCTGATCAGGAGTTGAATCTCGTTGTCGTTGAGTTTCAAAAAGGTGGAAATGGATATACTTATATCTGTGATGATCCATCTATTCAGATTGGGCATGGTGTGATTGTACCAACTGGAAAGGAAAATATTGAAAAAATAGCTCTGGTAGTCCAGAAATATCGTGCTTACCCTAGAGATATCACTTATCCCGTTGAAAAGTTAAAAAGGGTCATCCGTAGGTATTCTATTTTTGACCTAGAGACTTCAAAAATAGTTTGTAAAAATATACTTGAGCATGGAAGAATTCTAAATGCTTGCTTGAAAAAAGTAAAAATAGAGTCTAAACAAATTTACCATGCAATCAAAACTCCTCTAGGCTATTTTTGGTTGGAGTTAAATAGAATTCCAATTCCGATGAAAATCACACAAATTCAAGTACAAGATAAAAAGTATCAGGTAGAAGGTGCCTTCTTCATTAAACCCACCAAGGTAAACTACAGAAAATTGTTAGAACTTGAATTATGTGCAGATTTTGATATTGACGCCTCTCGTTGGATTGACGTTCTATCAGACGAAAATGTTTGGGGAAATACATGGGAACTGAATGGCCTTCAATTTGGAATTACTGCAGGAGAGTCCCCAGAATTTGAAGATGAAGTAGTTGCAAGAAAATTTAGCCGTATCCCACTTTATTATGACTGGCATCCAGAATTTGAAGACTATTATGGCTTTAGCCTAGCATGGAAAAAATACGAGTCTGATAGTGATTTGTCGATTGATTTCTATACTACATAAGATGGAGGATTATAAGTATGAAAAAAGCCTGGGAATTATTGTTTGAGGGGAAGATTGAAGAGGCCAAGAAATTAGTCTCAGAAAATTTCTCTTTGGAAACATGCAAGGATTATGGCCTTCTCAATTTAATGGGGTATATTAAGCTCTTTGAAAAAGATTACAAAGAAGCTTTGCTGATTTATCAAAACTATCTTGAAGTAGCTATATCAAGTCAAGATAAAGAAAATGAACATATAGGCTATCACCAGTTAGCTATGGTTTATCGTGAAATGAATGACTATCAAACGGCTCTTAACTATATCGATAAAGAGCGAGAAATCATTGAAAAATCTTTTTCAGAGGATGCACTCAAATCTTCTGTCAATAATTATGAGCAAGGTTATTTACGATTAAAACTAGGGGAAATAGCAAAAGCAATCATGTATATGGAACAGTCCTTAAAGCAAGCATTACAAACAGATGATCTGATAGCTCAAGCCTGTTCTTTCAGAGGTTTGGGAGAGATTTATTCTGTAGAAAAACCTGAAAAATCGAAAGAGAATTTTTTGCAAGCTATCGATCTTTTTGAAAAAGCAGGCGATCAGGTTGGAGCTCAAGAAGTTAAAGACTTGTTAAACAAGAAAAAGTAGCCCACTCAGGCTACTTTTTAAAATTCTTTGTAAACATAAGGATTCTCTGGCTTATCGACTTTTACGAAAGATTGAACTTCAAGAGTTGGGAGGACTTGGTTAAGTTCCTTGTGATAGTGATTGCTAATCTTACCTTTGACTCTTACCCAGGTATTATTTTCATAATGATTGATATTTCCTGTGGTCAAGAGGCCGAAAACTCCTGAATCAGCGATACAGTGCATAATACCAAAGCGAAAGATAAATTGACTATTAGCGTGATTCGGATCATTGTAGACAAAGCCTGTGAACTCGATTTCCTTGCCTTCAAATTCATTTGGAAAATCATAGATAACTTCCATGACTTCCAAGTAATTCTCATCCTTGATGACAATGCTTGATTGAGCTAAGTATTTATCAGCACTCTTACGAACAGTGTCTACATAAGTTGTGTGTGAATAAAACCTACTCGTATCTGGTTTAAGATACTGACTGCTCGTTCCTTCACTTGCTTGGATTGCCTTGTCAGTTCCTTCCGACAAAGGGAAATAATAGCCTTTTGCAGATACAGTTTGTGAGTCTAGTGCAACAGTTGGAAAGGCAAATCCAACTAACAAAGGTAAACTTAAGAGGACAAAACTAGCAAGCTTGGCTGCAAAACTATGTAAGTGACTATGTTCTTTCAAACGCTTGAAGCAAATATAGGCTTGAACGATGGCTAGCAAGAAAGACAACACCATTGTTATATAAGCCAGATAAGAGTAGTGGAGGTTTAGATATTGATTGAGCTTACCAGATAGGTGTAGATAAAGGGTTAAGAAAAAATAACTAATCAAAATAAGAAATCGTATCATATCATCACCCCGACTAGATAAGAATAGACAAGAACAACAAGAGTCACAATGGTCATGAACTGCCAAATAAAGCGAGTTTTAAGATAATTCTTCATCATGAGTAGGTTTTTGACATCAAGCATTGGTCCAATAATTAGAAAGGCAAGAACTGGCGCAAATCCGAAACTAGAGAGCAACGAAGAGCCAATAAAGGCATCCGCTTCACTACAGAGTGATAGAAGGAAGGACAAGACCATCAAGAGAACAATAGCAAGTAGTGGTGTTGCGCTGATAGAAGTCAGGATCCTAGTTGGCACATATACTTGGACTATACTTGCAAAAAGACAGCCAAAGACCAAATAACGTCCCATATCAAAGAATTCATCGATAGCTTGGATAAATACCTGAAGGATTTTTTGACTTTTACTCAAGTGAGAAAAATCATGCTCATGACAAGCCAATCTATATTCCTTTTGAATAGGTTCCTCCCAGAAAAATCCAAGGAAAATACCTAATATAGTAGCAACAAGAATCGAACCTAAAGCGCGGAGTAAAACCATTTTAAATGAATTACCAAAGGCTGAATAAGTTGCAAAAAGTACGATGGGATTGATGATAGGAGCGGTTACTAGAAAGGGAACAGCTGTATAGCTTGGAACCTTCTTCTCTAAGAAACGATTAATGATAGGAACGATTCCACATTCACAAGAGGGAAAGAGAAACCCTATGAAGGTACCAAAAAAGATCCTCCCCAATCGATTTTTAGGGAGAAATGTATAAACCTTCTCAGGAGTCACATAGACTTCAATAGCACCAGAGATAATACTACCAATCAAGACAAAGGGTAGGGCTTCAATGATGATTGATAGAAAAATAGCGCCAGCTTGTAACACACTAGAAGGTAGACTTTGAAAGAGTGTCATCTATTTTTTCTTTTCAGCCTTATCTTTCTTTTCTTTATCATCTGGAAAAGCTACTTGCTTCAAATCAGGTAGTTTTGCGAACTCTTCGAACATCTTATCTAAGTCATCAGTTTTTGTAAATTTAACAGCCATAAGGCATACCTCGATTCTTATTGTTTCCTCTATTATACTATTATTTCAGCCAAAAGGTTTAATTTTAAATTGACAAGACAAATGAATTTTTATCTTCAACAAATACCAAGCTAACTGTGACATTAATGAAAACAAGCTTTCTTCCTTATGGTATAATAGTCTCATGGATAAAAAATATGAAAAAATTTCCCAAGATTTGGGTGTAACCTTAAAGCAAATTGATACGGTCTTGTCTTTGACAGCAGAAGGAGCAACAATTCCCTTTATCGCTCGTTATCGGAAAGACATGACTGGTAGTTTAGATGAAGTAGCCATTAAAGCTATTATTGACCTTGATAAAAGTCTAACCAACCTCAATGACCGTAAGGAAGCGGTTTTGGCTAAGATCCAAGAGCAAGGTAAATTGACCAAAGAGTTAGAAGAAGCCATCTTAGCTGCTGAAAAACTAGCAGACGTTGAAGAGCTCTATCTTCCCTATAAGGAAAAACGTCGTACCAAGGCAACGATTGCGCGTGAGGCGGGACTTTTCCCTCTTGCTCGCTTAATCTTACAAAATGTTTCTGACCTAGAAAAAGAAGCAGAAGCATTTGTCTGTGAAGGATTCGATACTCCACAAGATGCTTTAGCAGGTGCAGTTGATATTTTGGTTGAAGCTCTCTCTGAGGATGTCAACTTACGTTCAATGACTTATCAAGAGGTCCTTAGACATTCTAAGATTACATCTCAACTTAAAGACGAAACTCTTGATGAAAAACAAGTCTTTCAGATTTATTACGATTTCTCGGAGACGGTTGCTAACATGCAGGGCTACCGTACACTTGCCCTTAATCGTGGTGAGAAGCTAGGCATCTTGAAGATTGGTTTTGAGCATGCAGTTGAACGTATTCAGGCTTTCTTTGCTGCTCGTTTTAAGGTTAAAAATGCCTATATTGAAGAAGTTATTCAGCAATCTGTTAAGAAGAAGGTACTGCCAGCTATCGAGCGTCGTATCCGTACCGAATTGACAGAAAAGGCAGAAGAAGGTGCTATCCAACTCTTCTCAGAAAACCTTCGTAATCTCCTTCTCGTAGCACCACTAAAAGGGCGCGTGGTTCTTGGATTTGACCCTGCCTTTCGTACAGGTGCCAAGCTTGCGGTCGTTGATGCGACTGGTAAGATGCTAACAACGCAAGTCATTTACCCAGTAAAACCAGCTTCAGCTCGTCAGATTGAAGAAGCAAAGAGAGATTTGGCAGATTTAATTGGCCAATACGATGTTGAAATCATCGCTATCGGAAATGGAACTGCCAGTCGTGAAAGTGAAGCTTTTGTTGCCGAAGTGCTCAAGGATTTTCCAGAAGTTAGTTATGTCATCGTTAATGAGAGCGGTGCGTCTGTCTACTCAGCTAGTGAACTTGCCCGTCAGGAGTTTCCAGAACTAACCGTTGAAAAACGTTCGGCAATCTCAATCGCTCGTCGCTTGCAAGATCCTCTTGCTGAATTGGTTAAAATCGACCCTAAATCCATCGGTGTCGGCCAGTATCAGCACGATGTAAGTCAGAAAAAACTATCTGAAAGTCTTGACTTTGTTGTTGATACAGTTGTTAACCAAGTCGGTGTCAATATCAATACAGCTAGTCCAGCCTTACTTTCACACGTTGCAGGACTTAACAAAACCATCTCTGAAAATATCGTTAAGTACCGTGAGGAAGAAGGTAAAATCACTTCACGCGCCCAAATCAAGAAAGTTCCTCGCCTTGGTGCCAAAGCATTTGAACAGGCAGCAGGTTTCCTCCGTATCCCTGAAAGTTCTAATATCCTTGACAATACAGGAGTTCACCCTGAAAACTATACTGCGGTCAAGGAACTCTTTAAACGCTTAGATATCAAGGACTTAAATGAAGAAGCACAAGCCAAACTAAAATCCATTTCAATCAAGGAAATGGCTCAAGAGCTAGACCTCGGTCAAGAAACACTTAAAGATATTATCGCTGACCTTCTCAAACCAGGTCGTGATTTTCGTGATTCTTTTGATGCTCCAGTCCTTCGTCAGGATGTCTTGGATATCAAAGACTTACAAGTTGGCCAAAAGCTTGAGGGAGTTGTGCGTAACGTCGTTGACTTCGGTGCCTTTGTTGATATCGGTATCCATGAGGACGGTCTCATACATATCTCTCACATGAGTAAGAAATTTATCAAACATCCGAGTCAAGTAGTTTCGGTTGGCGATTTGGTTACTGTTTGGGTGAAGAAAATCGATGCTGACCGTGAAAAAGTGAATCTGTCGCTCCTAGCTCCAAATGAATCTAACTGATTACGTTAAACAGGTTTCTTTAGAAGATTTTGGAAAACCTTTCAAACACCAAGCTCAATGGAATACTCGTCTACGGTCGACAGGTGGACGATTTTTCCCAAAAGATGGTCATTTGGATTTCAATCCCAAAGTATATCAAGAACTTGGTTTAGAGGTTTTTCGTAAAATTGTTCGTCATGAGCTCTGCCATTATCATCTTTATTTCGAAGGTAAAGGCTATCAGCATAAGGATTTAACCTTTAAGCAACTTTTAAAAGAGGTCGACGGTCTCCGCTTTGTTCCTCCCTTATCAAGTGCCAATCAAAAGCCAAACTTAGTCTATACTTGTCAGACTTGTCAGCAAATCTATCAAAGAAAGCGAAAAATCGATACCAAGCGTTATCGTTGTGGTCTCTGTCGTGGAAAGCTCCTCTTGGTAAATCGGCCTAAGGACTGATGTAGCAAATCTAGTTTAGTGCTATACTAAGATTAAGAAATCCGAAAGAGGAATAAATTATGAATACAAAATTTTATAAAATGAGAAGAAATCGTATGGTATCAGGTGTACTTGCAGGTCTATCTGATAAGTGGAATCTTGATGTAACCCTAGTTCGTTTCCTTTTTGCAATCTTTACAATCGCAAACTTTGGACTCGGAATTATTATCTACATTATCCTAGCTTCAATCCTACCAACAAAAGAAGACATCGAAGCTGAAATGTATGGAACAGGCCCACGCAAGATCAAAGAAGCCCAGCCTATCAATGATGACGAAGGTTGGTTTTGGTAAATCGCTTTACCATTCTTAAAAAATCAAACCCTTGTAGTACCAAGGGTTTTTCTTTTGCTTAAAAATTTGTGGTAAACTAATAGTAGTTGATTTCAAAAAAATATCTCTATCTTACAAAAATGTAAGATTAAAGGCCTCTTTTGTAAGGTTATGTTATGGCAAGCTATCTTTGTTTGGAGTAAACTTATAGCATAAAGAAAAAGGAGAGAAACCATGAAAACAATCTTACAAAAGAAACATACAAGTAAACCAAGTCCAAAGGATATCGAGCGAGTTGAGTTCGGCATTCAAATGATGCAGGCTCAGTTTCAACTAATGGGATATTAAAAAGGAGATTATCATGACACTATTAGATGTAAAACACATTCAAAAGATTTATAAAACACGTTTTCAAGGCAATCAAGTAGAAGCCTTGAAAGATATTCACTTTACCGTAGAAAAAGGCGACTATGTTGCTATCATGGGTGAATCTGGTTCTGGTAAATCAACCTTACTTAATATTCTCGCCATGCTTGACAAGCCGACTCGTGGTCAAGTCTTTCTAAATGGAACTGACACAGCGACCATTAAAAATTCTGAAGCCTCAAGTTTCCGTCGTGAAAAGTTAGGTTTTGTTTTCCAAGACTTCAATTTGTTAGATACGCTTTCTGTCAAAGACAATATCTTACTCCCTTTGGTATTGTCTAGAAAGCCTATTACAGAAATGATGAAAAAATTGGTCGTAACGGCTGAAAATCTTGGCATCAATCAATTGCAGGAGAAGTATCCTTATGAAATTTCTGGGGGGCAAAAACAACGGGTAGCAGTTGCACGCGCCATTATCACAGAACCAGAAATTCTCCTTGCTGATGAGCCAACAGGAGCTCTAGATTCTAAATCATCTGCAGCCCTTCTTGATATCTTTGATCAAATCAATGAACAAGGACAGACTATTCTTATGGTAACCCACTCAACGGCAGCTGCTAGCCGTGCAAAACGTGTCCTTTTCATCAAGGACGGCATTCTTTACAATCAAATCTACCGTGGTGAAAAGACGGATCGTCAGATGTTCCAAGAAATCTCTGACACCTTGACTGTTATGGCAAGTGAGGTGAACTAGTATGTTTCGATTAACCAATAAGTTGGCCGTATCCAACTTAATCAAAAACCGCAAACTCTATTATCCTTTTGCACTAGCAGTTCTCCTTGCAGTTACTATCAGCTACCTATTTTATTCATTAACTTTTAATCCTAAAATGGTAGAAATGCGGGGTGGATCTTCTATTCAATTTACCCTACAACTAGGTCTCATCGTAGTAACACTTGCATCTGCCATTATCGTCCTTTATGCCAACAGTTTTGTCATGAAAAATCGTTCCAAAGAACTGGGTATATATGGCATGTTGGGACTAGAAAAGCGACATTTGATTGGTATGACCTTCAAGGAACTCCTGATTTTTGGTCTAGTAACAGTCACTGCTGGGATTGGGATTGGTGCCCTCTTTGACAATCTGATTTTCGCTTTATTGCTCAAACTTTCAAAGATGAAGGTGGAGTTAGTCGCAACCTTCCAATGGTCCGTAGTCCTTTCCATCCTTCTGGTATTTGGTCTTATCTTTTTAGTAATTGTCTTCCTAAATGCTATCCGCATTATCCGTATGGATGCTCTCCAACTATCTCGTGAGAAAGCAAAAGGTGAGAAGAAAGGCCGTTTCCTAGTGTTTCAGACAATCTTGGGACTACTCTCTTTAGGTAGTGGCTATTATCTAGCTCAAAGCGTAACAAATGCTCTATTAGCTATTTCTACCTTCTTTTTAGCTGTAATACTGGTCATTTTAGGAACCTATCTCTTGTTCAATGCTGGGATTACAGTTTTCTTGAAAATGCTCAAGAAAAACAAGAAATATTACTACAAACCTAACAATCTCATCTCTGTTTCTAACCTCATTTTCCGTATGAAGAAAAATGCGGTTGGTTTAGCGACTATCGCCATCCTTTCCACCATGGTTTTGGTCACCATGTCGGCAGCAACCAGTATCTACAATGGTTCTGAAAATATTAAAAAACTCCTGTATCCTCACGATATGTCAATTTCAGGACAAAATGTAGAAGTTGAGGATTTAGACCAACTTTTAACTCAGTATGCCAAGGAAAAGAACCTAACAATCAGCACTAAGGATGTTCTTAGCTATGCAAGTTTCGGCCTTTCTAGTCAAGATGGTACCAAATTAACCACCTTTGCAAAAGGTCAAAATAGTGTTATGCCCAAGACAGTTTTCCTAGTCTTTGATCAAAAGGATTATGAAAAAATGACTGGACAAAAGCTGAACCTTACGAATAATGAGGTGGGACTATTCGCTAAGAACGATGGCCTTAAAGGTCAAAAAGCATTCAGTCTTAACAATCAGAACTATACTATCAAGCAAGAAATCCAGCAAGATTTCCTCAGAGACCATGTTGCTAACCAGTATGTACTTTTGATCTCAGATTATAACTACCTTGTTGTCTCAAATTTGCAGGACTTTTTAGATAAATACCAGGATTCTGCTATATACACTCAGCTCTACGGTGGTATGGATGTAACAGCTAGTCCAGAGGAACAGTTAAAGCTATCTGATGATTTCGATGCGTATGTGAATAATTTCAGTCACAATTTCAAGAACGAGGATGGTATGATTTACGGTGCAAACATTGCGAGTGAGTCAACTGTCGAAATGAACGCTCTCTTTGGTGGAGTCCTCTTTATCGGTATTTTCCTCTCTATCATCTTTATGGTAGGTACTGTACTGGTTATCTACTATAAACAAATCTCAGAAGGTTATGAAGACCGTGAACGCTTTGTCATTCTGCAAAAAGTTGGCTTGGATCAAAAACAAATCAAGCAAACCATTAACAAGCAGGTCTTGACTGTTTTTTTCCTACCTCTGGCCTTTGCCTTTCTTCATCTGGCTTTTGCTTATCACATGTTGAGCCTGATTCTCAAGGTCGTTGGTGTTGTTGATTCAGCCATGATGTTAAGCGTAACTCTTTCCATTTGTGGTATCTTTGCTTTAGTCTATGTTCTAATCTTTATGATTACTTCAAGAAGCTATCGTAAGATTATCCAGCTATAATCATAACCACCCGTCAAACGGGTGGTTTGTACCAGGGCTATAAGCCCAAATTACCAGCCAGAGCCTAAAGACGCTGGCTTTCACGTTGTTCAAGCCTTATTGCTCTTGACTCGTCACTTGCCTCTTAAAGAGACATTGGTACTACTTACCACTATCCCTAAAGGGATCCTCATATTCTTTCACACTTAATTTATCTAGTGCTATATCATGTTTTTCCTGTTCTTGGATATATTTCTTAATTGTGGCTTCATTGAGTCCAACCGTACTCACATAATAACCTTCTGCCCAAAAATGCCGATTCCCAAACTTGTACTTGAGATTGGCGTGTTTGTCAAACATCATGAGTGCACTTTTGCCTTTTAAATAACCCATGAAACTTGAAACACTTATCCTTGGTGGAATACTTACTAACATATGTACATGATCAGGCATTAAGTGTCCTTCGATAATCTCAACACCTTTATAACTACATAATCGGTGGAATATTTCTCCCAAACTACTTCGATATTGATTATAAATGATTTTTCGTCTATACTTAGGGGTGAACACAATGTGATATTTACACATCCACTTTGTGTGTGATAAACTATGTGCCTTTTGTGCCATATTTTTCTCCTTTCGCTTTACAATTGGCTTGAACACCTTTATTGTATCGCGTTTGGAGTTTTTTTGGTATAACCTTCGACGCGCACCCGCATAGCGGGTGGTTTATTTGTCTCGCACCTAACGGAGCGAGACGGACTGAAAGTCACATAATAAAAAATACCTCGATTTTTTCGAGGTATTTTTATGTTTTAAATACTAAACAACTGTCCCAATAGATAGGTAACTCCCATGGTCAACAAACCGATACAGAGGTTACGAATCATGGCTGTTTTTGTTGGGGCTTTTCCAAGTTTAGCACTAGTGTAGCCGGTAACTAATAGAGAAATCGCTACGATAAAGACAGTGGCAGGAATTCTGTATTCGCTTGGGAAAATAATAATCGAAAGCATTGGTGGCAGGCTACCAAGTACAAAGGCGATGAAGCTAGATGCTGCAGCATGCCAGGGATTAGTGAATTCCTCATACTCGATTCCGTACTTTTCCTCAACTAAGGCTTTGAGAGGATTTTTAAGAAATGCTTTATTGGTTAAGAGTTGGGCTGATGTTTCACACTCACCATTTTGAAGATAGGCTGCGTAGAGTGATTTTTTAGCAGCTTCCATATCTTTATCCAAAAGTAATTGTTCGCGGGCTACAGCAGCTTCCTCCGTGTCTTTTTGAGTAGATACGGATACATACTCGCCACCAGCCATAGAAAAGGCACCAGCAAGAATTGCGGCTAATCCTGAGAGGAAGATAATCCAGATATTGTTAGTCGCACTGGCAACCCCAATAACAACTCCAGCGATAGAGATGATTCCATCATTAGCTCCCAGCACACCAGCTCTCAAGATATTTAAACGGCCAGCAAAGTTTGCATCAATTTCATGTGTAATTTCTGACATAAATTTCTCCTTCTTGACCATTATAAAGTAAAGAGGAAGTGAATACAAACTTTTTAAACTATCTGAAAAAAGTTCTACAATTCTAATAATAGCCATAGCTATTTCTTATGCCAAGATATAACAAAGTTGTATTTGTAACCTAGTGAAATAGGTGATACAATGAACCTAATGAAATCTTTGGAGGTCTAAATATGACTCGTGAATTTAAATTTGAAACTCTTCAATTGCATGCTGGTCAAGTGGTCGATGCGACTACAAAATCTCGTGCTGTTCCAATTTACCAAACAACGTCCTTTGTATTTGATGATACACAAGAAGGTGCAGATCTTTTTGCCCTTCAAAAAGCTGGTAATATTTACACCCGTATCACTAACCCAACAACTTCAGCCTTTGAAGAGCGTATCGCAGCGCTTGAAGGAGGTGTAGGTGCACTTGCTACTGCATCAGGTATGGCAGCTATTACCTACACAATTTTAGGACTGGCTCACGCAGGAGACCATGTGGTTGCAGCTTCAACTATTTACGGTGGTACCTTTAACCTCTTGAAAGAAACCCTTCCTCGCTATGGAATCACCACAACTTTTGTTGATATTGATAATCTTGAAGAAGTAGAAGCAGCGATTAAAGACAATACCAAGCTTGTCTTGATTGAAACTTTGGGAAATCCGGCTATCAATATTCCAGATATTGAAAAAATAGCTGAAATTGCTCATAAACACCAGATTCCTTTGGTCGCTGACAATACTTTTGCAACACCATATCTTATCAATGTCTTTTCTCACGGTGTTGATATTGCAGTTCACTCAGCAACTAAGTTTATCGGTGGACACGGTACAACTATTGGCGGTGTTATCGTTGATAGTGGCAAATTTGACTGGGCTGCTTCAGGAAAATTCCCTCAATTAGTCGAAGAAGATCCAAGCTACCACAATATCAGTTATACACGTGATGTTGGTGCTGCAGCTTTTATCGTGGCTGCTCGCGTGCAATTGCTTCGCGATATGGGAGCTGCCCTTTCACCATTTAACTCATTCTTGCTCTTACAAGGTCTTGAAACACTTTCTCTTCGTGTTGAACGTCATGTTCAAAATGCTGAGAAAATCGTTGATTTCCTTGTGAACCATCCAAGAGTTGAAAAGGTCAACTATCCAAAACTTCCAGATAGTCCATACCATGCCTTGGCTGAAAAATACTTACCAAAAGGTGTTGGTTCAATCTTTACCTTCCACGTTAAAGGTGGAGAAGCAGAAGCTCGTAAAGTGATTGACAACTTGGAAATCTTTTCAAACTTAGCCAATGTAGCAGATGCTAAATCATTGGTAGTTCATCCCGCGACTACAACACATGCTCAGTTGTCAGACTCTGATTTAGAAGCAGCAGGAGTAACTAAAAATCAAATCCGTCTCTCAATCGGTCTTGAAAATGTCGATGATTTGATTGAAGATTTGCGACTAGCTCTTGAAAAAATCTAAAAATAACTAGTTTTTATTGAATTAAGCATCCTTCTCACGAATAGTAATGTGAGGAGGATTTTTATGTATAGTATTTCATTTCAAGAAGATTCGCTCTTACCAAGGGAACGCTTGGTGACAGAAGGAGTAGAAAGTTTGAGTAATCAGGAATTACTAGCCATTTTATTACGAACAGGAACTCGTCAATCTACCGTTTTTGAAATTGCACAGAAAGTATTGTCTCAATTGAACAGTTTAACTGATTTAAAAAAAATGACCTTGCAAGAACTGCAGAGTTTATCAGGAATCGGGAGAGTGAAAGCTATTGAGTTGCAAGCCATGATTGAACTGGGCCATCGTATTCATAAGCAAGAAACCATGGAGGCAGAGAGTATTCTCAGTAGTCAAAGGTTGGCTAAAAAGATGCAAGCTGAACTGGGAGATAAAAAACAAGAGCACCTGGTGGCGCTCTATCTTAATACTCAAAATCAAATCATTCATCAGCAAACCATTTTTATCGGCTCAGCTACTAGAAGTATTGCTGAACCACGGGAAATTCTCCACTATGCTTTAAAGCATATGGCAACATCTGTGATACTGGTTCACAATCACCCTTCTGGTGCTGTCATGCCAAGTAGAAATGATGACCATGTTACGAAGCTTGTCAAAGAAGCCTGTGAATTAATGGGGTTGGTCTTATTGGATCATCTTATCGTCTCACACTCCGATTATTTTAGTTACCGTGAGAAGACGGATCTGGTGTAAAAAACCTGTATATGATACAGGTTTTACAATTCATTGACGACATAGTCGAAAAGTGTTTTATCTTTGGGGCGATTTTCAAAGAGAAATTCAGGATGCCATTGAACACCGAGGTAAGGGAAACCATCCGTTGTTGTAACAGCCTCGATAATTCCATCTTTAGGATCATGAGCTACAACCTTGAGATTTGGAGCTAGGTCCTTAATACTCTGATGGTGGAAAGAGTTGATATGAGAGATTTCTCCATAGATTTCTCGAAGAATAGTATCAGGCTCGGTGACTAAACGTTGAGTTGTATACTCGGCTGAAGTATCCTGCCAATGGTCTTCAATATCTTGATAAAGAGTTCCTCCCATAGCCACATTAAAGAGCTGGGTGCCTCGACAAACAGAAAAAATTGGTTTCTTTTGTTTGATTGCTTCTTCAATGAGTGCCAACTCAAAAAAATCGCGTTGAAGGTGGTAGTCATCGCTATCGATCGTTTTAGATTCACCATAGAACTTTGGATCGACATTTTGTCCACCAGTTAAAATGAGTTTATCAATCAAGCTAATGTAGTAACTGGCCATTTCTTGATCACCAATTGGTAGGATAATGGGAATTCCCCCAGCTTCCTTGACTCCTTCAACAAAGCCCTTCGCAGCATAGCTCATCATCAGCTCATCATCAGGATGAGCTTTTTCGTTTCCTGTAATCCCAATAACTGGTTTTTTCATAAATGCTTACGCTTTCTAATCCTCTTTTCTCATGAAATAGAGGAGAGTTTGCAATTCACTAGTTAAATCCACATACTGAGCTACCACATCTTTTGGTAGTTGGAGATGAACGGGTGAAAAGCTTAAAATTCCTTTAATACCTGCTTCAACAAGAAGATTAGCTACTTCTTGTGATTTGACACTCGGAACAGTTAAGATTGCAGTTTTAACATCTGCATTTTTTATTTTCTCCTTGATTTGGGAAATTCCATAAATTGGGATTCCATCGGGAGTTTTTGTCCCAACCTCAGGATGATCATCCAAATCAAAAGCCATAATGATTTTCATTTTGTTTCGTTCGTGGAAACGGTAGTGAAGGAGAGCGTGCCCCATATTACCAATACCCACCAACATAACATTTGTAATAGAATTATCATTTAGAAGATCAGCAAAAAACGTCATTAGTTTTTTGACATCGTAGCCAAATCCACGGCGACCAAGTTCACCAAAGTAGGAAAAATCTCGTCTAACGGTAGCAGAATCAATACCAATGGCCTCGGCAATTTGTTTTGAGTTGGCTCTTTCAATCTTTTCTGCATGAAATCTTTTAAAGATACGATAATAAAGAGAAAGTCTCTTTGCTGTTGCTTTTGGAATAGCAGACTGTTTTTCTTTCACAAAATCACAACCTTTCTAAATACTATTTTATAGAAAGATTGTGAAAAAATCAACAAAAATAAGAAAAAACTAAGAAAAATCTTAGCTTATCTTCGTAAAATCATAGTGAGATAGAAAACGATAGAGATTTCCCAGAAGCCCCTGATAGATTTCTTTTCCATTATAGGTCAGAGAAGTAATGACAGTAGTATCTGGAAGAGTCACACAGCCTGAAAGTGATAGCATGAGTGCTTCATAATCTTCGTATTCTAAAACGCGATCGACTTGATAGGTGTCTTTGTAAGTTAATCGAAACATGATTGCCTTCTATCTTTCGCTTTTAGTAAAGACATCACGTTCAACAAGACTATCCATCAAGAAGTAAAATTTCTCTTGGTGGATATGAGTTTTTTCTGACTTAAAGATATCGACTAAACGTAGACCAAATTTATCAGTGATGTTGATTTTTGCACCTGTTAAGTCTTTGTTGATGATAATCTTAAGTTGGAAACCTTCCCCACTATTTGGAACTTTTTCAAGAAGACGTGTTAGTTCATAGTTACCAACCTTAGTTTCAAAAAAAGTGTTATCTTTTAGAGTGAACTTTTTGACGGTTGGGCTAAGTGTGTAATTATAACGGCAATTTTTAAGACTAATGGTTTTTTCGAATGCCATTGAGTTAACCTCCAATGATTTCTTTTAGAGTTTGTGCGAGAGTGATTATTTCTTGCTCTGTATTTTGAGGTGAAATGCTGACGCGAACGGATTCGTGTAAGCGAGGAGAGTCTTCACCGTAGAAAGCCTGAAGAACATGACTAACTTGAACGACACCTGCAGTACAAGCAGAGCCAGTTGAAATAGAAATACCTTCAAGATCTAGACGAAGGAGTAGTAGATCATTACGTTGACCTGGGAATCCAATATTAAGGACATAAGGTAGCTGGTCATTTCCTTGATTGAGGTAATAGTCTGTGTCAGCCATTTCCTTTAAGAATGTTTCTTTTAGTTTTTGAACCTTTTCAAAGTTTTGTGCTTGGTTTTCAAGATCATCCTTTAGAGCTGCTACCATTCCCACAATGGCAGGAAGATTTTCTGTTCCTGCTCTTTTTTTCTGCTCTTGATCGCCACCATGAAGGTAGGAGTCAAAATCTGTAGATGCAGCATAGAGAAAACCAACTCCTTTTGGACCATAAAATTTGTGTGCAGAAGCGCTAAGAAAATCAATTCCCAATTTTTCGGGAAGAATCTCTAATTTACCGACCGCCTGAACTGCATCGACATGATAGACGGCTGGATGATTTTTTAGAACCTCTCCAATTTCAGCAATAGGTAACAGTGTACCCGTTTCATTGTTGGCAAACATAGTAGAAACAAGAATGGTATCTTCACGCAGTGCATTTTTGACCTGGTCTGCAGTGATTTCTTGATGTTCAGGCTGTAAAATAGTCACTTCAAAACCAAAATTTTCAACCAAGTATTTGATGGGTTCTAGAACAGCATGGTGCTCAATCGCAGTAGTGATAATGTGCTTTCCACGATTTTGATGGCGAAGGCAGTAGCCGATGATAGCAGTATTATTGCTTTCAGTACCACCAGTGGTAAAGAATATATGTTGTGGCTTTGTTCCTAGTAAACTAGCTAGTTCTTGACGAGCTTCTCGTAATAGTTTACCTGCTTGGCGCCCATGTCCATGAATACTAGAAGGGTTGCCATAAGTTTCTTGCATGACTTGAGTCATTGCTGAGATAGCTACTGAAGACATCGGAGTCGTTGCAGCATTATCCAAATAAATCAAAAACTCACCTAATTTCTATTTAAATAGTGGACTAACTGGTTTTCTTTCATGAATACGAACCATAGCATCACCAATCAATTCGCTAGCAGTGATGTATTGCACGTTTTTAGGTTTTCTACTTTCTGTCAAAACAGAATCTGTAACCAAGATTTCCTTAATATTTGTTGCATCTAATAACTCTGCAGCACCGTTAACGAATAGTCCATGACTTGAAACCGCATAGATTTCAGTTGCTCCGTCGCGCTCTAGGATTTTAGCGGCTTCAGAGAAGGTACGACCAGTGTTAAGAATGTCATCAATCAAGATTGCCTTCTTACCTTCAACATCACCGATAATGTAACCTTGACTGCGTTCAGAATCATCTTGTGCATAATCAATGATGGCAATTGGAGCATCTAGGTATTCTGCAAGACTACGCGCACGTTTTACACCAGAGTTTTTAGGACTGACAACAACCACATCTGAACCAGTCAAACCTTTATCGCAGTAATGTTTTGCAAAAAGTGGAATTGTATAGAGGTTATCTACAGGAATGTCAAAGAATCCTTGAACCTGAACGGCATGGAGGTCAAGAGTCAATACACGACTAACTCCAGCTTTCACCAACATATTTGCAACCAGTTTTGCAGTAAGTGGTTCGCGCGAAGAAGCGATACGGTCTTGGCGAGCGTAGCCGAAGTATGGAAGTACAACGTTAATGGTATTAGCGCTAGCACGAACACAAGCATCAACCATAATCAAGAGTTCCATCAAGTGGTTATTTACTGGATAACTAGTTGATTGGATGATATAAACATCATATCCACGAACACTTTCTTCGATGTTAACTTGGATTTCACCATCTGAAAATTGGCGTGAAGATACTTTTCCAAGTGGAACACCTGCAGCATCTGCGATTCTTTGAGCAATTTCCTGGTTGGAAGATAGTGCGAAAAGTTTCATGTTTTTTGTATCTGACATCGATAAACCGTCCTCTTTAAACTAAGTGAATCGTTGTAGTGAAACACTTTTAGTGATAGATGCTCTCTACAACAGATTCTATTATTTTTCATCCCTTTTATTTTATCAAAAAAAGAAGATTATTTCAGTATTTTTTCATATTTTCTATAAAACGAACCAATTTTGAAGGAGCTTTTTTGTAATGGATTTCATTGTCTTGTAAAAATTCTTGGAAGTCAAGACTTCCTTGGTTGCCATCTTCCACTTCTAATTCAAGCTCATAGTCAACAATATCAAAGTATTGGCTCTGATCAAGTGCCATGAGTCCGATCGGAGTTTGCTTTTCGTAACGAACAGTAGTTAGGCAACCTAAAACTACCCAGCCACTGGTTGAAAGTCCACGGCTAGTCAATTCGTCAAGAATCATTCCTTGTGGAAGTTTACATTCTTTAAGATAATGGTTTGCTTCCTCAAGGCAGAGATCTTGATTGAACTCCATATTCCCAACTTTTTGTGGGATTTTTATGGTCAATTCAGCGCTATCTTCAAAAGTACGAATGCGCATGGCGATTTTATGTTTGCGAAGGTAAAAATCAGGCGTGTCTAGGTAGTAATTTCTTTGTGTAATAGGTGTAACTCCTGAAAAGTGATCCTGCAATCTTTGATATTCATCCTTGTTTAGAAGTGTTTTCATTTCAATTTCTAAATGTTTCATTTTTTTTACTTTTTCCTTATCTTTGAAAGCGATTGTATGGTATAATAAGCATTGTATTTATTGTATAAGATTTTTCCTAGAAAATCAAAAACTAGATAAATCGAAGTGTATAGAGAATTGGATGAAAAAGATATATGATTACAGAATGGGAAGAATTTTTAGATCCTTACATTCAGGCTGTCGGAGAGCTGAAGATAAAACTCCGAGGTATTCGAAAACAATACCGCAAACAAAATAAACATTCTCCAATTGAGTTTGTAACTGGTCGAGTCAAACCGATCGAAAGTATAAAAGAAAAAATGGCTCGTCGAGGGATTGGATACGATACGTTGGAACAGGACTTGCAAGATATTGCAGGTTTACGCGTCATGGTTCAATTTGTAGATGACGTGAGCGAGGTTGTTGCCATCCTTCGTAAGAGGCAAGATATGAGAGTGGTACAAGAACGTGACTACATTACTCATCGAAAGGCTTCAGGCTATCGTTCTTACCATTTGATTATTGAGTATACAGTTGATACGATCAATGGGGCAAGAACGATTCTGGTGGAGATTCAGATTCGTACTTTGGCTATGAATTTCTGGGCTACCATCGAGCATTCTCTCAATTATAAATATCAAGGGGATTTTCCAGAAGAAATTAAGAAACGCTTGGAAATCACAGCAAGAATCTCTCACCAATTGGATGAAGAAATGAGTAAAATTCGTGATGATATCCAGGAAGCACAGGCACTCTTTGATCCATTGCATAGAAAGTTAAATGACGGGGTAGGTAATAGTGACGATACCGATGAAGAATACAGGTAAACGAATCGATCTAATCGCTAATCGCAAACCTCAAAGTCAACGAGTCTTATATGAATTAAGAGATCGACTAAAAAAGAATAACTTTATATTAAATGATAAACATCCCGATATCGTGATTTCCATAGGTGGGGATGGGATGCTTTTGTCTGCTTTTCACAAGTATGAAGACCAGCTGGATAAGGTTCGCTTCGTTGGTGTTCACACAGGTCATTTAGGTTTCTATACGGATTACCGTGATTTTGAACTAGATCAACTGCTTACTAATTTACAGTTGGATACTGGGGCTCGTGTGTCTTATCCACTGTTAAATGTAAAGATATTTTTGGAAAATGGAGAAGTGAAAATTTTCCGTGCTTTGAATGAGGCTAGCATTCGGAGAGCTGATAGGACCATGGTTGCCGATATTATCATTAACCACGTGCCATTTGAACGTTTTAGAGGAGATGGCCTGACGGTATCGACGCCAACTGGGAGCACAGCCTATAATAAATCTCTTGGTGGAGCTGTTTTGCACCCTACTATTGAGGCCCTACAATTGACAGAAATTGCGAGTCTTAACAATCGTGTCTACAGAACCTTAGGTTCTTCTATTATTGTGCCTAAGAAGGATAAGATAGAATTGATACCAACTCGTAATGACTATCATACGATTTCTGTTGACAATAGCATTTATTCTTACCGTAATATTGAAAGAATAGAATACCAGATAGACCATCATAAGATTCATTTTGTAGCAACACCAAGCCATACTAGTTTTTGGAATCGTGTTAAAGATGCCTTTATTGGTGAGGTGGATGAATGAGGTTTGAATTTATTGCTGACGAACACGTCAAGGTAAAGACATTTTTGAAAAAGCATGAAGTCTCTAAAGGTTTGCTGGCCAAAATCAAGTTTCGAGGTGGAGATATTCGCGTAAACGGTCATCCACAAAATGCAACCTATCTCTTAGATATAGGAGATGTGGTTGTCATCGACATTCCTCCTGAGGAAGGTTTTGAGACACTGGAAGCAATTGATTATCCACTGGATATTCTGTTTGAAGATGATCATTTCTTAATCCTAAACAAACCCTTTGGTGTGGCCTCGATTCCTAGTGTCAATCATTCCAATACCATCGCTAACTTTATCAAGGGCTATTATGTGAAACAGAACTATGAAAATCAGCAGGTTCACATTGTAACCAGACTAGATCGCGATACTTCGGGTCTCATGCTTTTTGCTAAACATGGTTATGCTCATGCTAGACTAGACAAGCAGTTGCAAAAGAAAGCCATTGAAAAGCGCTATTTTGCTCTGGTTAAAGGAGATGGGTTTCTGGAACCTCAAGGTGAAATTATTGCCCCGATTGCCCGTGACGAAGATTCCATTATCACTAGACGAGTGGCAAAAGGTGGTAAATATGCCCATACCTCCTATCGTATAGTGCAGTCTTATGGCAATATTCATCTAGTTGATATTCGACTACATACGGGAAGGACACACCAGATTCGTGTTCATTTCTCCCATATCGGTTTCCCTTTGCTTGGCGATGATCTCTATGGTGGTAGTCTTGAACATGGCATAGAGCGTCAAGCTCTGCATTGCCATTACTTATCGTTTTATCATCCTTTTCTTGAAGGGCAGTTGGAGGTGGAAAGTCCACTGCCGGATGATTTCAACACCCTTATTACTCAGTTATCAAATAATAATTTATCTAAAAAGGAGTAAAAACTCATGGAAGTTTTTGAAAGTTTAAAAGCCAACCTAGTTGGTAAAAATGCACGTATTGTCTTGCCTGAAGGTGAAGAACCACGTATTCTTCAAGCAACAAAACGCATCGTAAAAGAAACAGAAGTTATTCCTGTCCTACTAGGAAACCCTGACAAAATTAAAATCTATCTTGAAATCGAAGGAATTATGGATGGTTATGAAGTGATTGATCCTGCACATTATCCTCAATTTGAAGACATGGTGGCATCACTTGTAGAACGTCGTAAAGGAAAAATGACTGAAGATGAAGCTCGCGAAATCTTGGTTAAAGACGTAAACTATTTTGGTGTTATGTTGGTATACATGGGCTTGGTAGATGGAATGGTTTCGGGAGCTATTCACTCTACTGCGGCAACTGTTCGCCCAGCCCTTCAAATCATTAAAACTCGTCCTAATGTTAGCCGTACTTCAGGTGCCTTCCTCATGGTTCGTGGTACTGAACGTTACCTCTTTGGTGACTGTGCCATCAATATCAATCCTGACGCTGAAGCTTTGGCAGAAATTGCGATTAACTCTGCAATTACAGCTAAGATGTTTGGTATCGAACCAAAAATTGCTATGCTAAGCTATTCAACTAAAGGTTCTGGTTTTGGTGAAAGCGTAGATAAAGTTGTTGAAGCAACTAAGATTGCTCATGATCTTCGTCCTGACCTTGAAATTGATGGTGAATTGCAATTTGATGCTGCCTTCGTTCCAGAAACAGCTGCTCTTAAGGCGCCAGGAAGCAAGGTTGCTGGACAAGCAAACGTCTTTATCTTCCCAGGTATTGAAGCAGGAAATATTGGCTACAAGATGGCAGAACGTCTCGGTGGCTTTGCAGCAGTTGGTCCAGTATTGCAAGGTTTGAACAAACCAGTTAATGACCTTTCTCGTGGATGTAACTCAGATGACGTCTTCAAACTTACTCTAATCACAGCAGCACAAGCTGTACACCAATAACATACAAGATAGCTCCTTTTCTGTTAAAGGAGCTTTTTGTTGAATTTTAAATCTAAAGATGATAAAATGTATTTACAAATCATCTTTACAAAGAGGTATTAATCATGGCAAGTACTCAACCAGTTAATTTTAGAGCAGATTCGACTTTTTACCAACAAACGAAAGAAATCTTAGCTGATGAAAAGTTAACACTATCAGATATTTTTAATGCTGCACTTCGTAAAATTGCGACAGGTGCAGTTGATCCTAAAGAGTTCGTATTTAGTGATTTACAAGAGACTCAATATCAGGTTGCTTTTGAAGACTTGAAAAAGGAAATCTTGATGGGACATCAAGAAATTGAGCAAGGTAAACTAACGTCTTTGGCAGATGTAAGAAAGGAATTTGGACTTGACTAATCATAAACGTTACCATGTTTCTCTTACGGATCAAGCTAAGAAAGACTTGAGAGAAATACATGATTATATTGTACTGAATTTTTACAGCCAGCAATCTGCCGATAGTAAACTAGACCTTATTTTAACGGCACTAGAAACTTTAGAAACCTTTCCAGAAGTATGCCCTTTGGTGTCGAGCCGAGGTTATGGTGAATTAACAGATGACGGAAAACGTTATCGATATATGCCAATTGAAAATTACTTAGCTTTTTATTATATCGACAAATATGAGGTTTATGTCTCCAGAATTTTAAATTCCAAGCAGAATTGGGCTAAGTTATTAAAGTAAGTAGAGGTGAAAATTTTTTAAATTTTTTTGAATCATTTAGTCCCACTCTTTGTCCCCCAAAGAAAGGAAGTTTTTAAAATTGAAATACAAATTTCTATTATTCGACCTTGACCATACCTTACTCGATTTTGATGCTGCTGAGGATGTTGCCTTAGACTTTCTACTCGCTGAAGAAGGAGTTGAGGATATCCAAACTTACAAAGATTATTATGTGCCCATGAACAAAGCCCTTTGGAAGGATTTGGAACAGAAAAAGATTACCAAATCAGAATTGATCAATACACGTTTTGCAAAATTGTTTGCTCACTTTGGCATTGAAAAAGATGGCGCCTACTTAGCAGAGCGCTACCAGTTTTTTCTATCTAAACAAGGTCAGACTTTCCCAGGTGTCGAAGATTTATTAAAAAATTTGATAAAACAAGGCTATGAGCTCTATGCTGCGACAAATGGAATTACATATATTCAGACAGGTCGTTTGGAACAATCTGGTATTAAACCGTACTTCAAGGAGATTTTCATTTCAGAGCAACTCCATACCCAAAAACCAGATGCTGCATTTTATGAGAAAATTGGAGCTCGAATCCCTAACTTTGATAAAAACCATGCCCTTATGATTGGTGATTCTTTGTCAGCTGATATTCAAGGTGGGCAAAATGCAGGAATTGATACTGTCTGGTACAATCCTCAATATTTAGAAAATACAGCACAACTACATCCAACATATGAAGTTCATTCTTATAAAGATTTGCTGAATTGTTTGGGGAAACTTTAAAGATTCTAAAATAAAATTAAATAAAAGGAGCATAAAATTATGGGAACATGGGATGCAACCATTTTTGGAAATGACACTTCCTTAGATATTAAAGAAGAATTCTTCGAGAGATACAATCAAGGAGAAGATGCAATTACAATCAAAAATGACCTGACATCGGATTTATACGATGATGATATGTATGATGTCTTGTTTGCCTTAGCACACTGTTTATGGGAAGTTGGGCAATTAGATGACGAATTCTTGATTGAAATTAAAGAAATCATTCTCAACAAAGAAGATTTAGAACTTGCCCAAGAATTAGGTGCAGATAGTGAATTTTTAGAACAAAGAAGTGAAAATCTAGAAAAGTTTTTAGAAAAAATTAGTGTAAAAAATAAAAACTTAAATAACTAATTGCTTGTCTACCTCAGTCTGATATTAAAATGACGAGGAAACCCACCATGGAAGATGTACGATCAGCACGGATTCTTGATCCTAGTTTTCATAGTGTAGAATTCAATTCATTTCGTGACTCTAAGTATTACTACTCTTTTGTAAATTGTATTTCAGGTTATTTAAAAAGTACAGCAACTAAAAAATTTGAAAAATACAACGATAGTGTTTTTGAAATAATAGGCTATCTTTCAGATTGGGGGAGTTGCTGTAGCGCGGCTTCTGGAGGATTTGATTACTATAAACAAAAATCAAGTGATGAGTTTAAGATAAGCGTTGTAAAGGAATTGAATATAAGATTTGATGAAAAACTTAATACTCGAACAGAATTGATTATTGATGAAATCGACAAAGAATTCATCCTTTCTAATACGAGAAAAGGTGTTGAATAAAGGCTCTTTAGTATAAATTCTCTATAAAACTTCTCAAATCTCAATAGATACTTTTAAAAGTGGTTTAGGTAGCCACTTTTTGCTATAATAGAGGCAGTATTAACGAAGGAGTCGGCTATGGAACACTCATCTTGGCATGCTTTGATTAAAGAGCAATTACCTGAAGGTTATTTTGGGAAAATCAATCACTTTATGGAGCAAGTCTATGCTCGGGGAACTGTTTATCCGCCAAAGGAAAAGGTTTTTCAAGCTCTTTTGACAACTCCTCTAGAAGAGGTTAAGGTGGTTGTCCTTGGTCAAGATCCTTATCATGGACCAGGTCAGGCTCAGGGCTTGAGTTTTTCAGTTCCAGATTCTATTCCAGCACCTCCTTCTTTGCAAAATATTCTAAAAGAACTGTCAGACGATATTGGAGTTAAGAATTCACATGACTTGACTACTTGGGCAGAGCAGGGAGTCTTGCTTCTAAATGCTTGCTTGACGGTTCCTGCTGGTCAAGCAAATGGTCATGCTGGTCAGATTTGGGAGCCATTCACGGATGCAGTAATTAAGGTTGTCAATAATTTAGATAGACCTGTGGTTTTTGTACTCTGGGGTGCTTATGCACGTAAGAAGAAGTCCTTGGTTAAAAATCCTCAGCACTTGATTATCGAATCAGCCCACCCAAGTCCTCTTTCTGTTTACAGAGGATTTTGGGGCTCCAAGCCTTTTTCCAAGGCCAGTGCATTCTTAAAAGAAACAGGACAAGAGCCAGTCGATTGGCTTAGATAAGGAGAGAATATGCCTCAGTTAGCGACGATTTGCTACATTGATAACGGGAAAGAACTGCTCATGCTCCACCGTAATAAGAAACCCAATGATGTTCATGAAGGGAAATGGATTGGTGTGGGTGGTAAGCTAGAGCGAGGAGAGACACCTCAGGAATGTGCTGCGCGTGAAATCCTCGAAGAAACAGGGCTTAAAGCCAAGCCAGTTCTAAAAGGCGTAATCACTTTTCCTGAATTTACGCCAGATTTAGACTGGTATACCTATGTTTTTAAGGTGACAGAGTTTGAGGGGGACTTGATTGACTGCAATGAGGGAACGCTGGAATGGGTTCCCTATGATGAAGTTCTGAGCAAGCCAACTTGGGAAGGTGACCACACCTTTGTTGAGTGGCTTTTAGAGGATAAGCCCTTCTTTTCAGCCAAGTTTGTTTATGATGGGGATAAACTATTGGATACCCAAGTCGATTTCTATGAATAAAGGAGAAAGTAGATGCTACTAATCAAAAATGGTCGTGTAATGGATCCCAAGTCTAGTTTGGATCAAGTGTGTGATGTCTTGGTTCAAGATGGGAAAATTGTCAAAATTGCGCCTGAAATCAAAGAAGAAGGAGCAGATGTGCTTGATGCTACTGGTCTAGTCGTTGCTCCTGGCTTGGTAGATATCCATGTTCATTTCCGTGAACCTGGTCAGACCCACAAGGAAGATATCCATACTGGTGCCCTAGCAGCCGCTGCAGGTGGTTTTACAACGGTTGTCATGATGGCTAATACTAGTCCAACTATTTCAGATGTGGAGACTTTACAAGAAGTTCTTCAGTCAGCTGCCAAGGAAAAAATCAATGTCAAGACGGTTGCCACTATCACCAAAAACTTTAATGGCCAAGACTTGACTGACTTTAAGGCGCTTTTGGAAGCAGGTGCCGTTGGTTTTTCTGATGACGGTATTCCGCTTGAAAGCAGTAAAGTTGTCAAGGAAGCCATGGAAGAAGCCAAAAAGCTCAATACCTTTATCAGTCTTCATGAGGAAGATCCAGGTTTGAATGGGATTCTTGGCTTTAATGAAAATATCGCTAAAAAACATTTCCATATATGCGGTGCGACTGGGGTGGCTGAGTATGCTATGATGGCGCGTGATGTTATGATTGCCTATGCGACCAAGGCTCATGTTCATATCCAGCATTTATCTAAGGAAGAAAGTGTCAAAGTTGTGGAGTTTGCTCAAAATATGGGAGCAAACGTAACTGCAGAAGTAGCTCCACAGCATTTTTCTAAGACTGAAGCTCTGCTTTTGACTAAAGGAAGTAACGCTAAGATGAATCCACCTCTTCGTTTGGAGTCTGATCGTCGCGCCGTCATTGAAGGTTTAAAATCTGGAGTTATTTCTGTCATTGCTACTGACCACGCGCCTCACCATGCTGACGAAAAAAATGTTGAGGATATTACCAAAGCTCCATCAGGTATGACAGGTTTGGAAACTTCTTTGTCACTAGGTTTAACCTATCTGGTGGAAGCTGGCGAGTTGAGTTTAATGCAATTGCTAGAAAAAATGACCTACAATCCAGCAAAACTTTATAATTTTGAAGCAGGTTATCTAACTGAAAATGGGCCAGCTGATATTACGATTTTCGATGATAAAGCTGACCGAATCGTAGACACGCATTTTGCTTCTAAAGCAGCTAATTCACCATTCATTGGTGAACAATTAAAAGGGCAGGTCAAATATACTATCTGTAAGGGACAAATCGTTTATCAAGCAGATTAGGAGCTTGAGGATGAATTATTTTCGTAAACTTAGAAATCGTAAACGAAATGCTTGCCATGGAGTATATTGTCCAGCCGCTAACCGTGCTAAAATTCAGTATGAAACCAAGGAAAAAGCTGATCACGCCGTAGACTATGATAATGGTGGCTTGGTTAGAAGCTATTATTGCGCCTCATGTAATTGTTGGCACACGACATCAAAAGCTAGTAATCCACCCTTGAGCTTGAGAAAATACGGCTTAAAGCTTTTTGGCTTGGATGAAAAGGAGTAGAAAGAGTAGGTATGCATACAACAGAAACTATTAAAGACAAAATCATCTTATTTTTAAAAATTTTCTTTCCTATTTTAATTTATCAATTCGCTAATTTTTCCGCATCTTTTGTCGATACCACGATGACGGGCCAATATAATACTCTTGATCTAGCGGGGGTTTCAATCGCAACTAGTTTATGGAATCCTTTCTTTACCTTTTTGACAGGGATTGTCTCAGCCTTGGTCCCTATTATCGGGCACCATTTGGGACAAGGAAAAAAGAAAGAAGTTTCTTCGGATTTTTATCAATTTCTTTATTTGGCTTTAGCCTTATCTATCGTACTTTTTGGCTTGGTTTTCTTTTTAGCACCAATTGTCTTACAATTCATGGGGCTGGAAGTGGCTGTATCCAGTGTTGCTATACGTTATCTGTGGCTCCTAGCCATCGGTATTATTCCACTTTTGCTTTTTAGTGTGATACGTTCTCTACTTGATACACTCGGACTGACAAAATTGTCTATGTATCTTATGCTTCTTTTACTTCCTTTAAATAGTGGATTTAACTATTTACTAATATATGGAGCTTTTGGTTTTCCTGAGTTAGGAGGTGCAGGAGCAGGTCTGGGGACTTCCCTTGCGTACTGGGCATTGTTGCTGATTTCAGTTTTGGTCTTGTTAAAGCATAAAAAGCTTAAGGAATATCAACTCCAAAAGCCTATGCCCCTACAAATCAAAAAAATCAAGGAAGCTATTTATCTTGGTCTACCAATTGGTGGGACGGTATTTGCTGAAGTAGCCATTTTTTCAGTTGTTGGTTTGATTATGGCGAAATTCTCATCACTTATTATTGCAAGTCATCAGTCAGCTATGAACTTTTCAAATCTGATGTATGCTTTTCCTATGAGTATTTCAACTGCGATGGCCATTGTGATTTCTTATGAGGTAGGAGCTAAACGGTTAGACGATGCAAAACAGTATATCCATATTGGCCGTTTAACAGCTATGGTGTTTGCGGTTTTAACACTTAGTTTTCTCTACATCTATCGTGAAAATGTAGCTAGACTATATGGTCAAGATTCAGAATTTATTCAACTGACAGCATCTTTTATGACCTATAGCTTGTTCTTCCAGTTAGCTGATACCTTTGCGGCACCTTTACAAGGTATTTTAAGAGGTTATAAGGATACGATTGTTCCTTTTTGTCTTGGTCTTCTCGGATACTGGGGTGTTGGGATTCCGCTTGGGTTATATCTTGATTATTCGACTAGTTTAGGTGCGTACTCCTATTGGATTGCTCTTATCATTAGTTTAATGGTAAGTGGAATTCTTTATCAGTGGCGTTTACAGGTTATTATGAAAAGATTCAAATAATTTGTTGAAAAACGATGAAAAAACATCTTGTGAAATTTGTATTTTATATAAAGAAAAGTCTTGATTTTACTGACTTTTCTTTTTTTATATTGTGAAAAATTGCAAGCATATTTTTTGACACTAATTAACCTATAAAGTAAAATAGAACTATAAGAATTTAAACTTAGAAAGGCAAGATTATGTCAACTTTAGATAAAAATCTTTTGCTTGAGATGTTCCGTAAGATGGAAGAAATTCGTCGTATGGACTTAAAAATTGCTCAATTAGTAAAAAAAGGAAAAGTGCCCGGTATGACGCACTTTTCTGTTGGTGAGGAAGCTGCTAACGTCGGAGCTATGTTAGCTCTAAACGCAGATGATCTGATCACTTCAAATCACCGTGGTCACGGTCAAGCCATCGCTAAAGGTATTGACCTTAATGGCATGATGGCTGAAATCCTAGGTAAGTATACCGGAACTTGTAAAGGTAAAGGTGGATCAATGCACATCGCCGATCTTGATGCAGGTAACCTTGGTGCCAACGGTATTGTAGGTGGTGGTATGGGAATCGCAGTAGGTGCTGCCCTTACTCAACAAATGAAAAACACTGGTAAAATCGTTGTCTGCTTCTTTGGTGACGGTGCAACAAACGAAGGTGTCTTCCACGAAGCGGTGAATATGGCTTCAATCTGGAATCTTCCTGTTATTTTCTACTGTATCAATAATGGTTACGGAATTTCAGCAGATATTAAGAAAATGACCAATGTTCAACATATCCATGAACGTAGCGCAGCTTACGGTATTCCTGGTATGTTTATCGAAGATGGTAACAATGTAATCGATGTCTACGAAGGATTTAAGAAAGCAGTTGACCATGTTCGTTCTGGTAAAGGTCCTGTCTTGATTGAGAGTGTAACCTACCGTTGGCTTGGTCACTCATCTTCAGACCCAGGTAAATATCGTACACGTGAAGAAGTAGAAGAGTGGAAACAAAAAGATCCAATCGAAAATCTTCGCAAGTACCTTGTTGAGAACAAGATTGCTAGTGCAGAGGAACTTGAAGAAATTCAAGCACAAGTTAAGGAAGCAGTGGAGGCATCTGTTAAATTTGCAGAAGAAAGTCCATTCCCTCCACTAGAATCAGCATTTGAAGATATTTACGCAGACTAAGGAGAAGTAGAGAAAATATGGAAACTAAATTAATGTCTTTCCGCGATACCATTATCCTTGCAATGTCTGAGGAAATGCGTCGTGATGAAAATGTGCTTTTGATGGGTGAAGATGTCGGAGTTTTCGGTGGAGACTTCGGTACTTCAGTAGGTATGCTTGAAGAATTTGGTCCAGAACGTGTTCGTGACTGTCCAATCTCTGAAGCTGCTATTTCTGGTGCAGCAGCAGGTGCTGCTATGACAGGACTTCGTCCAATCGTTGATATGACTTTCATGGACTTTTCTGTAATTGCCATGGATGCTATCGTTAACCAAGCCGCTAAAACTCGTTATATGTTTGGTGGAAAAGGTCAAGTACCAATGACAATCCGCTGTGCAGCTGGTAACGGAGTTGGTTCTGCAGCTCAGCACTCACAATCATTGGAAACATGGTTTACTCATATCCCAGGATTGAAGGTTGTAGCTCCAGGTACACCAGCTGATATAAAGGGACTTCTTAAGTCTTCTATCCGTGACAACAACCCTGTTATCATTCTTGAATACAAATCCGAATTTAACCAAAAAGGTGAGGTTCCTGTTGATCCAGACTACACCATTCCACTTGGTGTCGGAGAAATCAAACGCGAAGGAACTGATGTAACAGTAGTAACCTACGGTAAAATGCTTCGTCGTGTTATGCAAGCAGCTGAAGAATTGGCTGAGGAAGGCATTTCAGTAGAAGTAGTAGACCCACGTACTTTGGTTCCACTTGATAAAGACATCATCATTAACTCAGTTAAGAAAACAGGAAAAGTAGTTCTTGTCAATGATGCTCACAAGACAAGTGGTTTTATCGGTGAAATCTCAGCTATCATTTCTGAATCAGAAGCATTTGATTACTTAGATGCTCCAATCCGTCGTTGTGCAGGTGAAGATGTACCAATGCCTTATGCACAAAATCTTGAAAATGCAATGATTCCGACAGTTGAAAGCATCAAAGATGCCATTCGTAAAACTCATAACAAACAATAACACATAATATAAATTATGTAATATATGATAAATCAGACGAGAAGCTTTGTATCTTTTAGGTGCAGAGTTCTCTGCGTTCTTGATATCTTAGATTAGAGCACGGGCTAAAAGCCCTTTGCATCATAAAATTGAACTCGGGCTAAAGTCTGGGTGAAAAAGATAAACTTTCCTAGAAACTAAAGTTTCTTCGTCAAGTTTCCTATTTTCACTGTGAATTTTTAAGCCCTTTGCATCATAAATAGAATAGGAGAGGTCATGGCTGATGATAAGCTAAGAGCGACTCCTGCAGCTAGAAAATTAGCAGATGATTTAGGGATCAATCTCTACGACATTTCTGGCTCAGGCGCAAACGGTCGTGTCCACAAAGAAGACGTGGAAACATATAAAGACACTAACGTGGTTCGCATTTCACCACTCGCAAAACGAATTGCACTAGAGCATAATATTGCTTGGCAAGAAATCCAAGGAACTGGTCATCGTGGTAAAATCATGAAGAAGGACGTTTTAGCTTTCCTTCCTGAAAATATCGAAAACGATACGATTAAATCACCTGCTCAAATTGAGAAAGTCGAAGAAGTTCCAGATAATGTGACACCTTATGGAGAAATCGAACGTATTCCGATGACTCCTATGCGTAAGGTTATTGCACAACGTATGGTTGAGTCTTACTTGACTGCTCCAACATTTACGCTTAACTATGATGTAGATATGTCTGAAATGCTTGCCCTTCGAAAGAAAGTGCTTGATCCAATCATGGAAGCAACTGGCAAGAAAATCACTGTTACAGATTTGCTTTCACTAGCAGTTGTTAAGACGCTTATGAAACACCCTTACATCAACGCTTCATTGACAGAAGATGGTAAGACAATCATCACTCACAACTATGTCAACCTTGCGATGGCAGTTGGTATGGATAATGGATTGATGACACCAGTTGTCTATAATGCAGAAAAAATGAGCTTGTCTGAGTTGGTAGTTGCATTTAAAGACGTTATTGGACGTACCTTGGATGGTAAACTAGCTCCTAGCGAATTGCAAAATTCAACCTTCACCATCAGTAACTTGGGGATGTTTGGTGTTCAATCATTCGGTCCTATCATCAATCAACCAAACTCAGCAATTCTCGGAGTTAGCTCAACAGTTGAGAAACCAGTTGTAGTTAATGGTGAAATCGTGATTCGTCCAATTATGAGTCTTGGATTGACAATTGACCACCGTGTCGTAGATGGTATGGCTGGTGCTAAGTTTATGAAAGACTTAAAAGTTTTGATTGAGAACCCAATCTCAATGTTGGTTTAAAGTATTTGTTTTAGAAATATAGATAGAGGAAGTAAGATATGGCCTTAGAAGTAATTATGCCAAAAGCCGGCGTGGATATGACAGAAGGACAAATCGTCCAATGGAATAAAAAAGTCGGAGAATTTGTAAAAGAAGGAGAAATCCTTTTGGAAATCATGACTGACAAAGTCAGCATGGAATTGGAAGCAGAAGAAGATGGATACTTAATCGCTATCCTTAAAGGGGATGGTGAAACTGTTCCAGTTACAGAAGTAATCGGCTATCTTGGTGAAGAAGGGGAAAATATCCCAACAGCTGGCGCAGCAGCACCTGAAGCTAGTCCAGCACCTGCTGCAAGTGCTTCAAACGATGATGGTAAGAGCGATGACGCTTACGATATCGTTGTTATCGGTGGTGGACCTGCTGGTTATGTTTCTGCTATTAAAGCCGCACAATTAGGTGGTAAGGTTGCTCTTGTTGAGAAATCTGAACTTGGTGGTACTTGCTTGAACCGCGGATGTATTCCAACTAAGACTTACCTCCATAACGCTGAAATTATCGAGAATATCGGTCATGCAGCAAATCGTGGTATCGTGATTGAAAATCCTAACTTCACTGTTGATATGGAAAAACTATTAGAAACTAAATCTAAAGTTGTTAATACTCTTGTTGGCGGTGTTGCAGGATTACTTCGTAGCTATGGAGTTGATGTTCATAAAGGTATCGGTACTATTACTAAAGATAAGAATGTCTTGGTAAATGGTTCTGAATTGCTTGAAACTAAGAAGATCATCCTTGCTGGTGGTTCTAAAGTAAGCAAGATTAATGTCCCTGGTATGGAATCTTCACTTGTAATGACGAGTGATGACATCCTTGAAATGAATGAAGTTCCAGAAAGCCTCGTTATCATCGGTGGTGGTGTTGTCGGTATCGAACTTGGCCAAGCCTTCATGGCATTTGGTTCAAAAGTTACTGTTATCGAAATGATGGATCGTATTGTTCCAGCTATGGATGCTGAAGTATCTAAGAACCTTCGTTTAATCCTTGAACGTAAAGGTATGACAATCTTGACGGATACTAAACTCCAAGAAATCATTGAAGAAGATGGCAAGCTCCGTATCAAGGTTGAAGGAAAAGATGATATCATCGCAAATAAAGCCCTTCTTTCAATCGGTCGTGTTCCAGATCTTGAAGGTATCGGAGAAGTTGAGTTTGAATTAGAACGTGGTCGTATCAAAGTTAACGAATACATGGAAACTTCTGTTCCAGGTATCTACGCACCAGGTGATATCAACGGTACTAAGATGTTGGCTCACGCTGCCTTCCGTATGGGTGAAGTTGCGGCTGAAAATGCGCTTAAAGGAAACCACGCTGTTGCCAAATTGAACTTGACTCCTGCAGCTATTTATACACTTCCTGAAGTAGCAGCTGTTGGTTTGACTGAAGAACAAGCTCGTGAAAAATACGATGTTCAAATTGGTAAATTTAACTTTGCTGCAAACGGACGTGCAATTGCATCAGATGCTGCTCAAGGATTTGTTAAAGTCATTGCAGACAAGAAATATGGTGAAATCCTTGGTGTTCATATCATTGGTCCTGCTGCTGCAGAGTTGATCAACGAAGCGTCAAGTATCATCGAAATGGAAATCACTGTTGAAGAAATGCTTAAGACAATCCACGGACACCCAACATACTCTGAAGTTATGTACGAAGCATTTGCTGATGTTCTTGGCATGGCCATCCATTCACCTAAGAAAAAATAAAAATAGATAGACTAGACTGGAATTATTTTCCAGTCTCTATCGTATTAGAAGGTAACTTATGAAATACATTATCAATCATTCAAATGACACTGCCTTTAATATTGCTTTAGAGGAATATGCTTTTAAACACCTTTTGGACGAGGATCAAATCTTCCTTCTTTGGATTAACAAACCATCTATTATTGTAGGACGTCACCAAAATACTATCGAAGAAATTAACCGTGACTATGTTCGTGAAAATGGAATTGAAGTAGTGCGCCGTATCAGTGGTGGTGGGGCTGTTTACCATGATTTGAATAACCTTAACTATACAATCATTTCTAAAGAAGATGAAAATAAGGCCTTTGACTTCAAGAGCTTCTCTACTCCAGTAATCAATACACTTGCTCAACTTGGTGTTAAAGCTGAATTTACAGGCCGTAACGATCTTGAGATCGAGGGTAAGAAATTCTGTGGAAATGCGCAAGCTTATATTAACGGACGTATCATGCACCACGGTTGCTTGCTCTTTGACGTAAATTTGTCAGTTCTTGCTAATGCTCTCAAAGTGTCAAAGGACAAGTTTGAGTCTAAAGGTGTTAAATCTGTTCGTGCTCGCGTAACCAATATCATCGATGAGTTACCAGAAAAGATTACTGTCGAAGAATTCCGTGACTTACTTTTGGAATACATGAAAAAAGAATATCCTGAAATGACAGAATATGTATTTTCAGATGAAGAATTGGCTGCAATCAATCGAATCAAAGAAACTAAGTTTGGAACTTGGGACTGGAATTATGGGAAATCACCAGAGTATAACGTCCATCGTGGAACTAAATTCCCTAGCGGTAAGGTTGAAATCTTTGCTAATGTTATCGAATCAAAAATTCAAGACATCAAGATTTACGGTGACTTCTTTGGTATCGAAGACGTAGCAGCTGTAGAAGATGTCCTTCGTGGTGTTAAATACGAACGCGAAGATGTACTTAAAGCTCTTCAAACCATTAACCTAGGTCGTTACTTCGCAGGAATCACTGCAGAAGAAATTGCTGAGGCGGTTGTAGAATAAAGAAAAAAGAAGTTGGACTTTACCAACTTCTTTTTAAATTGTTACATAATTTATATTATGTTACAAACTATCCAAGGCATTCTTTTGCTCATCATTAACGATATGGGTATACAAATCGGTAACTTGTGTGCTTGCATGTCCCAGCTGGTGACTGACCAAAACCTGTGATTTGGTTGCATCATAGAGACGCGTTGCTAGTGTATGACGCAGTTTATGGGGCGTCACGCGGACTTTGAAGTCTTCTGAATACTTGGCGACCATCTTTTCGACACTAGAAGCGTCAATACGGTTTGGAACACCTCTATATAAAGTTAGAAAGAGAGCTGTATCAGTCTTTTCTGTCTTATAACGTTTGTCTCGAATAGCAAGATATTGCTCTAGATAAGGCTTAGCAAAGGCAGCAACATTAACCGAGTCTCGTTTTCCACCTTTTCGAGTTACATCAATCACCATCATCTTGAGGTTGAGATCTCGAAGGTCAAGGTTAACTGCTTCAGAAAGACGTACACCAGAGGCAAGAAGGAGTGCAATAATTGCTAAATCTCGCTCTTTATTCTTATTAAAGGAAGATAGGGCTCGATTTGAGAGTGTTTGAGGGTACTCCTGGTCGATATAGTTAAGGAAACCTTCTGTTTCATCGCCTAAAAAGAGTTTTTGTTTGATATTTTCAGCCCGTGCAGCCAAGGTTTCTTTCTTTTTCTTGGTAGCAACCTTCTTCATGACATTGCGATAGAAATAAGGTTCTCCCTGGTCATTTTCAACCTCCTCAGTCAGATACTTGTAAAGACTAGACAATGCTGACAAGGTTCGATTGATGGTCGTTTGGGAAACTCCATTTTTAGTCGTATTAGCATTGAGCAAAGGACGTTCACGTAAGTAAAGAATAAAAGATTCCATATCTTTCTTGGTCATGTTCTCAAGAACATCCAAAGGAATATTTGCCATAGTATCAGCATCCGATATGCCAGATTCTAAAACCCAGGTGAAAAATCGATCGTATTCCTTTAAGTATTCGTACAAGGTTGTAAAACTGTATGGAACAGTCAGTTTCGATTGGTAATATTCTAATACATACCATGGCATGACTTGTTTAAGTTTATCGATACGTTCTAATAAGATCTCGCGTTTCATGTTTTTTTTCCAAACCTTTCTATATTAGTAGTATAGCATAGCTAGATATATTTTTCAAGAAAATTATAGTTTTTCGGAAAGATGATATAGGAGATATATGGGATTGTCTTAGTAAGCTATATAATGGAAAAATCGCTTAAAATATGGTAAATCATTGCTTCATTGAACTTATAGTTTTTTAAATGTTTAAACTTATACAATTTATTCGAATGTAATATAAAAACTCGATTCCATCTTTCAGGGACCGAGTTTTTGTTTTTAAATATTTTAATCTGTAAGAATCTGTCGATTAATCTGAAAAGAATTTTTCTTAAATCATTACCACATAACATAAATTATGTAAATAAATACTGCTATAAAAGCAAATCTTTCACTTTTCCAATTTCACTTTTTGGAATCACGAGATGAATCATATCACCTAGATACATCCTTGTAGATCCATTAACTGTCTTACTTTTACCGTTATGTATCTGGGTTGTGATAAGCACATTATGAGGTAAATTGAGTTCGTGTACTTGTTTACCAGCTATTTTGTCTGAAACCGGGATTTCAATTAGTGTAACTTCTCCATCATCAGTTGCTGATTCAGGTAACATTTTTTCCAGCATAGCTTCATAGACAGGCGCTCCTTTTAGTAAATCCATGACGATGTAGGCAACTAGGGTCACCATACCTAAAGGCATGAGATTGCGGATGTCACCAACCATTTCAGTCACAAGAATCATAGCTGTCAAAGGTGCTTTTGAGATAGCCCCAAAATAACCACTCATTCCAAGAATCACAAAGATAGGAAATTGCTGCTGGGTAACAAGACCAAGATTGACACAAATAACGCCTACTAGGGCACCAAGTAAGGATCCTAATGCTAAAATCGGTAAGAAAATACCACCTGGCAGTCCACTTCCGTAACTAATCATGCTCCAGATAAAGCGAATGATGAAGTAAATTAAAAGAATTTGGAAACTATAATCTTGTTCCGTTAAGGACAAGACAAGCTGATTGCCTCCACCAAGTATCTGTGGCAGGAAGATTCCAACTGGAATGATCAGGATAAAAGCAAAAATTGGATGATAAGTTTTATCAATATGAACCTTTTGGCCAATCCAATCATAAACTTTTCCGACATTTAGAACGGCTTTTTCATAAAGAAATCCTGAGAGCCCAAGAAAAATTCCCATCACCAGATAAATCCAATATTGACTAAGACTCATAAGAGGGATATCATCCGGCATATCCAAAACAGGTGTTAAGCCGAAGATGAGAAGAGAGACAAAGTTTGCTACTAGACTAGCAGCCAAGGTAGAAACCCAGAAAAATCTTGAAAAGTGATGGTAAACTTCTTCAACTACAAAAAGCAGACCTGCTATTGGAGCGTTAAAGGCTGCAGCAAGTCCAGCAGCAGCTCCACTAGCTATTAAAGAGCGCTCCTCTACTGGACTAGATTTCAGCCATTTAGCAATTCCTTTACCTCCAACAGCACCTAGTTGAATACTTGGACCTTCACGCCCTAACATGAGTCCACTAGCAATTGCGAGAATACCAAGAATATATTTCTTCCAGAGCACACTCCACCAGTTGAGTGACATGAGACCTTTTAACTCTGCTTCAACTTGAGGAATACCTGAACCTTTAATATCTTTTTCCGAGCGTGTTAATTTGGCGCTAAGCCAGCAAATAACAAGATAAAGCAGGGAGATAATCAACAGGTTACGTACAAGATTATCTTGATCATGATAAAGCCCTTGGATGACATGAAATCCTTTTTCAATAGAAAACCGAAAAGACCCAACAATAAGGCCTACGACTAATCCAACGATAATTCCTCGCCCTACTTGAGATAGAATTGTACTAGATGCAAAGGCAAATTCTTTCTTGGAACTAAGTGTTTCCGACTGTTCCTCCATAATTCTCTCCTTTAATTATCTTTTTCAGCTTCTGAAACGATCGTTTTAATCGGTTCAAAGCTTGTGCGATGAATGGGTGTAACACCGTGCTTTTCTAAACCTTCTAAATGTTTAGCCGTTCCATAACCAGCATTTTGAGAAAAATCATAACCTGGAAATTCCTGATCATAGTTTGCCATGATTTTATCTCTGGTAACCTTAGCAATGATGGATGCAGCTGCAATGGATAGGGAATTCGCATCTCCTTTGATGATGGATGTCTGAAAAATCGGCAAATCCAACTTCATAGCATCAATCAAAAGATGTTCTGGTTGAGGTTCAAGCTGAGAGATAGCTTCTTTCATTGCTAGTTTAGTTGCTTCATAGATATTGACGTGATCAATGACATGATTGTCCATAATGCCAATACCGATTGTAAGAGCCTTATCTTTAACGGCTTGAAAAATCTCCTCATGTTTTTTCTTAGGAATCTTCTTACTGTCATTCAAGCCTTTTATCTTACAATTATTTGGCAGAATGACTGCTGCGGCAACAACAGGCCCAGCTAAAGGCCCACGTCCAACTTCATCTACTCCTGCAATTAAGCTAATACCTTGAGCGTAAAGCTCTTTTTCATAGCTAAGCATGGCTTCTAAGCGGAGATTTTCATCAATTTCAGCTTGAATGGCTTTCTTACGCTTTTCAATTTCCTTTTGTACACCTGAACGAGAATCTTTTTCAAATTCCTTAAACAAGGGACTTTCAAGTTTAGTTATCTTTGCTAATTCTTCTTTTATTTCTTTAATCGTTGCCATTGAGATCTTCCAATGTATCTAATGTATAATTGCCTAATTTTCCGTCACGAACTTCTTTGACAAAGAGATTGTAAAAGCGATCGTAATCATCACGGAAACCAAGAATACGAGTCATGTCCATGATGATTTCAGGAGCTTCATCGTCCAGATTCATTTGTTTAAAACGTTCTTGAAGCTTATCAGGATAATGGGTTTTAAAGTAATTGAGACCGAAAATAGTCACTTCATCCATTGGAAGCAACTGATCCTTGATTGCTCCGGTAAGGGCAAGTTTAAGAGCGACAGTTTCATCTTCAAATTTTGGCCAGAGAATCCCTGGAGTATCCAAGATTTCCAAATCCTTATTTGTTTTGAGCCATTGTTGGCCTTTGGTCACACCTGGCTTGTTACCAACTATAGCAATTTTCTTACCAGCCAAACGGTTCATCAGCGTTGATTTACCAGCGTTTGGAATACCGATTATCATGGTACGTAAGGTTTCGATTTGAATCCCACGTTCCTTTTGACGAGCTATCTTATCTGCCATGAGTTTCTTAGCAGCATCCGTTACAACTTTTACTGTAATTTGCTCTTTAGAATTAATTGCCAGTGTTTGAATGCCTTGTGATTCAAAGTGCTGACGCCATTCTTTTGTTAATACTGGGTCCGCTAGATCTGCCTTGTTCAAAATCAATAGTCTTGGTTTATCTCCAATGATTTTAGTCAGCATCGGATTTTGACTAGACAAGGGCAAACGTGCATCGACTAAAACTGTTACAAAATCAACAAATTTTAAATTTTCCTGGACCTGACGACGCGCCTTTGACATGTGCCCAGGAAACCATTGAATAGTTGCCATGAGAGTATAATTCCTTTCTCTTATTGGATTTGTATCTATTTTTCCAGTTTCAAATATTAAATACAAATCCTTTTTCTAAAATAAATCACTATCTTTTATTATAACATGATTTCTCGTATTTGACGCTTGATTCATTGCCGATTGTAAAATGTTTTCTAAGCAAATCAGTCACAAATGAAATTCCTCATTGTCTAAAACGATTGAAAAATAATAGTGTTCACCATGATTTTTTACATAGTTGCTGATATACCTTTCTGTTTGAAAAATGGATTTACTGCTATCAATAGTTGGATCTTGTTTCTCGTAATACCAATTATCATAAGTATGTGTCAATTGGCCATTCTTATAACAAAACACATCACCACCTAATATTGTCAGATTGTTTGCTTGGACAATAGCAAGTAAGTCTGGGATCGCTGAATAATCATAAGCGTATGCATCAATCCCTAAGTCACGTAAATCAATTCCTCTTTTATTTATATTCTCAATATTCTGTTTCATAAAGTTAATTCCTCAAGTTTCTCTTGATAAGCAAAATCGATAACCACCATACAGTCGTTATCGATTTTAATGATTTTTAATCTTTTTCGCCTAGCTGACTATTGATTCTCATCATGATGCTTGCAATTTTTTCTCCCCAATATGGATCTGAAGCATAGAGGACATTCATACCTGATGCTTTATTTCCTAGGTATGTTCTGCCATTATCAATGTAATTTTCGCGAATCCACTTAGCTGCACCTAAGATACCCTTATCAACATCATCAAAGCTTTTAGCTGAATCATATGGTGTTGTATCGTAAGCTGCGATACCGAAGAAATTATTTTTATCCTTGGCAATCTGGCTACGTCCCCATGAACTTTCAAGGGCACTATGGGCGATTAGATATAGAGCGTTGATCTGATAACGTTCTTCAGCTTCTTTAAAGATTGCCCCCTTACCTGCCAGACGACTTCCCTTGATATTCATAAGAGAATAGACTTTATCTAATTCCTCAGCCGTGTAATTGCTTGGTTTTCTTAAATCTCTAAATAAGAAAGGATTTTTAACTGTAAAGTTTTCAAAGTTAATACCATCAGCTGAATAATACTTTTTACCAATAGTCATTGATGAACTATGTGGTGCAACTCGAATACTTGCGTAAGGTGACAACTCATGGTAAAGATAACGACCATCCGTAGTATAGTGAGGAATGAATTCACTATCTGAGCTGACCGCTACTAGATCACTCTTGTTCATATATCCTGAAAGTCCTGATATTTTGACTGGAAGTCGACCACCTTGAACTTCAGCCCCAGTAACCGAAACAATGCTACCTTGTGAGATATAGCTGAGTCTATCACCAGAAGCACTGTATACATAAGCTGTAATTGGTGTTACTTTATAATAGGATGATGGATCAGAAATCCATTTTCCATTGCTTTGGAATGAATAGTCTTTACCTTTGATGTTGAAAGTCCCTGTTACATATACCCCATCCTCTTTGAGGTAATACCAAGCATCATAGTTCTTATCAAAAATCCATTCATTCTTAGCCATATAGCCACCAGATTTTAGATAGTAAGCACCCTGCCATTGATTTTCAGCATAGGCACCGTCCGACTTGAGGTAGAACCAGCTATTATATTTCTTATCAAAGATCCATTCATTCTCAGCCATGGCTCCACTATCTTTTAGATAGTATTTAGATTTCCATTGGCTACTTAGCATGTCACCATCTTTATTAAAATAGTACCATGTACCGCTGATTTTCTCCCACTTGTCGCGAATAATTTTTCCTGATTCTGTAGCAAAGTACCATTTATCAGCAATTTTTACCCAGGAATTTTCCGCCATAGCACCACTATTCTTGAGAAGATAATCATTATAAATAGTAGCACTTAGCATGGTACCAGATTCATCAAATCGATACCAAACACCAGCTATCTTTTTCCAACTATTACGAATAATTTTCCCATCTTCATTGGCATAGTACCATTTATCAGCAATTTTTACCCAAGAATTTTCTGCCATAGCACCGCTAGTCTTGAGAAGATAATCATTATAAATAGTATTGCTTAACATTGTGCCAGATTCATCAAATCGATACCAAACACCAGCTATCTTTTTCCAACTATTACGAGTAATTTTCCCATCTTCATTGGCATAGTACCATTTATCAGCAATTTTTACCCAAGAATTTTCTGCCATAGCACCACTATTATTCAATAGATAATCATTAAAGATAGTGCTACTAAGCATGATACCATCTTGATTGAAATAGTACCAGACTCCTGCTATTTTTTTCCAATTTGAAACAGGCTGATTATTTTCATAATAACGCCATTGGTTATTTTCTTTTTGCCAACCTTCTTTGTTAACTACCTCTACTATTGCTTCTTTTGAAGATTGTTCGTGGGTATCAGGAGTTTGAGAGGTTGCTTTTTCAGCCTCGTTTTGATGTTTCTTCTCATTTCCTACTGTATTCGAAGAAGTTCTTTCTGATGATTGAATATTATTGGTAGCTTGAGAATCCCCGGCATAGACGGTTGTTTTTGCAAAACATGCCATAGAGAGGGCAACCGTACTTGCCAGCAATATTTTTTTCATTCTTTTCTCCTCGCAAATACCAAGATTGGGATTGGGATTTGTTTTTCCTAAATATTGTATTAAAATCGCTAATTATCAATTTTATTATACAATATTCTGTTAAATATAAAAGTAGTATCTTTCAGAAGAAAAGAACTTGTAATATTTTTAAAATATTTTAGAAATAAAAGTCAATAAAAAGTAGTCGAACATCAGCTGAACGACTACTTTTTTATAACATTATGCCTGACCATAGACTTTTTTGCGATTTTTTTTGGTTGCTTTAGTAGAATTCTTCCAAAGGTTTGGATTGTTGAAAATAGTGACGATCGCTAGTATTGCAAAACCAATGCCAACATACCAGTAGGGTGAATCCAAGGTTGTAGAACGTCCTGAGAGATTGACAATTCCACGAAATAGTGTACCTGCTGTAATAATCGCTACTGCCGAATTCCATAGATTTAGGCTAATACGAGAGAAATGTGGAAGAACTTTGAGAAAGATTGCAAGTAGAATTCCCCCGACAAGAGGTACTGCAAACAAATAGTGCATATGAACAGAAGTTTCTCCAAAGCTGAATGCTTCGTAAATTCTAGAAAATGCAAAGAAGAAAATAGTGATTAGTGTATAAGAAATGACTGTTTTTTTAAACCGTTTTTTGCCAAAATTAGTAACCGATGTAGACAATATCACTCACCGCCCTTTCTGAAATTTTGTTTCCTCCAGTCGTTGGTTTATTGATAACCTGACCGTTGAAGTAAAGTGTAGATGATCCACCACCATCAAGGTTGTAGGCTGTTTTTGCTCCATAAGATTTCATAACCTCAGCAAGCTGATAAAGAGAGAGACCTTCACTTTCAGAGGTACGTCCATCTGAAACCACGATGATATAGTGGTTTTCATCGATAATACCAATAGCTGTACGAGGATTTGAAGCCATGGCCTGTCCTACTTCTGTATTGGTATCAACTGCAATTTCACCATTTTCGACCAAGGCTGGTCCAAAAGCCAAGAGATTGACGACACCGTCATTTACTAGTTGCTCAGCTGAGATCTGATCTTCGTAAATAACCTTGAAAGAGCCGTCTTTATAAATAGCTAAGTCCCCATTACTAGAATCTTCACGAACAGTATCACGATAAACTACTCCATTACGGATAACATAACCTGTAGAGTTAGCACCATAGTAGTCCCCGTTTACCGCTAAAATTGCATTGTTGTCAGCTGCAGTTACAGAGGTTTTTGCAGTTACGTTAGTTCCATAAGCATTTTGAGCGAAGGCAGTTTTCAGATAATCTGATGAGCTGAGAGTAATATCAGCAACGTAGACTTGGGTATTATTGACAGTCGTTTCAGACAAATTAACAGAAATATTGTCATCTTTATAACTAGAGTCAGTGACAGTAGCCGTTTTAGCAGCTTGACTTGCTGCTGTAGCATTGGAACTTGTGCTAGTTGTAGCAACTGTCGAGATAGTTTCAGCGAGGACAAAGGTCTTTAGCATTGAGTAACTAAAGGATCCTGTCAAGAGTAGGCCAAGAACTGAGGCGTAAGCATAGCGTTTCTTTAAAAATTTCATAATACAGTTGATGTCCTTTCCTTAAAGATAAATTTCTTCTGAACTGTCCAAGAAACAGCGAAGAGAAGGATGCCGACGATAACTTTGGCAATCAGAAGGTTGATACCAAAGACTGTAAAGAAGAGACGAATCAGTAGCGTGTCTAAGACAAAAAGTCCGACTGCTAAACCAAAGTATCCCATCCCTGTTTTCACAAGGCTATCGTCGTTTTTAAAGACTAGTTTTTTATTTGTAGAATAGTTGAAAATAGAGCTAGTCACACGAGCGACTCCGTTTGCTAGAAAGATTCGTAGACTCGTCGGAACTGTCGACAAAATCAAGATTGCTAGGGCGTAAACGATATATAGTAGATTGAATATAGAATAGTACACTACAACTGCTAAAAATATTTCTAGAAATTAGTTTGACTTTTCTAATCTCTCTGTTCATATCTTATTTCAATCCACTAGATAAACATTTTTTCAATTTTAAATTTATAGTAGATCAAATACAAAACGGTACACTGTGAATTCTAAAAAATGCTAGAAATTGACTTAACTACTCTGGTAAATTTGTTTAGATTCTATTTCATTTCACTATAGTCTACAACAAAGCTACTAAGAGATGATAAGGCAAATTTAAAGATATTTTTATAAATCATGAGCCCGTCTTGGATTGGGCGGAAGTGCGAAGCCTCATTGTCATTAATATAGACAGTTTCAATAGGAACTTCTAAAATCTCGTATTCTTTCGTTGCTTCGAGCAACATATTCATTTCATATTCGTAACGTTGGCCTTCAATCTTAAGCATAAACGGTATCAAGTTTGTCGTAAAAGCACGAAGACCTGTCTGCGTATCTGTTACTCCTACTCCTGTTTGAAGCTTAAAGAGAGCTTTGGTTAAGCTGTTACCAAAACGGCTACGAAGGGGAACTTTCCCAGAAAAGCCACGTACACCCAAGATTAGCTTGTTTGGATTTTCAGAAGCTTTATTAGCCGTGCGGAAAATATCCCATACCTTGTGCTGTCCATCCGCATCTGCTGTGACAACCGTACCATAAATGTTTTGTTCTTGGATATAAGTAAAGGCTGTTTTTAGAGCCTGCCCTTTACCTTGGTTCACCTGGTGACGAATGACAGTAGCAAATTGTTTTGCTTTATCAAAGATTTTTTGGCACTCTGATGAACTGCCGTCGTCTATGACTAAGATATGAAAATCACTCTTTTCGTGAATTTTTTCGATGAGTTTGATAAGTTTATTATCTGGTTGATAAGCTGGAATGACTATGTAGTTCATATCGATACCTCTTTCTTTGATGATGGAATAACTATACAGAACATCGCTTAAAGATACCTTATATCAGTTTTCTTTAAGATTAGGTTTGAAAAACTTTAAGCTTAAGAAAGGGATTATCAATTAATAAGAAATTTAGTTTGAATTTTCAGATAAAAATAAATATACAAAAATCCTCAAATAACAACTGTATTTGAGGATGAATCTTATCATACAATGAAAGTACTTAGTCTATTTTCTCTCTTAATCTTTCAACAAAAAGATAGGCTGCAGGACAAGTTAAAGTGTTTTTGATCGTTAGATTATTGATTTGGTAAATCTTCTTACGGTCAGTATGTGGAAATTCACGACAGGCTTTGGGACGGACATCGTAGATGGAACAGAGATTATCGCCTCCTAGAAATGGACAGGGCATAGATTTGAAGACCTTATCCCCATCCTCGTCTACCTGCAAAAACTCAGCTTCAAAGGCTGGCAATTTCATTTTAAAATACTTGGCAATACGTGTGATATCTGCTTCTTTAAAGTCTGGACCAAGACTCTTGCAGCAGTTAGCGCAGGCTGTACAATCAATTTCATTAAAAACTTCTTGATGGATTTCAAGCGCAATTTTATCTAAATTTTTAGGCGCTTTCTTCTTTAGATTTCCTAAAAACTTACGATGCTCTTTTTGTTTTTGCAAGGCTAGTTGGTGATAATATTCAATATCGATTTCTTTTGACATAGTTTCTTTCTAATTTTTTAATGTTGATACAAATATTTTACGTAGGTACATAAATTAAATTATGTCAAATAACTTTGAGACATAATTTTAACAATAATGAGTTTCTCCATGCAGGACGAAAACTACCGCTATACTATCATTCTTTCTAAAAAAGGTTTGATGCAGTTGGTTAAAATGCCTTCTATCCAAGATTTTTGTGCAGAAGATAGATTTTCTGCATCTAAACATTCCTTTAGAAAATCACATACCTGATCAGGTGCTATTTCAAACTCAAAAGCCTTCATTTTGTAGAAAAAATCAAATAGATTATTAGATAGGTATTCTCTTGAAAATGGTATTTCTCCAGTTTTTCGATACATGATTAGAAGTCGGGAAAAGCGAGCTTTTTCTTCGGGTATATCCTTAAAATACGAGTTAAGCAACCAGACTTGCTTTTGTTTTCTTTCAAGAGGGTCTTGACTAGCAATGCGTTGATCCTTTTCAAGCTCTCTCTGGTACTGTTTTGATTTGATAGAACGTTCTGCACGATTTTTACCAAAGAGAATTTTTTCCCACTGGCGTTCCTCTAGAGTCAGTGTTTCGCTCAGTCCAAAGTAATCCTGATAGGCACGTTCAGCTGGTCCCATTGCTAGAACCAGGTTATCCGCATATTGTTTAGCAATCTTGTCTCGCTTCTTTCGCTCCTTTTCAGCCTTGATGCGAAGTTCCTGCTCATAGTCAATTTTTTCTTTTCCTAGTTTAACAAGATAGAGCTGATCGTCAGATTTTCCAAGTAGAAAGGGTTTGATAAATTTTTCAAGGACTTCCTCCATACGAGCTTTCTTCAAAGGCTCTGCCTTACTCCAACTTCCACCTTGAAAAACTTCCAAAAAGAGTTGATAATCCTTTTCTGGCGAAAATTGATTACCTCGATTTGACTTAAAAACTCCCTTTTCCCATAGCCAGTTGATTAGTCGCTCATCAAAATCCGTTTTATTAACTCGAATGGCTTCTTTTTTCTGGGCCTTTCTGGTTAGATTTTCAAGCTTTCTGAGAAGTTTTTCTTCCTCTTCTAGCTGTTGATCTAGGCTAATTCTTTGGAAATGACGCACACAGTCACTCCCAATGGGAAAAAGTCGTTTGCCAGTAACTCCGTTAAAAAGTTCATAAGCATACTTAATAGCATTACCGCAGACACAATTGCTCCGACCGATTCCATTAAAAATCAAGGAAACTTCACTCCATTCTTTGGTAGCTTGTTCCCAAGTATCGGCTTTAGATGCCTCTAAAACTACATCATATAAGTTTTTTCTAACAGGAATGGACATGATATCTCCTTTCTTTTTAAAGTTTAACGACTTCTACTTGGTCTTTACCAAGTAGAATCAAATATTTCTCAACTGTTTCTATCTGATATGAACGAGATAGAGCCTCTGCATAGAGAGCTAATTGTCCTCGATAGCGTTCAATAAGTTGACTAGCATGCTCATAACGATCTGTCTTGTAGTCAAAGAGAGCAATCTTATCATTGTAGAGGAGATATCCATCTAAGATTCCGCGGACAACAAAATCTTCCTGACTCTTAGCATCTCTTTTCAACATTGAGAAAGGTTGTTCTCGATAGAGTTTATCTTGGTTTGCAAGAATCTCTTGACCTAGAGCCGTATCAAAGAAGGACAAAATCTTATCAAGATTGATTTTGGATTTGACAGCTGAACTTACTTGAACTTGCTCCAAGGCCTCTGTTAAAGTCTCTAAAGTGGGTTTCTTAGCTAGATTAATTCTCTGCATGAGTTCATGGGTAGCACTACCAATTTCAGCACCAGTAACTTTCTTAGTTTTAGAGAAATCAGGAAGGTTGAATTGAACCGTACTTTCTTTTAGTTGACTTTGACCAGCTACTACTACACCTTCCATATCCATGACAGGTTCATAGAATTTTTTAAGCTGACTAGGGGTTTGTACACTTGGAAGATTGATTGCTGCACGGTGGACTTGATTATACATTTCCACTTCTTTTAGCATTTCCAACGCATCTTTGATGGTTTCTGACTGGCGATTATCTGCTTGGGATTGGTCTTGGAGCTGGCTTTTATTTTCCAATTCTCCGATAGCTTCTTTGGTTAGGTCTTCTTCACCCTCAAAGCGCACAGTGAAATGCAAATCCTCCTTAGAAAATGCTTGATAAATGGCCCAAATCCAATCTTGGAAATTTTGAGCATCTAACCTGGTTTGACGGGTTAGGAGACCTTGCCCATTTGTCGGGTATTCTTTAGACTCCAACTTTTCCCTCGATCCCTTTCCGACTAGATAAAGTTTTTTCTCAGCTCGCGTCATAGCCACATAAAGCAAACGCATGAGTTCAGAATAACTTGCTAACTGAAGTTCTTCTTCGTTTTGCGTATAGGTCAAGCTAGGGATAGATAATTTAATCGTAGATGGAACGTATTCCTCTTTGGCATTTGTAGCAACTCTAGCAACATACTTGAGACCAAGGCCATTTCTTCGACTTAGGATGACCTCAGACATGGAATCTTGCTTGTTGAATTGCTGATCAATGTTAAGGATAAAGACATAAGGGAACTCAAGGCCCTTACTTTTATGAATACTCATAAGTTCTACAGCATCTTTAGGTGGTGCCACAGCGACATTAGCAAGATCATGCTGGGCTTCCAAGACTTGGTCAATCATTCGAATAAATCGGGATAATCCCTTGTAATTACTCTTTTCAAACTGATCTGCTCTTAGAGCAAGGGCGTAGAGATTTGCCTGTCTGGCCTGACCATTTGGCAACGCACCGACATAGTCATAGTAAAAGCGGTCGCTATAGATTTTCCAAATGAGATCATAAAGTGAGTGCGTTTTAGAATACAAACGCCAAGCCTGGACAGTTTCCATGAAGAAGTTTAGTTTCTTTTGTAATTCAGCTTTGATTAAATCCTTTTGAAGACCCGTATTTGCTTGAGCATTGACTAGTTTTTCATAAAAATTTTCTTGAGGTTTTTCTTCAGATTTTTGGAGAGCAAGACGAGCTAATTCATCCTCGTCAAAGCTAAACATTGGAGACTTCATGAGAGCAACTAAAGCAAAATCTTGAAGAGGGTTGTGAATGACACGAAGAGTATCCAACATAACCTGCACTTCTAGGGATTGCAAATAGTTTGATTGGGCGCCGTCTGTCTTGACTGGAATACCATACTCAGACAAGGCAAGTAGGACCTGGTCATTGCGACTTCTGCTGGCAGTTAAGAGAGCCATGTCCTTGAAAGGTACACTCTTATCATTATGAAGGTGAATTATCTCCTTAAGCACCATGCGCATTTCACCAGTTAATTTGTTGGTTGCAAGTTCCTCATCATCAGAATCGCTATCATCCTTATCATATAAGAGAACTTCTGCCTTGTTTTCAGGATTTGCTTGAATATCAGTATTCCCAAAAACAAGCTGGTGCATACCATCATAAGTAATCTCGCCAACCTTCTCATCCATGAGATGTTTAAAGACGTCATTCGTAGCATCTAGAACTTCTGAACTACTACGGAAATTTTCCTTAAGCAGAATTAGCTGACCTTCTTTGTCATCTTGAGCAAATCTATGAAATTTTTCGTTGAAGATTTGTGGATCTGCTTGTCTAAATCGATAAATGGACTGCTTAATATCTCCTACCATAAAACGATTATGACCGTTTGAGAGGAGTTCCAGCATTCTTTCCTGGATGTGGTTGGTATCTTGGTACTCATCGACCATGACTTCGTGGAAGCGTTCCTGATATTCTTGTCGAACCTGAGGGTAGTTTTCTAAAATTTCAATGGTATAGTGGCTAATATCAGCAAATTCGAAGGCATTTTCTTCGCGCTTCCGTTGTCGATAAGCTACAACAAAATCTCTCATGAAAACTTGGAAAGTCTTAGCCAAGTCCCAAGACTCTTGATGATATTCTTCCTGGAATTTCACTAAAGTAATTTGGTCATTTAATGCGTTCAGCTTTTCAAACTTGTCTTTTCTCTCTTGGTTGTAGGCTTCTTTTAGAGCTTGGAGTTCAGCCTTGCGACTAGCATTTGTAAGAGCACGGCCACCCTTATCCTTAGAAATATTCACAACTCGCTCTAGAACTTCTTGATATTGATTAAAAGTTGATTCGTTGGTTAAAGCTCCGATTTCATCAAGAACTTGTTGGACAGTTTCTAAGTAGGCAGCTTTGCCAAATTCCTTGGCATCACTATCCAGATGATAACGGAAAAAGCTTTCTAAATCCCAAAGTCTTTCTTTTATATCCTCTGCAAGGTTTTCTTTAGCAACCGTAAAATCAGCCTTTTCAAAGCCTTTTAGAAAGGAATTTTCTAGCCAAGCCTGAGGATTACTAGTGGATTGCAAAAAATCATAAATCATATAGACTTGTTTACGCAGTCCACGCGCATCCTTGCTTCTACCTGCAAAGTTCTTCACCAACTGACTAAATCGTTCCTGTTCTTTACCTTGGTAGTGACTTTCAAAAACTTGACGAAAAACTTCATTTTTGAAGAGAAGCTGCTCACTTTCATTCTGAAGAATGCGAAAATTTGGAGAGAGGTCAAGGAGATAACCATGCTTGGTCAGGAATTTTTGCGTAAAAGAGTCCATGGTTCCAATCGCAGCGTTGGGTAAATCAGCTAATTGTCTTCCAAGATGTTTTTTTAGCTCCAAATCTTGAGTCTCTTGGATTTGTTGGCTGATTTTCTTTTCCAAGCGTTCTTTTAACTCGGTTGCTGCCTTTACCGTAAAGGTTGAGATAAAGAGTTGGCGAATTTCTACACCACGCGCTAGTTGATCAAGAATTCGTTCAGACATGACGAAAGTCTTCCCTGAACCAGCTGAAGCCGAAACTAGGATATTTTTCCCAGAGCTATAGATAGCTTGAATTTGTTCAGCTGTTTTCTTGGGTTTCTTGTTAGACTGAGCTTCTGCTATTTGCAAGGCTGCAATCTCTTCTTGGGTTAAAAATTTCATCGCTCCAACTCCTCTCTGATTTTATTAAACCAAGCTTCCTTGGCATTGTTCTTGGCAACTTTCTCTAAAAATCTCGCCTGACCTAAATGATAATTGGCTTCAAAACCTGTAATAGCTTGATATTGTTGAACATAGGGTGCAATGCTTCTACCGTTTTCTGTATAAGGGTTGATCGCAAATTCACCAGATAAAATCTTCTCTGCCGCTTTTTTGTAGAGAAGGGCATTATAGTCCAACAATAACTGGAATTCCTCATCAGACAACTGATAAGTCTTGTTTTTATTGTAAAACTCTCCAAGGTTTTTTATCTCTTTTTCAAGAAAGAGGCCTTGGTATTTCATAGTCTTATTCGTTTCTGCTACTACTTTAGAAAGAGTTTTAGCAGTTTGTAATGACTGAATTGGTTCAGCCATTTCTAGGTACATAGCACCAAAGAAGTCTCTATTCCCTTCTTGCTTGAGGGCGGCTAGATAGGTTGGTAATTGCGAATTAAGACCGTTATAAAAGAGAGGAAACTTAAACTGAGTCAAAGAAGACTTATAATCTACAACACCGATAGCATCAGAAGTTTTCAAACGGTCAATTCGGTCAACCTTACCACGAACATAGACATTTCGACCATTATCTAGCTGAATAAAGGCTTGTTCTTTGCCACCAAAGACTGCTTCTTCCTGAATCGTTTCAACATCCGCATTATATCGAAGAATATGTCCAGTAGCGCGTGCTACATCCAAAAGAACTTCCTGGGTGAATTGAGCCTCCAAGCTTTCCTGATAAATGGCTTGAAACTCACGTTCTTGACTAGTTTCATAGATTGCTTGTTCTAAACGACGATCAAAGGATTCATCACTCGGCATTTTCAATGCACGTTCAAAAATACGATGCAAGAAATTTCCGTGACTTCGTGCATCAGGTCGCAGACGCAATTCTTCCTGCAAACCTAAGACATAACGGAGATAGTAACTGTATTCATTACGGTAAAATTCTGTTAATCCAGAAGTAGATAGATAGAAATCTTGTTCCTGCGGATATAAAGCTTCCAGTGTATCATTAGCTAAAGCCTTGCTTTTCGGACTTGTCGGTAGGACAGGATTTTCCAAACCTTGGTCTTCCAACTTTTTACCCATCACACGAGCCAGAACTTTTACAAAAGTTAAGTCTTGGTCACTTGTCTCCATCTCACCTTGCTGATGATAGGCAACCAGACTAGACAAAAGACTGTGATAAGAACCAATGTCATCTTTCGATAGATTTTTTCGATCAATTCTCTTTTCAATCTTGCTAAAACCAAAGTCCTGCAATTCTTTCAGATAAACTGACTCTTTACTCTCATTTTCATTGAGTAAACTTGGTGCTGATAAGACTAATTGCTTCCTAGCAGAGTTGACCAACGAAAGCATAGTGTAGCGATTTTTCTTGAGGTTTTCTTGACTTGCAATCAGTAATTGAGAACCTTCTTGAGTCATTTGATTCAAGGATTCTCTTTCTTCATCGCTCAACAAACTGGTGTTTTGAGCAATTTTGGGCAAATGATCTTGAGTTAAACCAATTGCATAGATGTAATCAGCTGTCAAAGGTGCAATCAAATCATAACTTTGCACCAGAACAGTATCTACTGTTGCTGGAATTGTACGGTAATTTGACAAGCTCATACCTGAATGAAGAAGTGCCAAGAAATCATCTAAAGTGACCTGAGAACCTTCAAATACAGTTGCAAATTGCTCCATTACGTGGCAAAATGCTTTCCAGACCTCCTCTTGTCTTTCTTGCTCTGCTACTTCCATTGTTGCAGATAAGGTTTGTAACTGCTTGGTCAAATGAGAATCTTTCAAAAAGTTGTTCCATTTTGCAAGAAGATTCTCAGCTTTTTGCTTACGACTAGATAATAAAGTTTCTAGTGGATTTAGAACACGAACACGAAGCTTATTTAATTTTTCTAAATCAAACTTTCCATGATACGACTTTGTGAATTCTTGTTTAAAGTTAGAAAGACCATCAATCCCCAGATAGCGGAGATATTGTTCAAAGCTATCAATTTCCTCTTGACTAAGGTCCGTATAAAAGTTAGTTCGTAGGAGATTAATCAAATCTTCCTGACGGAAATTGTATCGTTTCAAACGTCCGATGGATTCTACAAATTGCGTTAAAGGATGATGAGCCATGGACTCACTCTTGCCCAGATAAAATGGAATCTGATACTGATTAAAAATTGTCTGCAAGGATAGTTTATAGGACTCTACGTCACCAAGTAGGATTCGAAAATTCTTATAGCTAAGTTTTGGCTCTGGGTGCAATTTCTGACGAATACTACGAGCAACTAACTCCAACTCTTCTTTTTGGGTCAGACAAGACCAGATTTGCAAGTCCTTTCTATCTTCGTCATTCACATCTAAACTAATTTCGGAATAATCATAGGCACTTTCGAGAAGTTTTGAGGCTTTAGCAAAGGCATCAAGATTTCCGTGTTCTTGACATGCATTTTCTGCCTTAGTCTGATATTTAAAAGCTAAATGACGTAGAAATTCAACACTGGCTTGATAGAGGTTCCCTTCACTAAAAGGGCTATTGTAGGCTTTCTTAGTCGCATATACACCAATGATAATTTCAACACCTTTACGATGAAGCAAATCCACTAGGTGTTCCTCTTCTGCAGAAAAACGGGTGAAACCATCAATAACTAGGGCAATCTGACTAAAATCACTACTGACCTTATTTTCTTCGATAGCATCAATCAGATACGATAATGGGCTTCCTTGTGAAACTTGACCTTGATTTAGATAAGCTGTTATTTTTTCAAAAATCAAGAGTAAATCAGAGCGTTTATCAGCGTCAGCCAGACTTTCCAAGTCCAAAAAACTCATCTTTGCAGTTGAAATTTCATGATAAATCTCAATCAGTTGCTGGATGAATTGCGGATCTTGTTTAATAGCCCCGTATACACGTAAATCCTTAGCGTCTATCTCAGACAGACACTTATAGAAAGCCATACCAAGACCGATATCATCGAGACTTGACCTCTCAGGAATATCATTTAAAACCAAATAACGAGCCATTTGAGCGAAGCGCGTGACTGTGATCGCAAAAGAAGCCTGCTGACTCAAATACTCCAGCACGGCACGTTCCTTTTCAAAAGAAAGAGAGTTAGGGGCGATATAAAAGACTCGTTTACCTTGGGCAACCAGTCCCTGAGCCTCCTTGGTTAAGATTTCTGTTAAAGAAGTCCGAATATCGGTATAAAGTAGTTTCATCTCAGCCTCGTTTAATTTTTTCATTACTCTACATTATACCATTTTTTAGGGTGAAAATACTTGATCAGCTTATTCCTTTAAGCATCTAGTGATACTAATATTCCTTGAACAAAGACATAAAAAAACTATTCTCTATATTTCAAGAATAGCCTTTACAGTTTTATTATTATTGTTTTCAAGTGGTCCCTTTTTGATTGTAGTTTTTTTGAATCATACTTTCTAATCCATCGACTAAAAAAAATAGACCTACTAGATAAGCAAAAACTGGACTCGTAATGTTAGTTGGAATCAATACAAGCATAGCAAATACAATCAATACAACCCCTGTTAGTAAGGTCTGTTTTGCTTTTGAGATTTTCAAATCATACAATTGCCAACCTATGACAATGTAAGCTATTCCAAGCATAATAGCCCACATTCCAACATAACTAGGTGATGAACTTGTAACATCTTTTATACTAAAGAATAACAAAATAATTGAAAATCCTATTGGAAGAATTGCCTGGCTAAAGGTCCAGAAATTTTTTGATTTTGTAAAATAAACTACAAAATCTTTCAATCCTACAAATATAAAATAACTTGCTAGTATTGAAGCGTATATCTGTAAATCTAAATCTGTATGAAAAACTAAATACAAGATTATAAATACAGGAATAAGAGCACTGAGATAATTTAGTTTTAACCAATCTCTTTTAATAAACATAAGAATCTCCTCTAAATAGTTAACAAAATGTTACAGTATGTTTAAATGAATGATTGCTATATAAAACAATGTACCACCAGCAATAGAAAGTAGCATATTCTTCTTCCATTTATGTAATAAAATCACAAGTAATACGGAGACGAGCTTTGGAACTACATCAGATACTACAGTCAGTTGAGTATCCTTTAAGCTAAAAATAACCAAGAGACCAAAAATTGCTGGAGTCAATACTTTTCCAAGATACAGGATATAGGTCGGTGTTTTTTCCTCCGATGGAAATAAGAGAAATGGGACAAAACGTGTGATTAAAGTTCCTAATATGACCATAGCTATTGTCACAATTTGTTGAAAAATTGTCATTTTATAAATCTGCCTCCAGTTTCTTTCTAAATAATGTAAAAATAAAAATAATTAAACCCATACTTGCAAGGATAAAATATTCTTTTCCAAATAGAATGAAACAGAAAAATGAAACAAACAAACAAACCAATGATAGAACTAAGTTTCTGATTTTTCTTTTTGAAACTTTCCATAAAAATGACTACAAACATGGCTACCATAACAAATTCAATACCTTCTACCTTAATCGAAAGTAAATTACCAAGTAAACCACCAATCGTAGCTCCTGAAAACCAGTATAGATGATTGAGTAAGGTCACAAAAAACATAAACCAACCACGATCCACACCGTCTGGTACTTCTGCACTAGAATTTATTGAGAAGGATTCATCACACATCCCGAAGATAAGATAGACTTTTTTAAAACCAGTATTCCGAAAAGGCTCTAACATAGCTAAACCATAAAAAAGATGTCTAGCATTTATCATAATAGTTAACAATAAAGCTTGAATAGGATCAAAAGCTCCTAAAAGCATATTCCCAGCGACAAATTCAACTGAACCTGCAAAAATCAGTAAACTCATCAAGGATGGATACCATGCTGAAAATCCTAGATGGTACATATAAATTCCGTAGCTCAATCCCAAGCACCAAAATGCAGCAAAAATTGGGATTGTATGAGGAAACGCAACTTTTAAAGCTTCTATTATTTTATTTTTTCTCATTCTAATAGCTCACCCATCTCTTTAATAAAAATACGATTATTTAGACTATAGTAATAGTACTAACTTAACCAACAGAATTATTTAATTCATTTTAACAAAATAGAATATTTCATTATTGTAAAATTCTATTTTTTTTTATAAAATAATCTTATGATTAATGTTTTTCAGTACTGCAACTCGTTCTACCACGCTAACTATATTCCGATTTCCTACTATAATCACAAAGGTGAGTTGTTAACAACCATTCCAGCTCAAGCTCAATCTTTTAAAAATATTTTCCAAAAATTTGAAGAGAAGGTTGATTTAGCTATTTTATATGTATCTGGTTTTTCCATTTTTTTTAAGATTAATCTCGAAAAGTCTAATGGTACATTAATTCTAGGTCCTTTTTGTACAGATAGTCCTACTTCTCAAGAGCTGAATAATTTTTTTAATGAATTGGATGTTATTTTTGATGAAAGAAAACAATTAGAGCAAGTCATTCGACAAATACCAATTACGTCTATCAATCAAAGTATTTACATTCTAGATCAGGTCTATACAGCCTTAAAACAAAAACAAATCAATATATTTGAACTCTTTGGACTTATCCAGCCAACAAAACAGAGTATCCAAGAGGATTTAACCGATCAATTGTACGATGCAAAGGAAGAGGCTCGTTATCACAATACCTATTATTTTGAAAAACGAATAAACCAAGCGATTACTAGCGGTAATAGCAATAAGCTTCATAATTTATTGGTGAAACAAGATCAAACGTATCATGCTGGACAACTGTCCACTAATAAACTTCGTCAACTTAAAAACATTTTTATTACAACTACTACTCTGGCAGTTCGTGCCGCAATCGAAGGTGGATTATCAATCGAGAAAGCTTATCAGCTGAGTGATATCTACATTAATGATTGTGAACGATTATCAGACGAAGTAAGTATATACGGTCTTACCTACACCATGTATATGGATTTTGTTAGGAGAGTTGCAGACAGTAAGTCACTGTCCAATCTTAGTCAACCAGTCAAAGATGCTTTAGACTACATTCAAAATCATACGAACACACCATTGACTGTTCAGATGGTTGCAGATCACGTTGGCTTTAGCTACTCCTTCTTTAGCAAGCAATTTAAAAATGAAACAAATAAGACAATCAATGAAGCAATCTTAGAAGCTAAAATCGAAGAAGCCAAGGATTTATTAGCTTATACGGATAAACCAATTAGCCATATCAGTAGCTATCTAGCATTTTCAAGCCAGTCTTATTTCCAAAATCAATTCAAAAAAGTGACTGGATGCACACCTCTCCAATATCGAAAAGCAAAACAATAAATAATTGTTTAGTATCAAAAAAGTCGGAATAAAATCCGACTTTTTAGTATTTACCTAGAATTAAACAAGAGTACCCATAATTCCCAAAATGCTGTAATGTTAATCATGATATGGAGTAAAATGGGATAATAGAGAGAGTGAGTTTTTCGGTAGAGGAATGCATAAATTGCTCCACCACTTGCATAGGTGAAAAAGGCGAGTGGTGTTAAACCTGAACTGACATGCACATAGCCAAAGACACAGGCTGATAGTAAAACATCTCCATACCAAGGTGAATCTTTCAAAAATGTATTCATCAGAACTCCTCGATATACCAATTCTTCTGTAATTGGTCCTAGCAGACAAACAATAAGTAAAAGATAAGGTAACTCTTGTTGCCCTGTCATCTCAGTCAATTCATTTAAAGCAATTTGATTGGACGTTGCTGGGGTTAAAAAGGACAATGCAATATCTAAAAGATAATTGACACCATAAGCAAGAATCAAATAAACTGGATATCTCCATTTCCACTTCAACTCAAGAATTTTCCTACCTTCGAATACTAGTAAATAAAGAATAGCTAGAAAAGTAACGCTAAACTCTAAAAAAGCAAGAATTTGAAAAAATTCTCTACTAGCAGGTACAAGCCTACCTGCAAAATGATTAAAAATCCACCAAAACCATGTCTTCCTATAAATAATTACTAACAAGGCTAGTAAAATCTGTACTGTTCTTCTTTTCATGATAAGTCCTCTGCTTTTTTATCCATTATCAGTATATTGCAAGTTTAGTATAGCATATATTTGCCAAAAAGCTTCTTCAAATCATGAATTGTAATTGAAACATCCTAAATTGACATAGTAATCCTTATTTCATCCAAAATATGCTATAATATAGACAAAATACGTGAAAAGGAAATACTATGATTAAATTACTTGCTCTTGATATGGATGGAACTCTACTCAACGAAGCCAAGGAAATCCCTCAGGCTCATATTGATGCCATTCATAAGGCTATCGACAAAGGTGTTAAACTGGTTCTTTGTACTGGTCGCCCTCTCTTTGGAGTTCTTCCCTACTATAAGAAACTTGGTCTTGATTTGCAGAATGAATACGTCATCGTCAACAATGGTTGTTCTACCCACCAAACTAGTGATTGGGGACTGGTTGACTGGAGAGAACTTAGCAAATCAGACATTGAATACCTGAATGATCTTGCTGAAAAGAGTGAGGTCCAATTGACTCTCTTTGACGAGGAACACTACTTCGTTCTCGGAGGCGAACCAAATCCTATCGTAAAATACGATGCGACACTTGTCTTTTCTGACCTGACTGAAATTTCACTAGAGGAAGCTACCAGTGGTAAATATCGCATGTTCCAGGGTATGTTCTTAGGTACAAAAGAACAAACAGATGATTTTGAACAACAATTTGCTGATGAACTTTGTCAGAGATTTAGCGGAGTTCGTTCACAACCAGTTATCTATGAAGCAATGCCGCTTGGTACAACAAAAGCTTCAGCTCTTTCTCGCTTGACTGAGATTTTAGATATTCAACCTTCTGAAATCATGGCCATGGGTGATGCCAATAACGATATTGAGATGTTAGAATTTGCAGGGCTTGGGATTGCCATGGGAAATGCCAGCGACCACGTCAAATCTCTTGCTGATGCCGTAACTGCCAGCAACGAAGAAGACGGCGTTGCACGCGCTATTGAGAAATATATTTTGTAGAAAATAAGCCCAGTCAACTAGTATTTCTAGCCAACTGGGCTTTTATTTTTTAGAAACTTAAAAACTTTAGAAACTCTTTAGAAATGCTTGACGATTCTTTGATATCTATGCTTTATACTAGAGTTATAAAAATAAAACATCTTATACTCTTCGAAAATCAAATTCAAACCACGTCAGCTTCGCCTTGCCGTACTCAAGTACAGCCTGCGGCTCGCTTCCTAGTTTGCTCTTTGATTTTCATTGAGTATTAAAGGTTAAAGGAGAAAACTATGAAAACAGTCCTCGAAATCCATGGCTTGTCCAAACAATTTGGCAAACAACCCATTCTACAAGATCTTAATCTCTCAGTAAAAGAAGGAGATATCTATGGACTTATCGGAAAGAATGGGGCTGGTAAAACAACTTTGATTAAAATCATTACCCAATTATTATCTGCTGACCATGGAACTATTTCCCTCTTTTCTAGTCAAGGGTATAAGGAGTGCACGAAAGCCCTATCTCGAGTAGGTTCAGTCATTGAATCCCCAGTAGCTCACAATCATTTAACAGCCTATCAAAATCTAAGATACTATTGTACTATTCGACATATCCCAAATGCTGATCAAGTCATTCAGGAAACACTAAAGTATGTGGGGTTAACAGATACAGGTAGAAAAGTTTTTAGAGATTTCTCTCTTGGTATGAAACAACGCTTAGGCATTGCGATTGCCCTCCTATCAAAACCAGACTTTCTCATCCTTGATGAACCCATCAATGGACTTGACCCAATCGGTATCAAAGAGTTTCGTCAAATGATTCAACGTCTGAATCAAGAACTAGGAATAACAATTCTCATCTCTAGTCATATCTTGTCAGAACTCTATCTGGTTGCCAATCGCTTTGGAATTTTAGACCAAGGGAAAATCATTCGAGAAATCAGTAAGGCCGAATTTGAGACACTTAACGAAGACTATATTGTTCTAAAAACAAGTGACAAAGAAAAAGCTAGTCAAATCTTAAAAGACAAAGTACATCTTGAATTTAAAGTTGTTAATTCAGACAATGAGATTCATATTTTTAGTCATGAACAAGATGTCAAACGCATTCTCAAAGAACTTACTCTAGCAGATGTTGCCGTGGATGAGATTTACTATGCTCGTCAAAATCTTGAAGAATACTTCACACAATTAGTAAAATAGGAGGAACACCATGATACACACAATTCAAGCAGACTTTTACCGTCTTTTCCGTTCCAAAGGCTTTTGGATTACAGAGATTGTTCTCTTTGCACTCATGTTGATGGGAGCCACTATTGGGGCTACAGGACATCTAATGTCAGTTGATACAACACCTCCAGAAACTGAACTTCCAAGTAAAGGCTGGGATGGTATTCAAGCCCTTATTAACGCATCGAGTCAAGGTTCAAACCTAGTTTTCCTCTGCATTATCCTTGCTTGCTTAGTTCTAGGAGTTGATCTTATCGGAAAACTCTATAAAAATAGTTTGACAGTGGGTGTTTCTCGTACAGAATTCTTCTTTGCCAAATCTGTTGTATTAGCAAGTATCGCTCTAATGCAAATTTTTGTTAGCCTAGTTATTGCTTTTGTACCAGCAACTATCCTAAACGGGGTTGGTACGATGCCAGAAGGATTTATTGGCAATCTACTTCTAACAATTGGTCTTCAATTCCTATGTCTTCTTGCTTGGCTTTCCATTGTTTCCTTCATTCTCTATGTGACTCATTCTTATTTGGCTGTTTTCATAGGCTATTTAATCAGTTCTATCTTGCTTTCAACACCGATGCTTATCTTTCCAGATATCGAGATTTTACGCTATTTATCCTTGAATTTTGCCTATGCCATGACTGTCTATAGTCAAGCTGTTCTATACACCATTGTCGTTACAGTGACTGTTATTCTATTCTTTACCATAAGTGGACTTGCTGTTTTCAAAAAGAAAAGCTTATAAAAATGACCTCCTCTGTTCAAAAAGAGGAGGTTACTTGTTTTAAAAGAGTATCTTAACTGTAAACCAAGCACCATCTGTACTTAGTTGTAGTTCTGCCCCTAGTAGGTGAGATAATTCTTCTGTAATATAAAGACCTAAACCAGAGGATTCTTCTGTATCGGATAGGTTTTCAGAGTAAAATCGTTGACTGAGATTTTCAATTTTACGAATCGGTTGTTTAACCAGATTAGCAATTTCCAAACAGATGTGATTGTCCACTTCTTTCAAAGAAAATATCGCTTCATCCTTACCATGTTTCAGAACATTGCCAATAAGATTTTGTAACATACGGTCTAATAAATCTGGATCTGTTAATAAATAGAGACCAGGTTCTACTTGCAAATCAAGGTCAATCTTTGCCGTCTGAAAAGAATCATAATAGGTTAGTAATTTTTGTGTCATAAATGTCGAGACTTCTAACTCAGATAAGTCAGGTTTAACTGCTCCTTCCATTAATCGACGATAGTCCAAAAGAGCCTCTAGCCGTTTTGAAACTTGATTGAGATGATGAGCAATTTTTTTCAAACTCTCAGACTCAGGATTTTCTGTTTTAAGCAATTGCTGAGTGTAACCCGACGCAATCGTTAAAGGTGTTCGAATATCATGGGCAATATTGCTAATAGCCATATCCAAGGTCTGCTTCTCACGCTTCATAATCAAGCGTGATTGCTCAACTTCTTGAAAGAGATGATTGATTTGCTGGTAAAGATGTAAAAAATCCTTGGAGAAAGTTGACACTCCGATTCTCTTCATACTTCCAGTATGAATCTTTTCTTCAACTTGTTGGCTCAAGTTCACGAGTGCTAGATGATAGCGAATCAACCCTATCGTCAATAGGATAATAACCAGTAGTAGCAAAGAAAGTAAAATATAGATCATTGCTCATCTCCTTTTAATCGAACACCAACTCCCCAGATAGTTTCAATATACTCTTGCTCTGGATCTAGTTGGCTTAATTTTTTACGGAGATTACTTAAATGAGTGTTGAGAGTATTGTCGCCTGGTAAATAAGTATCCTCCCAGACTAATTCATAGAGTTCTTCTTTCGTGAAAATTTTCTTAGGATGTCCCAACAAGGTTTGGAGAATCAAGCATTCTTTCTTAGCTAGGCGAATAGTTTCCTGGCAATTTTTGATTTCAAAACTATCTGCATCAAATTGAATATTTTTTAACTGTTGAATCAATTTGTCAGGATGTTCTATTTCAGCTGATTGCTTGTCACTGTTTTGACGTAATTGAACCGTAACCCTAGCAAAAACTTCATCCAAATCAAAAGGCTTTACGATATAATCATTAGCGCCATCTAAGAGATATTGGCTGATGAGCTTTTTATCACTTAGTGCAGTTAGCATGATGACAGGAATTGAACTATCTTGTCTAATGGATTTTAAAACCTGATCACCATTTTTTCCTGGAAGCATAATATCTAACAAGATTAGATCAATGTCACCTTGTTCAAATCGTATCATTCCTTCAGTACCAGAAAAAGCCTGAATCACCTCATGCTTCTCAGAAAGTAGAGTTCTCAAAATTTCTTGAATCTCATTATTATCTTCAACGATAAGTATTCTAGCCATAAACACCAACCTTTCTAATAGTATTATATCATGTTTTTTTAGGAATTTCGGATAAAGAAAAACTCACCTTCATAGTTAAATACGAAGAAGAGTTCATTCTATGTATTAAATTAAAGCTGTCAAAGCGGTGATAAGTCCAAAAACGATACCAGGTGCATTGGCTGCTGCCAAAGGAATATCTCGTTCTTTTTTAAAGAGACCGTAGTAAACCCAAAGACTGCAGTTAAGTGCAGCTACTGCTGGTTGGATAAAATTCCCTTTTTGACCCGCAAGGTTGTTCATAATTTGAGGAATATAAGAGACATACATCATTACAGACATAAAGGTTGCAATCCAACCTAAAGTTTTCATTTGTTTTTCAGTCATTTTCTTCTCCTTTCAAAAACAGTCTCAATTATACACTATTTTCTAAAATCGTGTGAGCAAAAAAACTTTTTGTTAAAAAAATGTAAATTATCACAAGATTGTGACCAGAGGTAACTTGTTTGTTCTTATCTTTAGAAAAGGTATGGTGGCTAACAGTTTTATCATACTATTATTATTTAAAAAATCTCGGATGACCATTTACATCCAAATAAAAAACTACCTTCGCCTCCTTATCTGAAATTACTAATGTATAGTCTCCGAATAAAAAATTATTTGGCGGATACTTTACCAGCATGAACCATAATGTTGAACCTTTGCAATTCATCTTTTCAAACTCATATGGATAAGAGTGCTCTAATCTTAAAAGTTTAGGATCTAAAACACATTCACCCTCAAGTTTATTGTTAGAATGAAAATTTTTACCAATTTCAATAACCTGTAAAGGTTATAAATTCGTATTCTTTTTCATAGTCATATACCACTGATTTCCATAGAACAAATGAATCTATTATCATTAACTTCAAAAATTGAAACTATGTACTACTTTTTCTCAATCGGTGCTACACTGGCTAGGAGTTTTTTGAGTCCGACTTCTGGGAAATTGATTTTTAATTCCTGTGTTGATCCACTACCTGATACTTCAAGGACAGTCCCTTGACCCCACTTCTTATGAAGGGCAATATCACCAATTGACCAATTTGTTTCACTAGAAGAAGATTTACTATTAGATGCAAATTGTCCAAAAGGTAGTCCTTTTGATTCAATGGATCTTGGTGCTGCGTTGCGTTTGCGATCTTGTAGAGCTTGAGCTAGGCTCATGCCTTGAGCAAAGGCGACACCTCCACTACTATAGGATGCTTTGAAGCTACTATTGGCTGGACGAGCCAAACCTTGATAGGTCAATAAATCTGAACTAATCTCATTGATAAAACGTGTTGGGCGATTATAGTTCGTACGTCCAAACAACAAGCGTGAGTTAGCGTTGGTCAGATAAAGAATTTTTTCTGCGCGCGTGATACCGACATAGGCCAGACGGCGTTCTTCTTCTAGTTCATCCATGTCTTCTGCTGCGCGACTAAGTGGAAAGACATTTTCTTCCATCCCAATCAAGAATACAACTGGAAACTCCAGTCCCTTGGCAGCATGGAGTGTCATCAAGGTTACTTCTGATGTCTCTTGACTGCCCGAGTCAGTATCAGCAATCAAAGCCAAGTCATTGAGGAAGCGACTGAGTTTATCCAGTCCAGTTTCTTCTTCCTGATTATCTGGATTATCATCAAAGTTTTTGGTAACAGAAAGAAACTCTTCGATATTTTCGACGCGAGCTTTACTTTCCAAAGTAGCCTGTGCATTGAGAATATCCACGTAGCCTGTCTTTTCCAAGACTGCTTCCACTAACTCAGTAATGGATAATTGATCCAGTTGCTCCCGCAAATCAAGAATCATATTGGCAAAATCCCAGATCGACTGAGCTGCCTTGCCTTTTATCCCTGATAACATGATGTTAGCTGAAGCATCAAGCATCGACATGTTTTGTAGGTTGGCAAAGTCACGGATTTTCTCTACTGTTCCTGGTCCAATGCCACGTTTAGGTTCATTAATGATGCGTTCAAAACTAATATTATCACTCAAATTAGAGATGAGATTCAGATAGGCGATAATATCACGAATTTCTTTACGGCTGTAGAATTTTGTCCCACCAACCATGGTATAAGGAATATTGGACTTGAGCAGAGCTTCTTCAATGGTACGAGACTGGGCATTTGTACGGTAAAGAACCGCAAAATCCTTGTGGAGGAAGTTTTGGCTTCGACCAAGTTCATCGATGGTTTTGGCTACAAAGATAGCCTCGTCTTGTTCATCATTGGCACGATAGTAGACAATTTGTTCACCATCTGCATTTTGAGTCCAGAGACTCTTAGGACGGCGATTTTTATTGTTTTTAATGACATCATTAGCTGCTTGGAGAATGGTCTTGGTTGAACGGTAATTTTCCTCCAACAAAACAACTTTGGCTTGAGGATAATCCTTCTCAAAGTCCAAGATATTTTGCATGTCAGCACCACGCCAACCATAGATAGACTGGTCTGCATCCCCAACTACACAGATATTTTGGAAGCGAGAAGCCAGGAGTTTAACTAATTGATACTGGGCATGGTTAGTATCTTGATACTCATCAACGTGGATGTACTGGAACTTTTGCTGGTAATAAGTCAAAACATCAGGATTTTGGTCAAAGAGCCGCAAAGTCAACATGATTAAGTCGTCAAAGTCCACCGACTCTGACTGACGAAGTTCTTTCTGATAGGCCGTATAACACTTAGCTACAATTTGCGTGTACATATCTCCTGCCTGGGCAGCATAAGCCACATCGTCAATCAGATCATTCTTAGCATTGGAGATAGTTCCTAAAATGGTGCGTTCATTCCATTTTTTAGGATCCAAGTTCAACTGCTTGAGAATACGTTTCATGAGCGTCCGCTGCTCCCCTGGATCCACAATCGTGAAATTGCGATTATAGCCAATGTGGTCAGCATCACGACGTAGTATACGCACGCACATAGAGTGGAAGGTCGCAATTAAACAGTCCTGAGTAGCTGGATTGAGTCCATAAGCACGCTCCTTCATTTCACGTGCAGCCTTATTGGTAAAGGTAATGGCCAAGATATTCCATGGATTGACCATCTTTTCATCAATTAAGTAGGCAATACGGTGGGTTAAAACACGAGTCTTACCAGATCCTGCCCCCGCCATGATCAGCAAAGGGCCTTCTGTGGTTTGAACAGCCTCGGCTTGACGGTCATTCATTCCCTTTAATAATTCGTTCATTTTCTCTTCCTTATTCTTCAAGTCAATGTTTCTATTATATCAAAAAAGTTTGAAAATAACTTTTCTTAAGAGCCTTCTGATTACTTTAGGAGATTAGACAAGAAAAGAACACTGGAGGAGTGTTCTTAGTAATTCTTCTATTAATCCTTTATAGACTGCAAAAGCGTCATTAGGGCTTGGGCAGAACGACGTCCTGCTTCTACGATAAATTCATCAAAGGAAACGGATGCTTCATGATTGGCATTGTCACTCATAGCACGAACGACTAAGAAAGGAAGGTTCAAAGCCTGAGCTGCTTGAGCAATAGCTGCCCCTTCCATCTCTACAGCAAGAACTTGAGGGAAATGCTCTTTTATCGCTTTGATTTTATCTTCTCCAGCAACAAAACTGTCTCCTGTCGCAATCAAACCTAAATACCAAGTTTGGTCCAGTTTAGACAAACTCTCTTGAATCAAGCTGATAAACTTTTTGTCTGATTCAAAATAGAGAGGCTGTTGAGCCATTTGACCGTAATCATAGCCAAAGGCAGTCACATCAACATCGTGGTAGGCAAGCTTGTCTGCAATCACTACATCCCCTACTGCGATTCCACTTGCCACTGCACCAGCAGAACCAGTATTAATCACTGCATCGACTTGAAAGTGATCCGCTAAGATAGCGACACTCATCGCAGACATGACTTTACCAATACCACTCTCTACAAGTACAAGCTCAATAGAACCAATCATACCAGTATGATAGCTATTTCCCAGAACCTTTTCTTCACTGGCATCATCCAAGTGTTGAATCAAGTAAACTAGCTCTTCTGGCATAGCTGCAATAATTCCAATTTTCATGATAGACCCCTTAAATAAATCTCATTGCTAGAATCAACAAAATCAAAAGAAAAATGACTGCAAAAAGAATCTTGTTTAATTTAGAATTAAAGACATTTCTCTTAGTATTTTCAATCCGACGACTTTTGTGAATAGAAGGTTCAACTTCTATGGTCAGTGTATCCTGGCTAAAACCATGATCTTTGGTTCGCGAATAGCCAAAATTTTGAGAAGAAGTCGGTAAAATCTTAGTTTCCTCATCATCTAGCAAGGGAGGCCCTGAGATGTCCTCTCCTCGATTGGCACGTTCAATCATTTCATCTGTTAATAAAGGTTTACCCATGGGTTCCTCCACTATTTTTTTGTAATTCCCAGTACTGAATAGCCATGATAGTCTTGGCATCACAAATATCACCTGACTGGATCAGTTCTTTAGCTTGGTCAAGACTGACTTCAAGTAACTCTAAAGTCTCATCTTCATCCTGAGGACGAGGATTTTCAACTTTTGTCAAATCACTTGCCAAGTAAAGTTTTAAGCGCTCGTTACAAAATCCAATCGCAGAGTAAAAATCATAAAGAAGGCTTAATTTACCAGTATAGGCCGCTTCTTCTTCTAATTCCCGAAGTGCTGCAGCTTCTGGATCTGCATTTTCACCTACTTCAAGCTTACCTGCAGGAATTTCATAAGAGACTTTTTCAATCGCCTTGCGATATTGCTTAACAAGAACAATCTTATTTTCTGGAGTGACTGCAAGAACACAAACTGCACCATTGTGGAAAATCAAATCACGTTGCGCTCTACCTTTTCCAGAAGGTAGTTCAACCTGATCTTGAACTAGCTGAAAAATAGGTCCTTTATAAATTTCTTTACGACTAAGCGTCTTTTCTTCAAATTCCATCGTTAGCTCCTATTTATTGTTAGGATGGTGAGGGAGGCGAGTTGCATATTCGTCCTTATTAATTTGGCGACCTCGTCCAATAGCAATGGCATCAGCTGGAACATCCTTAGTAATAGTTGAACCTGCCCCAACAAGAGAATTATCTCCGAGTTCTACTGGAGCAATGATGGTTGAATTTGAACCAACGAAAACATTGTTACCAATGGTTGTTTTAAACTTGTGTTGACCATCGTAATTTACAGTGATGGTTCCTGCACCGAAGTTGACATCACTACCAACTTCACAGTTACCAATATAAGTCAAATGACCAGCTTTTGTATTTTCACCGATGCTTGAACCTTTGACTTCAACAAAGTTCCCTATATGTACATCTTTCGCAAGGCTTGAGCCTGGACGGATATGAGCATAAGGTCCAACTGTAACGCCATCAGCAACTGAGCTTTCCTCAATCATTGAATTGGTGATTACTGCTCCTGCTCCGATGCTACTATCAACGATATAAGTTCCGTTGGTCAAAACAGTTCCTACACCAATCTTACTAGAACCTTTGAGGGTTACATTTGCTTCGATTTGAACTTCTGGAGCAATCTCAACATCGATGTCAATGTAAGTAGCTTCAGGATTCACAAAACTAACTCCATTGACCATATGTGCTTGATTAATGCGACGACGCATAACTGCTTCTGCTGTAGCGAGTGCGACACGGTCATTTACACCGAGACTTTCATCAAAGTCTTTCAGAGTATAGGCTCCGACTTTTTCGCCAGCTTCACGGAAAATACCAATCACATCAGTGATATAGTACTCGCCTTGAGCATTGTTGGTATTGATATTCTTCAAAGCTTCAAAAAGACGAGCATTATCAAAGACATAGGTTCCTGTATTGATTTCCTTGATTTGTTTTTCAAAATCAGTCGCATCCTTCTGCTCCACGATGCGAAGCACTTCAGCATTCTCATTACGAACAATACGCCCATAACCAAACGGATCTTCAGCTTCTGCAGTAAGGATTGTAGCTACGTTCTTGTGATTAACGTGGAAATCAATCAAGTTCTTTAGACTTTCACCAGTAATGAGTGGTGTGTCACCAGCAATAACCAATGTTTGTCCAGAAAGTCCTTCAAGAATTGGCTCAGCCATCATAACCGCATGACCAGTTCCTAATTGCTCAGACTGTCTTACAAAATCAGTTTGACCAGCTAAAACTTGCTCCACAAGTTCTGCCTTATGTCCAACAACCGTTACTGTTTTTTCAGGATTGATGGCCCCTACACTACGAAAAACATGCTCAAGCATTGAAATTCCTGCAACCTTGTGCATGACTTTTGGTAGATCTGACTTCATACGAGTACCTTTACCCGCTGCTAAAATAACTGCATAATTTGCCATAATTTTCTCTTTTCTATAGAAATTCCCTTATATTATATCATAAATTTGCTTTTTCAAACACAAAAGATGGTAAAGGCTCTAAAACATCGCATTCTCTAGATGATTTCGAGTATTTTTTTTTGATTTTTTTCACCATTTACGATACACTATAAAAGTATGAGAAAGAAAATAAATCCTGTTTTTATTTTTACTGTATTAGCTACTCTCATGGGTATTTTAATCATCAATAGACCCAAGTTCGAAGACCATCCAGTCAAAACAAAGCAAAATCCAGTTCAAGTAGAAACTCAAGCTTTACATAATATCAACAAGCCGATTATTGATGTTTCTGGCTGGCAAAGACCATCAGAGATCAATTATGACACCTTAACTCAAAATATTTCAGGTGCAATCGTTCGGGTTCATAGTGGGGCTCAAGCTTCTGTTGAAAACGATGCTTCATTTAAAAATGGGGTTGATAAGGCTTATAAAGAACATATCACAGAATTTCAAAAACGGAATATTCCAGTCGCTGTTTATGCCTTTGTAGCTGGTAAAAATGTCGAAGAAATGGAAAAAGCTGCCGAAGTTTTCTATAATGCTGCTTCTCCCTATAATCCTAGCTACTATTGGTTGGATGTTGAAGACAAGACTATGTCTGACATGAACAAGGGTGTTGAGGCCTTTCGTGCTAAATTAGCTTCATTGGGAGCTAAAAATATCGGTATCTATGTTGGTGTCTACTTTATGGAGGAGCATAGTATCAGTACGGAAAATTTCTCAGCAATCTGGATACCGTCCTATGGAACCAACTCGGGTTACTACGAGAGTGCTCCAAAAACAGATCTTAACTATGAACTTCACCAATACACCTCTCATGGAAGCCTTGGAGGCTTTGAAAATCATCTGGATTTGAACCTTATTTCTTCATCAAAGAACAAGGAAGAAACCTTTAGAAAATTATTTTTAAATCCTTAATCACTATCACCATAAGCAAGTCAGACATTGCTTTCTGCTTGCTTTTCTTTATTTTTCAGTATTAAATCACTGTTTTATCTTTATAGAATATGAATCTCGGAGGAACTCTATGTTATCATGGCTATCAAAAATTATTAAGGGAATTGTTATTGCTCTCGGTTTCATTCTACCAGGGATTTCTGGCGGCGTTCTGGCTGCTATCTTAGGAATTTATGAAAGAATGATTCGTTTTCTTGCCCATCCTTTTAAGAATTTAAAAGAAGATGTACTCTTTTTCCTTCCTGTCGGTATTGGGATGCTTCTAGGCATCGGACTTTTCTCCTATCCAATCGAGTATCTTTTAGAGAATTATCAAGTGTACGTATTGTGGAGTTTTGCTGGAGCTATCATTGGTACCATCCCAAGTCTTGTCAAAGAATCAACTCGTGACTCTAATAGAGATAAGGTTGACCACATATGGTTTTGGGCAACCTTCATCATCTCAGGTATCGCCCTCTATGCCTTGAATTTTGTAGTTGGTTCTCTATCTGCAAGCTTCCTTAACTTCACACTGGCTGGTTGTTTGTTGGCCCTTGGTATTTTGGTTCCTGGGCTTAGTCCTTCCAATCTTCTCTTGATTCTTGGCCTTTATGGGCCTATGTTAACAGGGTTTAAGACTTTTGATTTATTTGGTACCTTCCTTCCAATAGGAATTGGAGCTGCCGCTACTCTTATAATTTTTTCAAAATTTATGGACTACGCTCTCCGAGTCTATCAATCTCGTGTCTACCACTTTATCATCGGAATTGTTCTTTCAAGTACACTCTTGATCCTTATTCCAAACGCTGGAAATGCTGAAAGTATTAGTTACAGTGGTTTGTCACTAGTATCATATGTACTGATTGCTTTCTTCTTTGCCCTAGGGATTTGGTTGGGAATCTGGATGAGTCAATTGGAGGATAAGTATAAATAATGGCAAAAAAAGTAAAAGTCAAGAAAACCTTGGTTCAACAAATTTTAACCAAGGCAGGAATTAATCATAAAGGAATTCAAATTAATGCCTTGGAAGGTGAGTTACCTCAAGATTACGATAAAAGTCAAATTTTCAAGACTTTAGCTCTTCTGGGAGACAAGACTGGTCCCCTTATCGGTATCCTTCCTATCACTGAACACCTTTCTGAAAAGAAGCTTGCAAAGATTTCTGGTAATAAGAAAGTCAGCATGATTCCACAAAAAGACCTAGAAAAAACAACAGGCTATATCCACGGTGCCAATAATCCAGTTGGAATCCGTCAAAAACATAACTATCCTATCTTTATCGACCAAACTGCTCTTCAACTGAATGAAATGATTGTTTCTGCAGGGGAGGTTGGTCATAGTATCATTATCAATCCTCAAGATCTAGCATCCTTTGTTAAAGCTGAATTTGCAGATATCTTGGAGGCAAGTAACACATGAAATTCTATTTTATTCGTCACGGTAAAACACTTTGGAATCTTGAGGGACGTTTTCAAGGAGCAAGCGGGGACTCTCCACTCCTTGAGAAATCCATTGAAACCTTAAAAAAATTAGGCCAATATCTTCAGGAAACTTCATTTGATGTGATTTATTCTAGTGATCTTCCTCGTGCTAAAACTTCCGCTCAAATTATCCAAAGTCAACTGAAAAACAGCTGTCCATTAGAGGAGATACCCTCACTAAGAGAATGGCAACTTGGAAAACTTGAAGGTGCAAAATTTGCAACCTTAGAAGCCATCTATCCCGAGCAATTAAAAGCTTTTCGTACCAATCTAGCAAAATTCGATTCGACTATGTTTGGAGCAGAGTCTGTCTATCAAACAACTCAACGAACCATTCAATTTATCAAATCATTAGAGTCCAAACCTTTTGAACATGTTATGATTGTTGGTCACGGTGCCAATCTCACAGCCAGTATTCGAACTCTTCTAGGCTATGATACTCCACTACTTAGAAAAGATGGTGGTTTAGCAAATGCTAGTGTGACTATTGTCGAAACAGAAGACTTTAAAAACTTCAACCTTTTGGAATGGAACGACACTTCTTATCAAAATTAGAACTGAACTTAACAATCACTGTTAAGTTCTTTTTAGATTTTGTAGAATATCCGTGAATTTATTTGACTTTTATGATAAAATGGGAGTATCGCAAAAAAGACTCATCGTATCAAGAATTGAGTAAAAACTAGGAGGAAACCATGTCAACAGAACATATGGAAGAACTAAATGACCAGCAGATCGTTCGCCGTGAAAAAATGGCTGCGCTCCGCGAACAAGGAATCGATCCATTCGGTAAACGCTTTGAACGCACTGCTAACTCACAAGAATTAAAAGATAAATATGCTGACCTCGATAAGGAACAACTACATGAATTGAACGAAACTGCTACTATTGCAGGTCGTCTTGTTACCAAACGTGGTAAAGGTAAGGTTGGATTTGCCCACCTTCAAGACCGCGAAGGTCAAATTCAAATCTACGTTCGTAAAGACGCTGTCGGTGAAGAAAACTACGAAATCTTTAAAAAGGCTGACTTGGGAGACTTCCTTGGTGTCGAAGGGGAAGTGATGCGTACTGATATGGGAGAACTCTCTATCAAGGCTACTCATATCACGCACTTGTCTAAAGCCCTTCGTCCATTGCCTGAGAAATTCCACGGACTTTCAGACGTTGAAACAATCTACCGTAAACGTTACCTTGATTTGATTTCAAACCGTGAAAGCTTCGAACGTTTTGTTACTCGTTCAAAAATCATCTCTGAAATCCGTCGTTATCTAGACCAAAAAGGATTCCTTGAAGTTGAAACACCAGTTCTTCACAACGAGGCTGGTGGTGCTGCTGCTCGCCCATTCATCACTCACCACAATGCTCAAAACATTGACATGGTTCTTCGTATCGCGACTGAGCTTCACTTGAAACGCCTTATCGTTGGTGGTATGGAGCGTGTTTATGAAATTGGTCGTATCTTCCGTAACGAGGGAATGGATGCTACACATAATCCTGAGTTCACTTCTATCGAAGTTTACCAAGCATACGCAGACTTCCAGGATATCATGGACTTGACTGAAGGCATTATTCAACACGTTGCTAAAGCTGTTAAAGGCGACGGTCCAGTTATCTATCAAGGAACTGAAATCAGGATCAATGAACCATTTAAACGTATACACATGGTGGATGCAATCAAGGAAATTACAGGTGTTGATTTCTGGAAAGATATGACTTTCGAAGAAGCTAAAGCTATCGCAGCTGAAAAGAATGTTCCTGTTGAAAAACACTATACTGAAGTTGGACACATTATCAATGCTTTCTTTGAAGAATTTGTTGAAGAAACATTGATTCAACCAACATTTGTATACGGTCACCCAGTAGCTGTATCACCACTTGCTAAGAAAAATCCTGAAGATGAGCGCTTTACAGACCGCTTCGAGCTCTTCATTATGACTAAAGAATACGGAAATGCCTTTACTGAGCTCAACGATCCAATCGATCAGCTTAGCCGATTTGAAGCCCAAGCAAAAGCTAAAGAACTTGGTGACGACGAAGCGACTGGCATTGACTACGACTACATCGAAGCCCTTGAATACGGTATGCCGCCAACAGGTGGTTTGGGAATCGGTATCGACCGTCTCTGCATGCTCCTCACTGATACAACAACTATCCGTGATGTGCTTCTTTTCCCAACTATGAAATAAAATACAAATCTCCTAGTCACATTCTAGGAGATTTTTTAGTAATCTCAAAAAAGACAAACTCAATTTTGAGCTTGTCTTTTTGTTGTTTAATTAGAATAAACCAAGGACAGTTCCATCACTTTCAACATCCATGTTAAGAGCTGCTGGGCGTTTTGGAAGTCCAGGCATGGTCATGACATCACCAGTAAGGGCAACGATAAATCCTGCACCCAATTTTGGTACCAATTCACGAATAGTAATTTCAAAGTTTTCAGGTGCACCAAGAGCATTTGGATTATCTGAGAAACTGTATTGAGTTTTAGCCATACAGATTGGTAATTTGTCCCATCCGTTTTGAACGATTTGAGCGATTTGTGTTTGAGCTTTCTTCTCAAAGTTAACCTTGCTACCACGGTAGATTTCAGTTACAATCTTTTCAATCTTTTCTTGAACAGAAAGGTCGTTGTCATAGAGACGTGTGTAGTTTGCTGGGTTTTCGTCAATTGTTTTGACGAGAGTTTCAGCCAAAGCCACTCCTCCTTCAGCTCCATCAGCCCATACGCTAGCTAATTCAACTGGAACATCAATTGAAGCGCAAAGTTCTTTCAAGGCTGCGATTTCTGCTTCTATATCAGATACAAATTCGTTAATTGCAACAAGTGCTGGAATACCAAACTTACGGATATTCTCAACGTGACGTTTCAAGTTAGCAAAACCTGCACGAACTGCTTCTACGTTTTCTTCTGTCAAAGCATCTTTAGCAACTCCACCATTCATTTTAAGGGCACGAAGAGTCGCTACAATGACTACTGCACTTGGAGCTGTTGGCAAGTTTGGAGTCTTGATATCCAGGAACTTCTCTGCACCAAGATCTGCACCAAAGCCAGCTTCTGTCACTGTGTAATCTGCTAAACGTAGAGCCGTTTTCGTTGCTAAAACTGAGTTACATCCGTGTGCGATATTGGCAAATGGGCCACCATGTACAAAGGCAGGTGTTCCATAGATGGTTTGAACCAAGTTTGGTTTGATAGCATCTTTCAAAATCAATGCCAAGGCACCTTCAACCTGTAAATCACCAACTGAAACAGGTGTACGGTCATAGCGGTAACCGATAACGATATTGGCCAAACGACGTTTTAAATCTTCAATATCAGTTGCCAAGCAAAGGATTGCCATGATTTCTGAAGCAACAGTGATATCAAAGCCATCTTCACGTGGAATACCGTTAAGAGGACCACCGAGTCCAACAGTTACGTGACGAAGGGCGCGATCGTTCAAGTCCACCACACGTTTCCAGAGAATACGACGTTGGTCGATTCCAAGTTCATTTCCTTGATGCAAATGATTGTCAATCAAAGCAGAGAGAGCATTATTTGCTGTTGTAATAGCATGCATATCTCCAGTAAAGTGAAGGTTGATGTCTTCCATTGGTAAAACTTGGGCATAACCACCACCGGCAGCTCCACCTTTAATCCCCATGACAGGCCCAAGAGAAGGTTCGCGGATAGCAATCATGGTTTTCTTACCAATCTTATTCAAAGCATCAGCAAGTCCGATAGTGATAGTTGATTTTCCTTCACCAGCAGGTGTTGGATTGATAGCAGTAACTAGAATCAATTTACCGACTGGATTACTTTCCACTTCACGAATCTTATCAAAACTAAGCTTAGCCTTGTATTTTCCATACAACTCCAAATCATCGTAAGAAATACCCAGTTTCTCTACAACATCAACAATAGGCTTCAACTCAATACTCTGTGCGATTTCAATATCTGTTTTCATTCAAAACTCCTCTAACCTCTTATATGATAATTCATTATAACACAAAACAAGATTTTTAACATCCTTAAACTCTCTAAACGTTCGTAAATATCACAACACTTCAGACTTTCTTTGCTTCTTTTTAAATTTTTATATGCCTTTATAGGTTTTAACTATAGTTGAAAGCTTTCTACTAACTCAGAAAGTAGCTATCAATTTCGGATAAATCATGTAGAATTTCGTCATCAGAAACTCCTATATACTCAGCTAATTCAATTGAATACTCAAAACGAAGACGTGTATTGATAGATAAATCAAAAGAGTAATCCTGTAATCGTCCTAGTTTATGATATTTATCCATAATATCATTAAAAATAATTTTGTATTTATCATCTAAGTTTTTGATATGGTTATCTAAGTTTTCCCTGTAATTTTGAATTAATTCCTGTTCCCTATCACTTAAAATCCCTTTGCCTATTTCCCAAATTATTGAAGTAGCTATTGAACCTACTACTGCTCCTAAGACAGGGACAGGAATAAGTGTTTGACCAACACATGAACCAATTGTCGCTAATGTTGTATCCAATGTATTGATAGTTATAAAATTTATAAATTCATCCTCAGTAATCTCATTTGTTCTAAGTTTAGTAATAATATCTACCATGCCGTAACTTGCTGTTACAAACGCACTTGCATTAGGAGCACTCATTTTAAAAACATTAGTGAGACCATAAATCGCGTAACCTGATATACAACCTTTTACCGCACCTTCCACTGTTTCTAATCCACAGTCTAACCAATCTGATTGTTCAAATTCAAAAATTGTTTTTCCTTCTTTGTATTTCCCATACACAGATGACATTAATGCTAAACCACCTTGTAAAAGAAAAGTATTTTTTGCAATTTTGTTAGCTTCTCTTAAATTTGGTAAAGAATTTTTTTTGGCAAGAATTTTCTTCTTAGCTAATTCTCTCCGCTTTACTTTGACCTTTTTATCAATTTTTATTTTCTCTAAGTCTAATACTTTATTAATTGAATTTCTTTGAGCATCATCATAATTTAGAACAGATGATTTCATCCAAGATTTATATGAAATAAGTCCCTTGCTTTCGGTAATATCATTGATCATTTGTCGTATATCAGTAATTTGTTTAATAGACAATTTTTTACCATTAAATTCAACTTCTTTGGCGCCAGCCATAATTTTTTCGTATACTAACACGTGATCTTTTGGAAACATCATTTTCATTTTTGCACTGTAATGAAATGATTGAGCTAGTTCATCACGTAAATTATTATAAAACTTCATTTGAATGGTATTTCTACCAATTAATAAATCGGCTGGTCCATTATCATTCAATACTTTTACAATAGGATTTAATCCTTCAAAAGCTCTTCTCGCATTCACAATTCCTGCTTCTGCAAATTCAGCAATAAAACCGTGACCGCCGTATTCACCTCCACGATTCTTTAGAATAACGTCTTCAATGTTATCTCTAGCATAGTTTAAGATTTTAGAGGCATTGTCCTTGTTTAAAATGACATGTCGAGCTTCATCCTCAATCATTTTCATGGCAATTTGTAAGTCTTGAATTCTCAAGTTGTTTAAACAATTGACATAAGCACCTATCCCTTGATAAAATGCTCTATTAACAGCCTGATTCATCATTTATTTTAATTTCCTTATTAATCATCGAAGTAAGTGAGAGGGTTGAATTTACTAAACTACCTGCTTGATACTTTTCATCATCTGTAAATAAGTTATAATCTTTTCCAATTAAAGAAAGATTAGCTAAATAAATCCCCTCAGTTTGCTTTTCAATTAAATTAATTAATTCACTAATTTCTATTATTGATTTATCAGTTTGTCTAATTAATAACTCAATTTTCTTTTGTTCACCAAGCGCTTCTTTAGCTACTTCTTCATTTTTTTTATTAGCAAAAACACCTGCTCCGACAGACGCTGTTAACATTAAGCCAGCAATCCCCCAACCAACAGGGCCCGCCATGGCTAAAAAGGCATTGCCAGCAGCCATACCTCCTCCGCCTGCTGCTAGACTTCCTCCACCTAACCAAGCTAATGCCGCACTATTTGCTGCTGCACCTGTCAAGCTAGAAATTGCTGTTCCTGTTGATGCGACACCAAAAGTAGTTGCAACTCCCATAGCTGCAGTAGGACCTAAAGTTGCGACTGTCACACCTAAAGCACTTAAAGAAGCTGTAGCTGCCGTACTACCGCTGGCTAATTCTGCTTCTTTGATTGCCTGAGTAATAGCTAACTGCTTATCTTCGAAATTCTGTATTTCAACAATTATTTCGTCTAATTTTGTTTCAAATTCTTTCGGTTTATTTGCTAATTTACTAATTCTTTCTTCAATGATTTTGACAACTTTGATCGCCTTGTCTCTACTTTTATAAAGCTCAGTCGATTTATTCGTTAGATTTGTGGCTTTTTCATTATATGTTTGAATAGATTCATGATAGTTCTCAACGGCTTCGGACCTTAGTTTACCATTAAAAAGATCTATTGAATCAATTTGTGATTTTGCTTCCGTTGCAACTTTACCAGCTTGATTAAGCGTGCCAGATGCAACCTCTGTTACTTGTTGAACAGTATCATTCGCTACTGTAGCAGCTTGACCTGAAACGTCTGAAACAACATTTCCTATCTTATTTGATACATCTCCTATTACTTTTACAGAATCTGATAATAAATCTCCTGTAACTTTCCCAGCGCTATCTAAAGCTTTTCCAGCTTCATTAAGTACGCTACTAGTTGTCTTACTAGCATCATCAATTACTTTACTAGCTTCTTTAACCATATTATCTGCAAACTTAAAAAAGTCCATAACGGCTTCCCCTTTTCATATATAACTAAAATAATTATCTTATATCTTAAATTAATTGTCAATAATAATATAGTTATAAAGTTTAGTTATATTTTATCGCTTTCATTTTACTTACTGTTCATTTTTTTGTACAATAGTTCTATGAAAATTTTAGTTACATCTGGTGGTACAAGCGAGGCAATAGACCGAGTTCGCTCCATTACCAATCACTCTACTGGTAGACTTGGTAAAGTAATAACTGAGACTTTACTAAATGCTGGTCACCAAGTTTGTCTGATTACTACGCAACAAGCACTAAAACCAGATCTAGACCAGAATTTAACCATTATTGAAATTAAAAACACTTCCGATTTACTCCAAGAGATGAAACGGATTGTCCCTGATTATCAAGTCTTGATCCATTCAATGGCTGTTTCTGACTACAGCCCTGTTTACATGACTGGTCTTGACCAAGTTCAAGCAAGCCAAGATTTAAATGAATTTTTACATAAGAAAAATATGGAAACAAAGATCTCCTCTAAGGATGAGGTGCAAGTCCTATTTCTCAAGAAAAACCCAAAGATCATCTCTCTTGTTAAAGAATGGAATCCAAGTATCCATCTCATTGGCTTTAAACTCCTTGTCGATGTTACTAAGGAGCATCTGATTCAAATCGCTAGAGAAAGTCTTGAAAAGAATCAAGCTGATTTGATTGTCGCTAATGACCTCACTCAGATTAATGCTGATCAACACTTGGCTTATCTAGTAGAAGAAAAAGATTATCAGATTGCTGCTAGCAAACAAGAAATTGCTGACTTGTTAGTGGAAAAAATTCAAGGATTTGATCGTTAGAAAGGAAAATTATGGCTCGTATTACACTCGCTGTTACAGGCTCTATCGCCTCTTACAAGGCTGCTGATTTGGTTAGTAACTTGAAGAAACAGGGACATTCTGTTACTGTACTCATGACCCAGGCTGCGACTGCCTTTATTCAACCTTTAACCCTTCAAGTCCTATCTCAAAATACCGTACATCTGGATGTTATGCGGGAACCTTATCCTGACAAAGTCAATCATATCGAGTTAGGCAAAGAAACAGATTTGTTTATCCTTGCCCCTGCTACCGCTAATACGATTGCAAAAGTAGCATATGGTTTTGCCGACAATATGGTAACCTCTACTGCTCTTGCCTTGCCCCACTATATTCCAAAACTAGTGGCACCTGCTATGAATACCAAAATGTATGACCATCCAGCAACTCAAACAAACTTAAAAACTTTAGAAACTTATGGTTATACAATTATTGCTCCAAAAGAGTCCCTACTGGCCTGTGGCGATGTAGGACGTGGTGCTCTTGCTGATCTTGATACTATTTTACAACAGATAAAGGAAAAACTTCATGAACAAACGCTCTAATATTGCTCCTATTGCTATCTTTTTTGCCAGCATGATTGTCATTCATTTGCTGAGCTCTATTGTCTTTAATGTCTTGCCATTTCCAATTAAACCAACCATTGTCCATATCCCGGTCATCATTGCTAGTATCATCTACGGACCACGGATTGGGGCTATCTTAGGTTTCTTGATGGGAATGATTAGCTTGACTGTCAATACGATCACTATTCTCCCAACTAGCTACCTTTTCTCTCCTTTTGTACCAAATGGGAATCTAGCTTCACTTGCTATTGCTATTATTCCTCGTATCTTAATCGGTTTGACACCATACTTTGTCTATAAACTCCTCAGAAACAAGACGGGGCTTATCTTTGCGGGAGCACTTGGTTCCCTTACTAATACTGTATTTGTACTAGGCGGTATCTTCTTCCTTTTTGGAAATGTTTTTGACGGAAATATCCAGAAACTATTAGCTACTGTTATCTCAACAAACTCTATCGCAGAACTGATTATCTCAGCAATACTCACCCTAGTTATTGTTCCGAGACTTGAAAAAATCAAAAAATAAGAGGTCGGGAAAATCCCGACCTCGATTTTTATTTGGACTGAAACTCTGCTCCAGCATTTATTGAATCTTAAAGTGTCAAAAAATCCTTTGAAACAATATTTTTCTCTATCTAAAAGCATGATTGTAAAGATTCACGGATATGAGAAAAAGGTTCAATCTTGATAAAATCTTTACTTTCCCACAGCCTTTTTATCTGCTTATTATTGGGCAAGACGTGCTTCTTCTAAAATCTTTTCAATCTTTGTTGTTAGCAAATCAATAGCTACTGTGTTGGTTACTCCTTCTGGAATAACGATATCTGCATAACGCTTTGTTGGCTCGATAAATTGATGATACATGGGTTTTACTACACCAAGATACTGGTCAATGACGCTGTCTAAACTACGACCACGCTCTTCCATATCACGCTTAATACGACGAATGATACGGACATCATCATCTGTATCTACGAAAATCTTGATATCCATCAAATCACGAAGACGTTTGTCCTCCAAAACCAAGATTCCTTCTACGATAAAGACATCTTGAGGTTCTTGGCGATAGGATTTTGAACTTCTAGTATGAGCAGCATAGTCGTAGGTCGGAATATCAACTGGACGTCCTGCCAACAACTCTTTGATTTGCGCAATCATCAAATCAGTATCAAAAGCAAAAGGATGGTCATAGTTGGTTTTGATTCTTTCTTCAAAGGTTAGATGAGATTGATCTTTATAGTAGGAATCATGCTCAATCATAGCTATTTTCTCGTTTGGAAAATGCGATAAGATTGCTTTAGATACGCTTGTCTTTCCTCCTCCAGATCCCCCTGTTACTCCGATAATGATTGGTCTATTTTGCATTGTAGCCTCCTTGTATTTTCCCTTGTCTATTTTACCATATTTTTGATAAATTTTACAGATAGAGTTTTCTACAAAAAGAGAAGAAAAAGTCCTCATAGCTAGAAGCTACAAGGATTTGTAATTGATTAATCGAAGTCAACGTATTCTTTAGAAAGTTCAAGAACTTCTTCCATTGTTGAACATTCTGTAAGAGCGCGGTTAGCGTATTCTTGCATTTTAGCAGTGTCAAGTTTCTTCATCAAGCTACGTGTACGAAGTACAGATGTAGCTGACATAGAGAACTCATCCAAGCCCATTCCGACAAGAAGTGGAACAGCTGTTTGGTCACCAGCCATCTCACCACACATACCAGCCCATTTACCTTCAGCGTGAGCTGCTTTGATAACATTGTTGATCAAACGAAGGATTGATGGGTTATAAGGTTGGTAAAGGTATGAAACTTGCTCGTTCATACGGTCTGCTGCCATTGTGTATTGGATCAAGTCGTTTGTACCAATTGAGAAGAAGTCAACTTCTTTTGCAAATTGGTCTGCAAGCATAGCTGCCGCAGGAATTTCAATCATGATACCAACTTGGATGTCATCCGCAACTGCAACACCTTCAGCAAGAAGGTTTGCTTTTTCTTCATCGAAGACTGCTTTAGCTGCACGGAATTCTTTCAAAAGCGCAACCATTGGGAACATGATACGCAATTGACCGTGTACAGAAGCACGAAGAAGGGCACGGATTTGAGTGCGGAACATTGCATCTCCAGTTTCAGAGATAGAGATACGAAGAGCACGGAAACCAAGGAATGGGTTCATTTCATGTGGCATATCGAAGTAAGGAAGCTCCTTGTCACCACCGATATCCATTGTACGAACGACAACTGGTTTACCGTTCATTCCTTCAAGAACAGCCTTGTACGCTTCGTACTGTTCGTCTTCAGTTGGGAAGTCTTGAGAATCCATGTACAAGAACTCTGTACGGTAAAGCCCTACAGCTTCTGCACCGTTTTCGTTAACACCTTCAACGTCTTTTGGAGTACCAATGTTGGCAGCCAATTCGAAGTGTTTACCGTCAGCAGTAACTGTTTGAGCATCCTTCAAGAGTGCCCATTCAGCTTTTTGTTGAGCGTAAGCTTCACCAGCTGCTTTAAATTCAGCCGCTTGTTCTTCACTAGGATTGATAATCACTTCACCTGTAATACCGTTAACGGCAAGTAGGTCTCCATCTTTAACGATTTCAGTGATATTGTTTGTACCCAAAACTGCAGCGATTTCAAGTGTACGAGCCATGATAGCTGAGTGACTTGTACGACCACCAATGTTTGTTACAAAAGCTTTAACAAAGTTTTTATCCAATTGAGCTGTATCAGATGGAGTCAAGTCGTGAGCAATCACGATTACTTCTTCATTGATAGAAGCTGGGTTTGGCAATTTTTTACCAAGGAGGTTAGCTAATACACGTTTTGTTACGTCGCGAATATCCGCTGCACGCTCTTGCATGTATGGGTTGTCTTCCATGCCTTCAAAGATTGTGATAAACATGTCTGTAACTTCTTTCAGACCTGCTTCTGCATTCACTTTCTTAGCACGGATAGTTTCTTTGATTTGACCGATCAATTCAGGGTCAGCAAGAACCATCAAGTGAGCGTCAAATACTTGTGCCGCTTCTTCACCAAGCGTACCTACAGCCTTCTCGCGGATAAGAGAAAGCTCGTTTTGAGAAGCTTCAAGAGCAACATCCAAACGAGCCTCTTCTGCATTTGTATCTTCGACTGTAACAGTCTCGAATGATAAATCCGGTTGAACGAGTAGATATGCTTTTGCAACTGCAACACCGTCAGATGCTGCGATTCCTTTAAGCATTTCTGTCATTTCCTTATGCCAATCCTTCTTTTTCCATTGTTTCTGAGATTGCAGCGATAGCGTCATCAGCGTCTGCACCTTCAGCAGTGATTGTAACGTCAGCACCTTGACCAACACCAAGGCTCATTACACCCATGATAGATTTAAGGTTAACTGATTTACCTTTGTACTCAAGAGTGATATCTGAAGCAAATTTGCTAGCAGTTTGTACCAACAATGTTGCTGGACGTGCGTGAATACCTGTTTCTGCCACTACGTGGAAATCTTTAGAAGCCATAGTTTGACTCTCCTTTAATAGTTTTCTTGTTGAGTTACATATCTGATAACCCTTACAATTTAGTATTATATCACCTTCATTGATATTTTTCAAGTATTTTATGGACTTTCTTCAATTTCCTTTCAGATAACTTGCTGAAAATCTTCTATTAAATTTAGCAAAACACAGTATGTAGTTTTTGTCGAGACACCTATAATGAAATCATTGCTTTTTCTGTAATTATTTTTCAACACTACACTATATATTGTGTTCGTTAGTAAAATCAGTAAAATAAGTACACAAGATTTAGTTTTAGAAAGTTGACAAAGTTTTTTTTTCTGATATACTAAGAAAGTAATAATTTTTTAAAGAGGAGTTACAGAAATGGTAACCGTATATTCTAAAAACAACTGTGTCCAATGTAAAATGACGAAACGTTTTTTAGACAGTAATAATGTTGAATATAAAGAAATCAATCTTGATGAACAACCTGAATACATTGATCAAGTAAAAGAGCTTGGCTTTAGTGCTGCTCCTATTATTCAGACACCGACAGAAGTTTTCTCTGGTTTCCAACCAGGTAAACTCAAACAACTTGCTTAAGAATCAGGACAAAAGCTTCTATGTCTACCTTAGAAGCCTTTCTTTTGTAATTAGATAAAGGATTTTTTATGGGATTAAAACAACTTGAAGATGTGACTTACTTCCGTCTTAATAATGAAATTAACCGTCCTGTTAATGGACAAATTATGCTTCACAAGGACAAGGAAGCTTTAGAAGCCTTCTTTAAAGAAAATGTTGTACCAAATACAATGGTTTTTAACTCAATTACGGATAAAATCAACTTCCTCATTGAGCATAACTACATTGAAACAGCATTTATCAAGAAATACCGTCCAGAATTTTTGGAAGAACTGCATCAATTTATCAAGGATCAGAACTTCCAATTTAAGTCTTTCATGGCTGCCTATAAATTCTATAATCAGTATGCTCTGAAAACTAATGACGGGGAGTACTATCTTGAAAGCATGGAAGACCGTGTCTTCTTTAATGCCCTATACTTCGCAGATGGTGATGAAGCGATTGCTATTGATATTGCTAATGAAATCATCCACCAACGCTATCAACCTGCTACTCCTTCTTTCTTGAATGCAGGTCGTGCACGTCGTGGTGAGTTGGTATCTTGCTTCTTGATCCAGGTAACAGATGATATGAACTCTATCGGACGTTCTATCAACTCTGCTCTTCAACTTTCACGTATCGGTGGTGGTGTGGGAATTTCCCTCAGCAACCTTCGTGAAGCTGGAGCTCCTATTAAAGGATATGAGGGTGCTGCTTCTGGTGTTGTACCAGTTATGAAGCTTTTCGAAGACAGCTTCTCTTACTCTAACCAACTCGGTCAACGTCAAGGTGCTGGAGTTGTTTACCTCAATGTCTTCCACCCAGATATCATCGCCTTCCTTTCAACTAAGAAGGAAAATGCGGATGAAAAAGTTCGTGTCAAGACTCTCTCACTTGGTGTTGTGGTACCAGATAAATTCTACGAATTGGCTCGTAAAAATGAAGAAATGTACCTCTTCAGTCCTTACTCTGTAGAGCTTGAATACGGCGTGCCTTTCAACTACATCGATATCACTGAAAAATACGATGAGCTAGTTGCAAATCCAAACATTCGTAAGACAAAGATCAAGGCGCGTGATTTGGAAACTGAAATTTCTAAACTACAACAAGAATCAGGCTATCCTTACGTAGTCAACATTGATACAGCTAACCGCGCAAATCCAGTTGACGGTAAGATTATCATGAGTAACTTGTGTTCAGAGATTCTTCAAGTCCAAGAACCAAGTCTTATCAACGATGCTCAAGAATTCCTAAAAATGGGTACTGATGTCTCATGTAACCTTGGTTCAACAAACGTGGTCAACATGATGACTTCACCTGACTTTGGACGTTCCATCCGTGCAATGGTTCGTGCCCTTACTTTCGTTACAGATAGTTCACACATCGTAGCTGTTCCTACTATCGACCACGGAAATAGTCAAGCTCATACATTCGGTCTTGGAGCAATGGGACTTCACAGTTACCTTGCCCAACAATTGATCGAATATGGATCACCTGAGTCTGTTGAATTCACAAGCATCTACTTCATGCTTATGAACTACTGGACCTTGGTTGAGTCAAACAATATCGCACGTGAACGTGGTGTTACCTTCCACAACTTTGAAAAATCAGACTATGCTAACGGAAGCTACTTCGACAAGTATGTGACAGGCGAATTTGTTCCAAAATCAGACCGTGTCAAAGAGCTCTTCAAAGACGTCTTTATCCCGAGTGCTGCTGATTGGGCTGAACTGCGCGACAAGGTTCAAGCAGATGGTCTCTATCACCAAAACCGCCTTGCTGTAGCGCCAAATGGTTCTATCAGTTACATCAATGACGTTTCTGCTTCTATCCACCCAATTACTCAACGTATCGAAGAACGCCAAGAGAAGAAAATCGGTAAAATCTACTACCCTGCTGCTGGCTTGTCAACAGAAACCATTCCTTACTACACTTCTGCTTATGACATGGATATGCGTAAGGTCATTGATGTTTATGCTGCTGCAACTGAGCACGTGGACCAAGGACTTTCACTCACACTCTTCATGCGTAGTGATATTCCAACAGGCCTTTACGAATGGAAGAAAGAAAACAAACAAACGACACGTGACTTGTCTATCCTTCGTAACTATGCCTTCAACAAAGGTATCAAGTCTATCTACTACGTCCGTACCTTTACAGATGATGGTGGAGAAGTCGGTGCTAACCAATGCGAGAGCTGTGTGATTTAATTCAACTCTCAAAGAAATTACATTTACTTAATCCATTAAACGTATTTTGCTGATAGAATCATGTAAGAACATAAAAGTCGGGCTTCCGACTTTTTGTTCGATTATAGCATAGAATTATGATAAAATAAGAATGATTATGTTATCGCATTACTACACACAGAAAGAGATTTCAAATGAAAACTTACTACAAAGCTATTAACTGGAATGCCATCGAAGATATCATTGACAAATCAACCTGGGAAAAGCTGACTGAGCAATTCTGGCTCGATACACGTATCCCTTTGTCAAATGACCTAGACGACTGGAGAAAGCTTTCTAATAAGGAAAAAGACCTTGTTGGTAAAGTTTTTGGAGGTTTGACCCTTCTTGATACCATGCAATCAGAAACTGGTGTTCAAGCCCTTCGTGCTGATATTCGTACGCCTCACGAGGAAGCTGTTTTTAACAATATCCAATTTATGGAATCTGTTCATGCTAAGTCTTACTCTTCTATCTTCTCAACCTTAAATACCAAGTCTGAAATTGAAGAAATTTTTGAATGGACTAATACCAATCCATATCTTCAGAAAAAAGCTGAAATTATCAATGAAATCTACCTAAACGGAACTCCTCTTGAAAAGAAAGTAGCGAGTGTCTTCCTTGAAACCTTCCTTTTCTACTCTGGTTTCTTTACACCACTCTACTATCTTGGAAACAACAAGTTAGCCAACGTAGCTGAGATCATCAAGTTGATCATTCGTGACGAATCTGTACACGGAACCTACATCGGCTACAAATTCCAACTTGGTTTCAATGAATTGCCAGAAGATGAGCAAGAAAAACTCAAAGAATGGATGTACGACCTTCTCTATACTCTTTATGAGAATGAAGAAGGCTACACAGAGAGCCTCTATGACGAAGTCGGATGGACTGAAGAGGTTAAAACCTTCCTTCGCTACAATGCTAATAAGGCTCTTATGAACTTGGGGCAAGATCCTCTCTTCCCTGATTCAGCTGACGATGTCAATCCGATCGTTATGAACGGGATTTCAACTGGTACATCAAACCACGACTTCTTCTCTCAAGTTGGTAATGGCTATCTACTTGGTGAAGTTGAAGCTATGCAGGATGATGACTATAACTATGGACTAAATTAATATCTAACCTAAAAAAACATCTAAGTTTAATTACAAACTAGATGTTTTTTTTTGTTTATTTTTGTTTTCTTTAAGTTGCTTAGCTGTTTAAAATATGATAAAATAATATTAGATTTGGGGGTGGTTCAATGCTGAAGCAAGAAAAATTAGATACTATCTTAGAAATTGTTAATACAAAAGGAACGATCACTGTTAAAGAGATTATGAGTCGCCTAGATATTTCAGATATGACTGCTAGACGTTATTTACAAGAGTTGGCAGATAAAGATTTACTGGTTCGTGTTCATGGAGGAGCCGAAAAACTTCGAACAGGTTCCTTATTAAATAATGAGCGTTCTAACGTTGAAAAACAGGGACTACAAACAGCAGAAAAACAAGAAATTGCTCGCTTTGCTGGTCATTTAGTTGAAGAAAGAGAAACTATTTTTATTGGTCCAGGTACTACCTTAGAGTTTTTTGCGCGTGAGCTTGCTATCGATAACATTCGTGTTGTTACCAATAGTTTGCCTGTATTTCTCATTCTAAACGAGCGTAAGTTAACTGATCTAATTCTAATCGGTGGTAATTATCGTTCAATTACTGGAGCATTTGTAGGCACTCTAACCCTCCAAGATATTTCCAGTTTGCAATTTTCAAAAGCCTTCGTTAGTTGTAATGGTATCAAGGATCATGCTATCGCTACTTTTAGTGAAGACGAAGGAGAAGCTCAGAAATTAGCACTGGAAAACGCCAATAAAAAGTATCTCCTAGCTGACCATAGCAAATTTGATAAATTTGATTTCTTCACATTTTACAATATCTCAGATATCGACACCATTATCACTGATTCAAAATTAAGTGACCAAACACTCCAATCACTGTCTAAACAAACTAAAATTATCAAGTCAAAACCTTAAAATTTACAACTAGTCATAAAATTTAGTAGCTACTACTAATTCCATGGCTAGTTTTTTATTTTATATTAAGCGTGCAATCTAAAATATTTCAATTATTTTTCAAATCTATGATTTCTGTATTTTTAATTTAATAGATTCCTCGAACCTGTCTTTTTATATTCCATTTCACGAAGTCATCCTTTTTAGTTTATTATAACAGTTACTTGTATTTTCTATCATTTTCCCTACTTTTTTGATAAAATAAATTTAATGATTCTTCAAAGGAGGCATCTATGCGTTTTAATCAATTCAGTTACTATCCTGTAAGCCAGCAAGAAGCTTTACAGGAACTATCCAGCCTTGGATTCAAACTTGACCAATCAAATTCTGCGAAAGAACTGTTTGAAGCTTTTGTTAGAACTTGTTTTTTCAATTACAAAAATACGGATTATCCCCTCTCAACTTTAGCGGTTGATAATGAAACTAATCTGCTCACTTTCTTCAATTCTGATCGTGAATTAACTGCAGAAATTTTCTATACTGTTGCCTTTCAGTTGCTTGGTTTCAGTTACTTGACAGACTTTGAAAATGGTCTTGTTTTTCATAAAGAAACGGCATTCCCTATTGTATACGGAGATTTGATTGACAATCTCTATCAACTCCTTAACACGCGCACTAAAAAGGGAAATACCTTAATCGATCAATTGGTTAGCGACGGTCTTATCCCTGAGGACAATGATTACCACTACTTCAATGGCAAGAGTTTGGCATCCTTTTCTGCAAACAATGCTATTCGGGAAGTTGTTTATGTAGAAAGTCGTATTGATTCTGATAATGATGGACTGCCAGATCTTATCAAGGTAAACATTATTCGTCCATCTTACCACGGCAAAATTCCAGCTGTTATGACGGCAAGTCCTTACCATCAAGGAACCAATGATAAAGCAAGCGATAAAGCTCTTTACAAAATGGAAGCTGAGCTAGAAGTCAAGGAACCGCATGAAATTTCTCTAGAAAAACCAACATTAGACTTGGTTGAACCTGTTGGAGAAGTTGAACTTGTTTCAGAAGCTGAAGAAAGACTCACTCATATCAATAGCAGTTACACACTTAACGACTACTTCCTTCCAAGAGGATTTGCAAATATCTACGTATCTGGTCTTGGAACCAAGGATTCTCAAGGTCAAATGACCAACGGAGATTACCGACAAGTTGAAGCCTATAAAAATGTCATTGATTGGCTCAATGGTCGTTGTCGTGCCTTCACAGACCACAGTCGTAAACGTCAGGTCAAGGCTGACTGGTCAAATGGAAAAGTTGCAACTACTGGTCTTTCTTATCTAGGAACAATGTCTAATGGTCTTGCTACTACAGGAGTTGATGGTTTAGAGGTCATTATTGCTGAAGCAGGTATTTCTTCTTGGTACAACTATTATCGAGAAAATGGTCTGGTAACAAGCCCTGGAGGCTATCCAGGTGAGGACTTCGATTCATTAGATGAATTAACTTATTCTCGTAATCTCTTAGCTGGTGACTATATTCGCGGAAACGAAGCTCATAAAGATTCTGTAGAAGAACTGAAGAAAAATCTAGACCGTAAAACTGGCGATTATAACCAATTTTGGCATGACAGAAATTACCTTCTTAATGCTGAAAAAGTTAAGGCTGAAGTTGTCTTTACCCACGGTTCGCAAGACTGGAATGTAAAACCACTTCATGTCTATCAAATGTTCAATGCTCTTCCGAGCAGTATTAAGAAACATCTCTTTTACCATAACGGCGCCCATGTCTATATGAACAACTGGCAGTCTATTGATTTCCGTGAATCCATGAATGCTCTTTTGACGCAGAAATTATTGGACCAAGAAACTGACTACCAACTTCCAAGAGTCGTTTGGCAAGACAATACTGCTCCTCAAACCTGGATGACTCTTGAAGATTTTGGAAATCAAAGTGACCATAAAACTTTCTCTTTAGGTACTGAAGAAGCTGTCATTGAAAATCATTACCAAGAATCAGACTTTGAACGTTTTGGAAAAACCTATCAAACCTTTAATAATGAACTCTATCAAGGGAAAGTCAATCAGGTAACTATTGATCTGCCAGTGACAGAGGACCTTCATCTCAATGGGCGTGTTAAACTAAACCTCCGTCTCAAATCAAGTACCAATAAAGGCTTACTATCTGCCCAACTTCTCGAACTTGGTCAAAAGAAATACCTACAACCGTATCCAGGAGTCTTGTCTGCTCGTACTATTGATAATGGTCGTTACCATATGCTGGAAAACCTTTGCGAGCTACCATTTATCCCAAATGCTCAACGTGTTATCACCAAAGGCTATCTCAATCTTCAAAATCGTCATGATTTATTGAAAATTGAAGAAATTAAGCCAGATGAATGGTTAGAATTCCAATTTGAACTCCAACCAACTATTTACAAACTAAAAGAAGGCGATACAGTACGTCTCGTTCTTTACACAACAGACTTTGAGATTACTGTACGTGACAATACAGACTATCACTTGACTGTCGACCTTGAACAGTCCAATCTTGAGATACCTTTTCAAAGGGAGGTAACTGTAGATGAACAAAGCCGAGCAAAGACACCAGCTCATCCGAGCCCTAATCACTAAACAAAAAATTCATACCCAAACTGAATTACAAGAACTACTGATTGAAAACGGAGTACAGGTCACACAAGCAACACTTTCAAGAGACATCAATCTGATGAATCTTTCTAAGATTCGTGAAGGGGAGCACTCCTATTATTCAATCAACACTGACTCTACATCCAAGTGGGAAAAACGGCTAGAAGTCTATATGGAGGAAGCCCTCTACATGATGCAACCCGTCCAACACCAGGTTGTTATCAAAACCTATCCAGGTTTGGCACAATCCTTCGGATCTATCTTGGACGCCCTAAACTTCCCTGAAATAGTGGCTACTATCTGTGGAAATGATGTCTGTTTGGTTATCTGCGAGGATAAGGAACAAGCTCAATCTTGCTTTGAACGCCTCAAACAATTTGCACCACCTCTATTTTTTGATCGGTAGCAAAAACCCGTGATTACAGTCATCACGGGTTTATTTTATGATTTGTTATTTTCAGCTTGCTTTTTAGTCCTTGCAAGTCTCAAAGCACGATTTGGATTGAGGCGATTAAAGAGTTCTTCTAACTTTTTCTCATTCCAGACGTCTGCTGCAGAAACAAAATTTCCATCAGCATCTCGGAAAGATATCGGTTTATCTCCCATAGCTATCTCCTAGTCTACAAACTCAAACTCAAACTTACCGATACGAACCAGATCTCCATCCTTGGCACCACGGGCACGGAGAGCTTCATCAACTCCCATACCACGCAACTGACGAGCAAACTTCATGACAGACTCATCACGATCAAAGTTAGTCATGTTAAAGAGTTTAATGAGTTTTTCACCTGAAAGTACCCAAGTTGCATCGTCATCACGACTAATTTCAAATGGTTTTTCTTCTTCGTCAAAGCCATAATAAACTTCTTCTTCCATCTCTGACTCATCATAAAGAAGGAATTCTGGCGTCTTATCAAGAAGCTCGGCTGTTGCATCTAGTAAAGTTGCCAAACCTTGTTTGGTTAAACCTGAGATTGGGAAGATTGGCGGTAATTCTTCAAATTCATCATAATTAGCAGCCAATTTTTTCTTGAATTCTTCAAGGTTTTCCTGACTTTCTGGCATATCCATCTTATTAGCAACAATGATTTGGGGACGCTCCATTAGACGAAGGTTGTAAGATTCCAACTCTTTATTAATAGCTAGATAATCTTCGTAAGGATCGCGACCTTCACTGGCTGACATATCGATGATGTGAAGGATAACGCGAGTACGCTCAATATGGCGAAGGAACTGAGTTCCCAGGCCCACACCTTGACTAGCGCCTTCAATCAATCCAGGAAGGTCTGCCACTGCAAAGGACTCACCTGATTGAGTACGGACCATACCAAGATTTGGTACAATCGTGGTAAAGTGGTAGGCACCAATTTTAGGTTTTGCAGAGGTAATTACGCTGAGCAGAGTTGATTTTCCAACTGAAGGGAATCCAACCAAACCAACATCAGCAAGAATTTTAAGTTCTAACTGTAATTCACGTTCCTGACCGGGTTCTCCATTTTCTGAGATTTCTGGCGCAGGATTTTTTGGTGTTGCAAAACGGATATTTCCACGGCCACCTCGACCACCGTGAGCAACGATAAACTCTTGACCGTGCTCAATCAAGTCAGTGATGACTTTTCCAGTCTCAGCATCACGCACAGTTGTCCCTTGAGGTACACGAACAATCAAGTCTTCTGCACCACGTCCGTGCATTCCTTTGGTCATCCCTTTTTCACCCGATTGGGCTTTGAAATGACGATTGTAACGGAAGTCCATCAGGGTACGTAAACCTTCATCTACAACAAAGACAACGTTACCACCACGACCTCCATCACCCCCCCAGGGTCCACCGTTAGGGACGTATTTTTCACGGCGAAAGGCAACCATCCCATCGCCACCATTTCCAGCCTTGACCTTGATCTTGGCTGTATCTAAAAACATACTCATATTCTTTTCTCACTCTAAAAAGGGCTGGGAAATCCCAGTCACCAACTATTACTACTTGCTAGAAAATCTAGCATTTTAAAATCTGCTAAATACACCAATGGCTGTAGCAAAGATACCTGCTAAGGTTACAAACAACATAATCAAAACGACGAATAGTGTCAATTTCTCAAAAAATGTTTTTTTACGTTTTCCATTATCACCAAATGCCATTATTCTCTCCTTTTCTATAATTCCCTATTTTTAATATTCTTCCGAAACTGGAGCAATTGCCCATAAAATCAAGTAAGCAATCAGTCCACTACCATAACAAAAAGCTAGAACTCCCCAGATTACACGTACAATTGTAGGATCAATATCAAAATAATTAGCTAGACCAGCGCATACTCCACCGATTTTTTGATCTCGACTACTTCTCATAAATTTCTTTTTCATTTCTTCATTTCCTTTCTTCGATGATCTTAGTCATTCCAATAATCTCTCAAATCATTCAACTGTTTCTTAGATGCTTTTAACATTCGTTTAGAACTTTTGACTGGAACTGAAACTGCCTGCTGTGGCAAGTAAAATACTGTCTTTAAAATCCGTTGTGTCATCGGCTCATCACGAGTTAATTCTTTTTCAAAATTGTTTGAGATGATAGCATCCAAATAAAACTCATGAACTCTCTTAGCAAAATTCTCAGCTGAAATTTCATACAATTTATCAGCCAAAAGGTTTTCATCCATGTCAGGCGTAGCAATAAGAGCCTCTAAAATAGCACCTGATAGATCACGCTCTTCATAATAAAGAGTTCCAAACATCTTATCGCTAATCAAATTATCTAGATAAGGATTTCCATGAGCTATTACCGGAGTCTTACTTGCAAGACTTTCAAGATAGGTCAAGCCTTGCGTCTCACTAGTTGAAGCTGAAATGAAGAAATCAGCCGCCTTATAGTAAAGTGCTGTCTCGCTTGGAGCGATCATACCTGTAAAGATAACAGAATCCTGAATCTGCAAATCTTCTGCTTGCTCCTTGAGGTTTTCTAGATAAGGTCCATCTCCAGCAACGACTAATTTAACATTTTGCTCTTCTTTTAGAACATCTGGAAATGCTGCCAGAACGGCTTGAATGTTCTTCTCGTAAGAAACACGTGAAAGGCTAAGAAGCATCTTTTCATCTTCCTTAATACCTAGTTTAACCCGTAAGTCTGCGATATGTTCTGGTCCAATCTCAGGACGTTCAAACTTGGCTAGCTCAATCCCTGTAGGAATAACACGTTTTTCAACTTTGACCTTATAATCTGATAGAAGGTCTCGCACAATTTCACTGGGACAGATCACTCCATCAACATCATGAAGGAAGCCTCTCACAAGATACTTGACCATACCTGGACGAATCAACATCCCTTTAGCGATATAGTGAACATAATCCTCGTACTGGGTATGATAGGTATGTATAACAGGGATTTTCAACTCACGCGCTATCCAAATCCCTAATAAACCAAGAGAAAATTCGGTCTGCGTATGAATAATATCCAGCTTGTATTGCTTTGCTATCTCAAGAGCTTTCGTAAATCCACGATAGGCGAAACGACGATCCTTAAAGGCAAAGAAAGGAACACTAGGGATACGAATAATCTGCCAGTCTTCATAACGATTAACATCCTTGTCTGTTGTTGTAAAGATAAAGACAGCATGTCCTTGCTTTTCAAGTTCTGTTTTTAAGGTTCGAATACTGGTCGCAACACCCGAGACCTGCGGGAAATAAGTATCTGTAAATAATCCAATTCGCATATACTACCTCATTTTTTTCCTAAAGCTGCTTGCTCCCGATAGAATTTTAGCCAGATTTCAAGAAGATGTTCTTCTGAATATTCTCTTGAAATGGCCTTAGCCTTTTCTTTTAATTCTTTTAGTGTTTCTGGATGCTCTCGATATTCCAAGATAGCCTCTTTCATCTCTTCTACATCACTTGTTGGTCTGTAATTTCCTTCAAGAATGACCTTGTAAAGATCTAGATCACGAAGCATAATGGGTGCTTCACAACTCGCAGCTTCTAAAATAGTCATTGGAAAGAGCTCGTTATAACTTGGAAGCAAGAAAAGATCAGCCAAGGCATAGAGTTCTCTCATCCGTTCTGGATCTACAATCCCTGGGAAAATTAGATTTTCAGGAGGATTATCCATAATCTTTTTATAGCGCTCATAACCATCGGTTATTCCCCCAAAAGAGAATCCACCAGCCCAAATAAAAGTGATATCAGGTAATTCCTCAGCTAGAGTGATAAAGTCATCTATTCCTTTACGCTTCTGAACCTGACCTGCACCAACTACTACAAACTGATTCTCATCAATTCCCATATCTTTACGAAGTTGTTCAACTTGCTCTATAGGAAGTGGATGCCATTTTTCTTTGTTGACAAAATTAGGAATATAGGTCACTTTTTCACGTGGAATTCCAGCAGCAACCAAATCCTCAATGAAGGTAGGATTGACCACAACCAGATGCTCCATACGGTCATAAAAAGAAAATACATAGCGTTTGACAATCCCCTTTAAGAAGAATGGAATCTTCAAACTACCTTCCAAGGTATCCGGTAAGAAGTGAACATAGCCAATCTTACGTCCAGAACGTTTTTTCTGAAAGGTCGAGAGGTAATAAGGAAAATCAATCGTATGAAAATGAGTAACATCCGCTTCGATTGGAAGATTTTCTGTTACGATCAGTTGGTCTTTCGCATCTCGTTTTAAAAGCTGCACCAGTTCACGATAAGCGCCAGACACACCTTGGCCCGCCACTTTTTCACTTGAACTTAGCATGTTGATGCGTAATTTCTCTTTTTCCATAGTAACCATTATACCATTTTCTTCAAATAAAATCAGCAAATAAAAAGAGAGATAGCATAAAAGCTGGGAATTCCTGGCGTCTACACTATTTCTCTTTTCATAATATACTTACTTGATACCTAATGCGATACGAGCATAGCGGCTCATTTTTTCAACCGTCCAAGCTGGATACCAAACTAATTTGACTTCAACGTTAGTAACCTCTGGAACATCTGTCATAGCATCATAGATTTGGTCGGTTAAAAGATCTGCCAAGGGACAACCCATGGTTGTTAAGGTCATATCAATTTCAGTCTCACCTGTATCGCCATCAAAACGAATCTCGTAGATCAAGCCTAGATTGACAATATCAATCCCCAACTCTGGGTCAATCACTTCTTCTAGAGCTGTCAAAATACGTGTTTTGATGTTTTCAATTTGTTCTTCTGTATAAGCCATTTTCACTCTCCCTCAGCTTAATCTTCAATGAAGTCGCGGAGTGGTTTACTACGACTTGGTTGGCGAAGTTTTCTCAATGCTTTAGCTTCAATCTGACGGATACGTTCGCGAGTTACGTTAAAGACTTTACCAACATCTTCAAGAGTACGCATTTTCCCATCGTCAAGACCAAAACGAAGTCGAAGAACATTTTCTTCACGATCTGTAAGAGTATCCAAAACTTCATCCAATTGTTCGCGCAAAACGATACGAGTTGTGTAATCAACTGGATTTTCAATCACTTCATCTTCGATAAAATCACCAAGATGGCTATCATCTTCTTCACCAATAGGTGTTTCAAGAGAAACTGGTTCTTGAGCAATCTTAAGGATTTCACGAACCTTATCAGGTGTCATATCCATACGTTCTGCAATTTGTTCAGGAGTAGGGTCTTGTCCCAACTCTTGAAGAAGATTACGTTGTTCACGAACAAGCTTGTTGATAGTTTCCACCATGTGAACTGGGATACGGATGGTACGAGCTTGGTCAGCAATGGCACGAGTAATGGCCTGACGAATCCACCAAGTCGCATAAGTTGAGAATTTGAACCCTTTAGAGTAGTCAAATTTATCAACGGCCTTCATCAAGCCCATGTTTCCTTCTTGGATCAAGTCAAGGAACTGCATTCCACGTCCAACATAACGTTTAGCGATAGATACTACCAATCGAAGGTTAGCTTCTGCAAGGCGTTGTTTAGCTTCGATATCACCCGCTTCAACAGCGAGGGCCAATTCTTTTTCCTCTTCATTTGTAAGCAGAGGAACAACCCCGATTTCTTTCAAATACATACGGACAGGGTCATTGACCTTAGCTGAGGTTGAACCAATCAAATCTTCATCAGTCAACTCTGGTTCTTCCTCAGTGCTCAAAACACGCGCACTTGGATTTCCTTCGTTGTCCGTAATTGAGATACCAGCATCTTGAATGCGTTGCAAAAGATTCTCAATACCTTCCACATCTAAAGTGAAGGGAATTACGAGGGCGTTATTGATTTCATCATCAGTTGCTGTACCAGTTTTTTTATGATTGCGAATAAATTCCGCTACTTGGACATCAAAGGTTGTTACTTCTTTTTGTTTTGTTGCCATTCTTACTCCATTCTTCTTTTTTGGGCAATTAAGCGTTCTAGCTCTTCTAATGCGGTGTCTGTATCACCGACATGGCTAGCTTCCTGAACTTTCTTTTTAATTTGCAGATTTTCCTGATTCAAAAGAGCTCTTTTTCGAGACTCTTCCACTTCGGCTAACTCGTTAGGGGACATCTCAGGTGGCAAATCTAAGGCTAGGACTTGATACCAAGCACTCTCCACTTCTCTGGTCTGATGAGCCAAATCCTCAGATGAGATACTTCCATTATCAATCAAGAGTCCATACAAGGTCTGAAACTCTGGAGTTTCAAAGATAAAATCCTCTCTTAAGCGATAGTCATTAAGCACCAAGGGATGTTCCATCATTCGGTAGAGGATATGGGCTTCCGCTCTCATCACTGCTGTCAGCTGCTTGGTAACAGACATAGTGACAGGACTCGGACTATAGGTCTCCTTGACCTTCTCCTTTCTCTGTCTGACACGACTTTCATTGACAATATGTTCTACTTGCTGATAGTCAAAAGATGGCAAGTGATCCGTCAAAATGTGAATGTAGGAATTCTGAGCTGTGATAGAGGGTTCCTTTGCGATTAAGGGGGCAATTTTCTCTATAAATTCAATCTGAGCTTGTAGATTTTCACTATTTTCAGGTCTGAAATGATGAATGTAAAACTCAACAGGACTGATACGTGTATTGGTTAAGAGATAAGCCAAGTCTTGAGGAGAGTTTTTCTGCAAATATTCATCTGGATCCATAGCGTCAGGAATCTGGACTACTTGGACAGGTATATCTTTAAGTTCATCCAAGGCCTTAGCTGTGGCAGCTTGCCCAGCCTTATCTCCGTCATAGGTGACGATCACTTTTTTAGTAAAGCGTTTCAGATGCTCCACATGTTCACTCGTCAGTGCGGTACCCATAGAAGCGACTGCATTTTCAATACCAGCACGATAAGCCGCAATGACATCCATAAATCCTTCCATCAGGTAGATTTCAGGAGCCTTGCCCGATCCTTTTTTTACCTTCTCCAAATGATATAATTCGTAACTTTTGTTAAAAATTGTCGTCGCTCGACTATTTTTATACTTTCCAGTTTGAGAATCGGCCTCTTGCCATACACGACCAGAAAAGGCAATCACCTTTCCTTGATCATTTGAAAGAGGAAACATAATGCGATTATGAAAGGTATCAAAAAATTGGTTACTCTCAGATAGATAAAACAAACCTGAATCCAGCAAGTCCTTCTCACTATAATCATCTGCTAAACGTTGATAGAGATAAGAGCGTTCTGCTGGAGCCAAACCAATCATAAAATGCTTGAGAACATCATCTGTTAAGCCACGTTTATAGAGGTAGTTCCTCGCCTCTTCACCCATCTTAGTCGTCATGAGGATGGCATGATAAAAACGAGCGGCTTTCTCATTCATATCGTAGAGATTTTGATGGGGCGACTTAGGCTGTACAGAAGTTTGAACAGGCGCTGCCATCTGAATCCCAAGTCTCTCAGCTAATATCCTCACCGCATCCGCAAAGGTTACTTGTTGGTACTCCTCGATAAACTTGAAGACATCACCAGAACGACCACATCCAAAGCAGTGGTAAAATTGCTTATCTTCGACCACGTTAAAGGAAGGGGTCTTTTCACCATGAAAAGGACAGAGCCCTAAAAAGTTCCGTCCAGATTTTTGTAAAGAAATCACTTCTCCTATGATTTCGACAATATTGGTATTGTTTTTGATCTCTTCGATGAGTCTCTTGTCAACCATAGACAATACCTCCATTTTATCACAGTTTACTCTAACTAGTATAGCTTATTTCTGAAAAAAAGTAAACCATTTCATACACTTTACATGAGACTATTTCATAAGTTTCCAGCTATCATGAAAAACTGAATCTTTTGAGCAAACCATTCTAATATTTGAAAGAAAAATAGAAAAATTAAAGACTATTTCACTTGATTTTCGAGATTATTTTTCAATATCCTGCTAATATACTGACCATCTTTTCTACTAATGCAAGCTGTTGCATAAGTCAATGGTGCTTTGTATACCACTCCTCTATAGGATGGATCAGTCAATACAGGCATAGAATAATAGGCGTTCTTTTTATTTTTAAGGTCAATAAACCATTTTCCTCCTAGGTGTTTGCGAAAGGTTTCACCGATATAAACGGTCAAATAATCCAACATCTTGCGGTCTGCTATCAAAGCATGGTGGTCTTCGTAGTGAGCCAAGATCCAAGCCTCCAAATCATCCAAAGACTGCATGCTATAGTCTAAATTTAGCCCTTCTTTCTCCGCAAACTCCCTTGTAAAATAATCCATCTTAAATCCAATCTGAAAAATCCATTCCTGAAAATCTTCTTCTGTGTAAGCCATGTTTTATCTCCTACTATTTGTATTTTCGGAAAAACAGTGCTTTATCTGAATTTCTAGATTTTTTTAAAGTTACTTGGCTTAATCATTCATTTATTTTTTTAATAGACTTCCTGCGAAACTAAAATCCTAGTTCACGGTTGATAATGCCAGCAATCAAATTCATTCGTAATCCGAAGCGTTTACGTCGATTTCGATAGGTTGTTGAAAATATTTTAAACGTTTTT
>NZ_JASHBO010000005.1:0-140220 GCF_047464615.1 Streptococcus infantis
AGCTCCTTGAAGCTTTGACCTTGCTTTCTAAGTTCATAGATCTGAACTTTATCATCATAAGTTAATTTCATAATAAAAATACCCCAAAAGTTAGTTTTTTTCTGTCTAACTTTTGGGGTGCAGTTCAAGATGGGGTTTTTGTTAGTATAAAGTCTTTTCTACGTTTATTTTTGAAGAATTCCTTCTTGAAGGAGAAAGTCCCGTGCTACTTCTTCAGCAGACTTGCCTTCCACACCAACCTGATAGTTCAGCTGGCTCATTTGGCTCTCAGTGATTTTACCAGCTAGTTTATTGAGGACTGCTTCCAATTCTGGATGTTTTTCGAGTAATTCAGCTTTCATAAGTGGTGCCCCTTGATAAGGAGGGAAAAGATGTTGATCATCTTCTAAAACCACTAAATCATAGCGTGCAATTTCTGCATCCGTTGAGTAAGCATCTGTAATTTGAAAATCACCAGACTGGATGGCTTGGTAGCGAAGGGCTGGCTCCATCGTTGCCACATTGAGATTCAATCCATAAACAGACTGCAACCCTTTATAACCATCCTCACGGTCATTAAACTCTAGAGTAAAACCTGCCTTGAGCTGTCCTTCTACTTTTTTCAAGTCTGAGATTGTCTTAAGTCCATATTCTTGGGCAATCTTTTTCGGCACAGCTATGGCATAGGTATTCTGATAAGCCATGTGATTCAGTAAGACTAGATTATTCTGTTTATTAATACCATCACGCGCTACTTCATAAACTTCTTCAGAGTCATTGCTCACTTTAGGAGCTGGTTGTAAGAGGGAGCCTGTAATAGTACCTGTAAATTCTGGATAAATATCAATATCCCCTTTTTTCAATGCTTGGTAAAGGAAATCTGTCTTCCCAAAGTTAGGGTTGACCGTCACCGTCATATCAGTATTTTCCTCGATGAGAAGTTTATACATATTCATGAGAATCTCAGGCTCAGGTCCCAACTTCCCTGCAATGACGAGATTGTCTTCCTCCTTATGGGGAATGATGCTTGGAGCATAACTAGCTCCCAAGCCAAGGACCATGACAGCAAAGGCTGCAACAATCGTACGCAACTTTGCCTTTTCCAACCATTTGAGAATGCTATTAAAGAGAATGGCTAAAATAGCTGATGAAATAGCCCCGATTAAAATGAGACTAGCATTCCGACGATCAATACCCAAAAGGATAAAAGAGCCTAATCCTCCAGCTCCCACAAGGGCAGCTAGAGTCGCTGTCCCAATAATCATAACAGTTGCTGTGCGAACTCCTGATACAATAACAGGCATTGCAAGTGGAATTTCAAACTTCTTAAGTCGCTCCCACTTGGTCATACCAAAAGCAATCCCCGCCTCCTCAAGATTAGGATCAATGCCGTTCAAGGCTGTGATTGTATTTTCCAAAATCGGAAAAATAGCATAGATGACAAGAGCTGTGAGAGCTGGTAAGGTTCCAATCCCCATGAAAGGAATAAAGAGACCCAACAAAGCCATTGAGGGAATGGTCTGGAAGATGCCTGCAACTTGTAGCACCCAGTTCGCTGCTTTTTTATGACCATTTAGATAAACAGCAAGTGGGATAGTCAGAAAAATAGCGACCAATAAGGTCAAAAGAGATAATTGTAAGTGTTGCCCCAGAGCAGTTAACCATTCACTAAAACGCTCCTGAAAAGTTGAAATGAAATTAGACATGAAGGCTACCTCCAAACAAGTTTGCTACAAAGTCTGTCGCAGGCGCTTGTAAAATTGTTTCAGGTTCTGCCACCTGGCGAATTTCTCCATCCTGCAAAACTGCAATTCGATCCCCTAATTTTAAGGCCTCGTCCGTATCATGTGTTACGAAAATGGTCGTCATGCCGAACTCTTTGTGCAAGTCTTTGGTGAGAGCCTGCAACTGCTTGCGAGAGATGGCATCCAAGGCTGAAAAAGGCTCATCCATCAATAGAATTTTTGGTTCCCCAATGATGGCGCGCACAATGCCAATCCGCTGTTGCTCCCCACCAGATAACTCGCTTGGTAAACGATGGGCATACTCTGCAGCAGGTAGCCCCACCTTGTTCAAGAGTTCTTCGGTTTTAGAGGTGATTTGCTCCTTGCTCCAGCCCTTCATCTCAGGAATGAGAGCTATATTTTCCGCAACCGTCAAGTTAGGAAATAAGGCAATGGCTTGGAGGACATAGCCGGTACTGAGACGGAGTTCACGCACCTCATAGTCCTTGATACGCTTCCCATCCATGTAGATATCACCATCTGTTGGCTCCAAAAGACGATTAATCAATTTAAGCATAGTGGTCTTCCCAGATCCTGAAGGACCCACTAGTACCATGAATTCTCCATTTTCAATGCGGAGATTGACATCTTTTAAAATATTTTTATCCGTGTAGCGCAAGGCTACATGTTTGTATTCAATCATTTAATCTACCTCATTTTTCACGATCACTTTGCCAAAAGAATGGCTTCCTTCCAGATAAGCATGCGCTTCCTGAATTTGGTCAATCTTATAAACTTTTTCAGGTCCTACATCTACATGATACTGCTCGACAAAATCTACCAAAGCCTGAAGCTTGTCTTGAGACACATTGCCAGAAACAAAGGTCGTCAAGTAGAGATTGCGATAGAGCATCTCGATCGGATCAAAGTCTGGAACAGTCCACTGACCACCCAGTAGCCCACAAGAACAGATAATTCCGCCTTCTGCTGTCCGCGCAAAAGTATCGAGAATAGCACTTGGACCAACAAGGTCCAAAACCTTATCGAACTGCTCTTTCGTGTGCAAGACTCCATCCTTCTCCAAAATCACCTGATCAAATCCAACCGCTTTCAGTTGCTCTTCCTTAGCTAGATTTCGGCTAGTTCCTGTCAGGTGAATATTAGGAAATCTCCCTTTCAGCAATTTAGCAAAGGCAATTCCTACACCACTGGTTGCTCCGCGAACTAACACCGTATCTTTCTCCTCAATCTTAAGGTTAAGAAAAGAGCCAAAAGCCGTGTAATACGTTTCCGGAAGGGCAATCAAACTTTCCAAATCAAGTTCTGTCTTGATTGGATAAATTTGCTCATTTGGAAGAAGGGTATACTCTGCATATCCTCCATCAAAGGCTCGCCCCATCTCCCCCATAATGGAAATGATTTGCTGGCCAATCTTCAAATCTGGTCGTGTCGTTTCTTCCACAAGACCGACACACTCAATCCCTAACACACGAGGAAATTTTACTGATGGTGATTGTCCCTTGCGTGTAAAAATTTCACTGTGATTGATGCCAAATCCTTGGATTTTCACCAGGGTCCAACCTGCCTTCAGGACTGGTTTTGGTAGTTCGACAACTTCTAATACCTCTGGTCCACCTGGAGTGCTCACCACAACTGCTTTCATAAGGTCCTCCTTCTTAAAACTTCCCTCTATTAGTCAAGTCTTCTACCTTAGGCATCACTTCCTTATTATCCCAATGTTCAACAATCTTTCCATTTTCTAAACGGAAGATATCGTATTGAGCATAGGCAACGCCATCAATCAATACCTGACCATAACTCACTACAAAATTTCCTTGCGTTAAGAGTTGGAAAACAAAATCATAGGTCACATCATGCTCACCTACGTAATCCTTATAGGCTTGGCTTCCTTGCTCAATCTCATGATTATGCTGGATCAGATCCTCTGCCACAAAGTCTTCCCATTGATCGAGCTCCTTGTTTTGAAAAATTTCTGTCAAGAAACGACGGACCAGCTTTTTATTTTCCACTGTCTTGTCCAAATCCTTGATCTCAAAGTCTCCAAAGATTTGGTCTAGTTGGCCATTTTCAGGTGTGCGATAGTAGTCAATAACGTCCCAATGCTCAACGATGCGACCATTTTCATCTGCACGGAAGGTATCTGTCGTCACCCATTGGGCTTCTCCACCGTTCAGATATTGGTGGACATGAACAAAGACTAGATTTCCATCTTCAATAGTCCGAACAATCTTAATCTCACGTTCTGGATGGCGTTTGAAAAAATCTACAAAGAAAGCAGCGAATCCTTCTTTCCCATCCGGCACTCCTGTCGAGTGTTGGATATAGGTATCCCCTACAGAGCTCGCCTGCGCTTCTGCTACACGCCCATCTTGAATAGCATGAATATATAGATTTTGTGCATTTTGGGATTGAAGGGACATGATTTATTCCTCGTTTTCTTTTTTCTTTAAATTAGTGATAATACGCTCTTGATAAGCTTCAAATTCTCGGATTTCTTGATCTGAAAAACCTTGGTAGAAAATCTCTCCCAGTTCTTTACTGACACGGTCTCCAATTTCTTTTTGCGCCCAACCGAGATCTGTCAAAGAGATATATTTTTTTCTTTTATCCTGTGTACAAGGCTTAATCGCAACCAAACCCTGTTCTTCTAATTTCTTAACCATACTGGTCAATGTATTATTGGCTAGACCCGTCGCAAGAGCGATATCGGTCGCAGTAGCACAACCCAACTCTTGCTTCCACAAGATTGTTAAAATTTTTCCCTGCTCACTTCTGTATTGGGCATCTGGTTCCTTGCTCAAGAGTTTTTGAAAGATTCGCCCATTCAACAATCGAATCTGTAGAGATTGATAGCCACCTAACATCTTATCCATTTTGTCTCCTTTTTATTCTATATGGAACTTTCTGAAATTATTGTAACGTTTTTGATTACACCTGTCAACTGTTTCGATATAGAAATAATAAAAAACTTCCTACCCAAAAGTAGAAAGTCATCATTTTTATAAAATCAAACATGAATCACATCAGAAGCATTCCTCTCAAAGAGAGTACTATGGACTAGATAAGGATCATACTTAGAATTTTGGCTAGAAACCAAGCATAAAGGAATGATAAAAATTTTTATAAAATACAGTAAACAAAAGAGTAAGAAAAGACTAAAACTAAGATTCCTTAATTAAAAAAATAAAGATAAAAGAAAATTAAAGCATTTAATAGAATATTAACCCCCGTAGCAAAACTGGCAGATAGAATATTCGTCTTAAGATGAGGATTAAAGAGTTTGATAAGAAACAAGGCTAATAAAGAGATATTATAGATACAAATTGGCTTGAAATCATGACGATAGAAAACTAAAAACAAGAACAAAGAATGCTATAGTGTATTGAACTTAGAGTAGTACAATATAGATTCCAAAACATTTTTAGCAGTCTTGGTGTACTGTTCTAGATTCATTCTACTATATTTTCCGTATAAAAGTAGACGAATGTCTACTGGGAATGTTGAGTTTTGGCAAACGACTGGTAATGATGATGCTATAGATTCCTTATTTCAAATACTGCCGTATGAATCCACTCGTTATGCATTTGAAAGTCATTTTCTATGATTTTACTAAAGGTGAAACCGTTTTTTAAAAGCACTCTCTGAGAAGCCAGATTATCCCTTGCCGTTCCTGCGATAATCTTATGTAAACCATAAGTAGTAAAGGCTTTTTCTAAAACGAGTTTAACCGCTTCGCTGGCATATCCTAAATTAGTAACATTTTCTCCAATCCTATATCCAAGTTCTGCTGTTTTTCGATCATCCTCTAAGACACTTAAATTGATTCTTCCGACCATAGTACCTTGTGCATCTCTAATAAGATGCATATAGACATCATGGCTCTCTTGTTCCCTTAACAATTCCCTTGTAATTTCTTTAAAACCTTCTGAGTCAAAATAGTGAGCTGGTCTAGGAGGTAAACTTCGCTCAAAATACTCCCGATTTTCTTTTTCAAAAGAATAAACATCTATGCTATTTTCTTCAGACATCAACTCTAAACTTATCATTCTAAACCATTTCCTATCATTCTCTAAACTCAAATTTACTCATGTTCACACAAAGTGACATTTACAGAATTTACAGAGCTATCTTAATTTTTTCATATCGTATCTACATTATAACACCACATACTATGAAGAAAAATAATATCCATCAAGGTCCTCATAAATTCCAACATCTTACTAAACAGGTTGGAACACCTATGGAAGCTATTTAAAAAGCACTAACGCGCAAGCGATACAGGCTTTCCTATCAGAACAAATGCGACGCTTATCCTGGCATTTAGTTACAGTTCAAACTCTAACTTGACATCTAGAAATTCCAATCGCGGGATTAGCACATTTGCAAAGTAAGATAAAGTTTTCAAGGGTGCGACCAGTTATCTTTGTAAAAACATTTAATAAAAATCACTCGTCCAGAAGGGTACTGGCTTATAGTCTTTTAAAGACAGAGAAAGTTTTCTATTTCCAAATTCAATCTCAAAATAATCGTATAAGTCTTTGCCATAATAAATAATATCTAAATCCACTACTGATAAAATAGGCATCTCCTGATTCTCATAATTAGGAAGAAATCGATGCCCATATAAGGGGATTAAGCGAGGTGCTGCTTCTAACATTTTCCTGATTTGAACATTTCTGTCCAAGAGTGCAGTTGGCTCGTTCCCCCAAGAGGCATCCCACACCAGTTCATCCAAACTCTCCAAAATTCCTTCATAAGGAGCAGCTAGGTTCCGTTTCATATGTTCTATATTTTCAGCCGAAAAATCTCTCCAGTTATAAAAACCTTCTGAAATAGGCAACAATTGTTGATAAACTGCCAACCACTGCTCAGGAAATTCAATTTCATATATCATCTCGACTTTTTGTATTTCTTCATCACTTAGACCTGGTTCCAAAGAAACGCCATTCTCGAGCAATAGCATCTTAATCCTATCGATTTTCAAAAGATCTCCAACCATTTTTCTCCTCCGACATCTCCCCGTATTGAAGTAGCTCTCTTACAACTTTCGGTATCAGAACTCCACATACATCACATGGATATAGTTATGAAAGCTGCAGTTCTCCTTACAACCAGACTAGAATGACTTCAAAAAATCAACAAGCCCATCATGTAATTGTATATTCTTATTTAAGACTTCCTTGCTCTCTTTATCAGATAACTCCAAGTTCATGTTACGATAGCCATCCAACAATTCCATCGTCAAAACCAAAGTATCATAACTGACATTAAAGAGCAGTTCTTCTTTAGTTAAATCACTTTGATGGAGATTCATATTTACAGCTTGTTCCTGGATGATTTTTAGTTCTTGCAAAAATATTGCTTGCTGATCTATCATACTTCATCTCATTTTTCTATTTTTATTAGGGGTATGTTGAACTTCCTTATCGCATAAGCTGGAGATTCAAGTTATCAAAATTCTTTCTTTGACAAATGAAGATTGCTCCTGTTATAAGATAAATTTCCTGAATAATTCTGGAATTTCACCTTCTTGTATAAATAAAGTCTTTACAGCAAAATCATTATCGCAAAAAACGACTTCTTGAAAGACATTATCCATTCTCCACTCGATATCCGTATAAGGAATATTATCATTTTCTACATTAATAATTTCAAACCAACCTATCACCACTCCATAAAAAATAATCTCTTCCAATATCTGAGGCGAATACCCTTTATTTTTAATAAAAAACGAAAATAAGGTCGAAATAATAGCATCTTCTTCAGCTATCGAGAGTAAGAGTTCTCTTAAATCTTCAAAAGTCATTTTATTTACCTCCAGTCAAAGGAATTCTGCCTTCACTTGCAGATAATCTTGTTTTAAATTGACTCAACTACAAGGTTCATCCTAGCACCAAGTCACTATCGCGCAACTACTAACAATCTCCTTTGAGGATTCAAACAAGGTATTGATTTCAAAACTGAGTCCCTATCTAATCAGATATACTTACTGGATAAATGAAATGAGGTACGAATTGCTATCGTTTATCATTAGCTATTCTAAAATAGTCATTATACTACTCTTCAAAATTAACCTTTAGCCAAAAAGCTTCTATATCGCCCTTCTCATTTAACGCTGCAATACAATCTGGATAAAACTCAACATACTCTACTGAATCTGATAATTTTTCCTTACCAAAATAAGTATATCCTTTGCTTGGTGAATAATAACTTACCCAACTATCTGATTGTACGAATCGAATACTATCCCCTAAATCTAACTGGCATTCATCCAATAATAGAATAACACTCCCTTTATTCGAGTTAGGAATGAGAACATCTCTTTCTTCTGCTTGTACTATCTGAGGAAAAAATCCAAAAATTTGTACGCACGCATTGTTCTCTGAATCAAAGCCAAGTTGGAGTGTGTCAAATAATATGTAGTAATCAGAATTTTTTAGAGGTATGGAATCAAAACTATATTCTTCTGGTCTATAAACTAATCGTCTATAGTTCATATCATATTCTTTTGTAATTTTAAACATATATAATCGCCTTCTAAAATTAAAATGGGCAATAGGTTTTGTAGCCATATCAACCACTAGCTTAAAATTTCTAGCACTTCATCCAGTATGAGCATCTGAAGTAGCCAGCGATCATCCCTTGACCAAGTATTATCTTTTGAATCATCACCAGCGCTCGTAGGTTTAGTTCCCCTAGATTACTATCCTTGATTCCAAATCCTAAAATCCCACACCACCTGTAATCTGGGTAATGAGGTCTAAATGTTCTTTTATGCCAACCTTGTCAATATTGACTAAATCCCTTTTTCCTCCAAGTACAAGAAGAGGAACAAAGCCAAAGAATTGATTGTAATCCAAGTTCCCATACTCCTTAACCGATTTTTCATAAAAAGGAATATCAAAATAATCCTTTAACAACTCTTCATCCTTTAAATCTTCTAGAAAATAGTACATATCTTCTAAAATAGTGGTGAAATTTTCCTCCTTGTATTCTACAATTCTCAGATAGTCTCTTTCCTCCAGAGTGATAATGTCCCCAAATGCAGTTATAAAAATAGGAATAGATAAATCACCTCTAAAATAGGTCTTTTGCACAAATTCTATATATTCTTCTGGATTGATAATTTTTAGATAACCATCAAGTAAAAAGCCCAGTCCATATTGTTTCCACAATTCCACTAATTCATCTGGAACTTTTGGGGCATACTTTTCAATGACTTCTTCTGGCATCGCTGCATATTTGGTAAATTGTAAGTTCATTTTTTCTCCTAGTATTGTAATTTAACATTTAAGTAAATTTTATTTAAGTCTTCATAAGGTGTGGTTCTAACGATTTCATCCACAACATTATCTTTAATAGTAATTGCTGTAAAATTTTTAGACTATAGCGAAATTATCGTAGAATCTATCCCAAACTCTAGAAAATTTTATTTTTAACCGAAGTAAAAAAATAAATCTTTACAAAAATCAATCTCCTCTTGAGTTAAATCTCCGTTTTTTTCTTTGTCTAAACTATAGAGCACACCTCTCACAGTATTAACAGACTTTGCTTGCTCTAACATTTGTAAACGTATGTCTGGATTATCAATGTATTTAATAATAATATTACATAATTTTTCTTTAACATCATCATAATTCATATTAGTCACCTATAAGATCCACTTTTTAAAATTCAATTACCGAATTAGTTTTCAATTGTGGATAGCCTCCTTTCCCATATTCGGGATAATAAGATGTGATTGGCTCCAAAACTTTTCCTGTATCTCCGGCTTCCTTAGGAACATACACATTATCCATTATCTGAAGTGTATCGAACTCTCCACGAAGCTTCGCATTACTCCAAGCAGGAGATATTTGATAAGCATCTTGCATCTTACTAGCTAAATCAAATTTAGATAAACCGATGTAACTTCTAGGGACTTCCATAGTCCTCATTGTCTGTTCAGCATACTTAGAATCCATATAACGATAGGCCGTTGATGACAAAATTCTGCCATCAGGCGATACATAAAAATCCGGTTTAGATGTAACTTTAGGCGCTGGTAAAGCTAACACAGGATCTGGTTCTAGCAAGGTAAGTGGCTTACTAGTCGGCCCAGGCAATGCTAGTTGCTGAACAGGAATTACATCCTTACGTGGCCTCGTGACTAGTAAATCCCCTGCCGTCAGCTTCGTCATAAACACATCAACCGTAGGAACTCAAACTATTTGGCCACTTAGGCCTTCAGTCACTGCCTTAATAAACTGCCGTCCTGACTATCATAATATCTTTCTCATACATAGTCAAGTTCAGACACCAAAAAAACATCCAAGAGAAAATCCTTAAATATCAATAGTATCGTATTGATTAAGGTTTTGAGGCAACTGACTTTGTTCATTTGTAAGCGACTAAAGTCGCAACAATGGTGTCAATTGCACCAATTTAGTAAGAAAATTTAAAAAAGAACACCCTGAAAGGTGCTCTTTGTAAGTACAGTAATTCTCTCGAATTAACGTTTACTAAATTGTGATGCTTTACGAGCTTTCTTAAGACCTGGTTTTTTCTACATTATGATATTTATGGTAAATTATCACTAAAATCAAGTAATTTTAAGAGATAAATCCTCAATATTTACATATATAATCCTTTTGAAAATCGAGAGGTTATCAAAGGGTTATCACATTTTAGTTTTCGGAGCTTATGTAGTTGAGAAATACGAAATACTGTATCATAAAGATGATGTACAGTTTAGCAACAAATATACAGTTTCTTCGTGCCTGGACAATTTCTTTTTCTATCCTGAAGATATTTAAACAGTTCTATATATTATTTCTTGTGAGTAATTTTCATCAAAAAATTTCATAGAGTAGCTCCCTAGAATCATGGAAAAGTAGTAAAAATAGTTGTTATCCTAGTTGATTAAAAAAATCCCTGATTTCCTCATCTTTTATAAAATAATATATAATTTTCCCCTCTCTTCTAGTGCCCAAGATGTTTTGATTGGCTAGTTTACGAAGATGGTGGGAAGTAGATGCCATACTGAGATTTAGTAAACAGGCTATATCACAGACACAGAGTTCTTCAACAGCAAGAAGATAGAAGATGATATTTATCTGTTTATTATCGGTAAATTTTGTTAAAATGCGAAGTGATTTTTGGACTTTTTCCTTTTCAAGGTAGTTCGTTGCGGTTGTAATATTTTGCTGATTTATAACATTCACTTGGCAGATACTATCTTTTTTCATAATATTTTCTCCTAGCCTAATATAGTCCATAGTATGTCAAAACTGTTATTTTCAATCAGGATATATATCCCCAATCCTAAATAAACAACGGCAATAAACCATCTGCTATATTTTTCCAAAATTTCTCCAACAGAAGAGACTTGTGCCAATTTTTGGGCAGAAAAAACCAAGAGATAAATCATGACTAGAAAGGTAAGTAAAGCTACTATCAAATTTGCTAAATTTAAGGTAGTAAAATATGGAACAAAGACACCAATATTGTCAGCACCACAACTTGCAAAAGTAATCATAGCGACTAGAAATATCAGGTTTTTATTATCTTTGCGCAAACCTTCTTTGGCAATAGCTTCTCCATCAGAATCTCCTAAAAGCAAAACTTTGAGACCTAGGAAAATTGGAATCAAACCGAGTAAACCTAAAATCTCTTTACTAGGAATATAATTTAAGACAAATGCAAAAAGCAAACTTAGCAATATTAGACTAACAGAGCCTAGAAATTGTCCTAAATAGATGTTAATGATGTCTTTTCTGCTTTTTCTTTTGGCAAAAAATAACATTAGGATAATAAGTAAGTCTACGGCTGTCCCAGAATACAGGATTATTGAAGTAACAACATTTTGAATCATAAAATACCTCATTCAAATATATTTTTGAATGTATTCTAACATTAAACTTTGTAGATGTCAACTTAAAATCCACCAAAATATAGATAAGAAGTTAGTGTACCAAATATTAAAAAGCCCTGCCATCGAAATGACAGCAGGGCTTAACTTCAATATCCAGATAATATATTTATCTAAAAAAGGTACAGTTTTTATTGATTTGTAGTGCGATATAATGAGTTTCCAAAAATCAAAAATCGCTTAAAATCAATATTTTGACATCTATTGACGTGTACTGAAACCCTTACTTAACCTCTGTAAGGATATAATTACGGTACCAGTATATCATAAATAATAACAAAATCTTGACTTTCCGAAACATAATGATTTTCCCGAAAGAAAGAGATCAACCTAAAAAATTACTGTCTTACTTATGTAATGTTTCTTTAATATAATATAGAAATAAAAAGTATGTAAATGAAAAGATTTATCACATTACTTTTAGTGTCTCTATCTACAATTTTATTAATTGCATGCTCTAACCAATCAAGCAATTCTTTAGATGGCGAATACCGTTGAATAAACGAGAGTAGAAATGAAGTTGCCTTTACCATTTCAGGTAACAAAGGAAATAGCAACAAAGGAGAGGCCGACACCTTTACAATTGATAAAGACAGTGCAACAATCGAACCGACTGGCTCTAATATCATAAACCGAAAAGAGAATTATACCTTCAAGGATGACGTATTCACTGTAGATATTTCAGGAACAAAGCAGGAGTATTACAAAAAGGATAGTGAAGAAATACAGCGACAAGTAAAACCCTCAAACTATTTGATATTCTTTATACAATAAAAACGCTTTTGTACTGACCCCAAAAGTTAGATTTTTTCTGTCTAACTTTTGGGGGTCAGTACACACCCGCATAGCGGGTATTTTTTTGTCTCGCACCTAGCGGAGTGAGACAGGCTAATAGTCACATAATAAAAAATTTACTTAAAGTCAGATTTTAAATACTTTAGAATAGTTCTTTCTAAAACTTACTCCCAAATTTTTTTGCTCGTATAATTCATCAGGGGTTTGGGGATTCCCCAAAATTCAAATCATCCCAAAAAGTACATACACTTTGTGTATACAAATTTTAGGATGATTTTGGGAGTGTGTGTATACAGACTCTGAGCTCGCAAAGTCATATTATGAGAAATCTTTCCTTCTCGATAAAATAATCCCAAAAATCAATTTGACTGTCATTTGTGTGTACAAATATTTTAAGAAGATATATAAAAAACGCTGCAAAATTTTTAACAGCGTTTCCTTATTTTAAAATTCTCATATGTCTTTCTTTTTTATGGTTAGCATCATAGTATTCCAGCATCGCATGATACAAACGAGCCTTCGTTTTATCTTGTTGTTTAATTCCATGAAGAAATAATTCTGCTCGCTTTAATTTCAATATGTATTCACATATCTGATCAAAATCCTTATCCATATTACTTTTGAAAATAAACATCTTTTTCCTCCATCATATCAACTATTTTTTGCATCAAAATAGACATATCCATTTTGTTTTCATAGCTTATTCTCCCAACTACAGTTGCAAGACGGGCTATAGAATTGATATTCTTTCCGACTTGTTCCAACTCTTCTGTTAAAGGAACTAAACCTTCAAAAGAGACTTTTTGGATGTTCAAATCTGTTCGTATTAATTTTTGTCTAGCAAACTCAGAAAAATTACGAATATTTTCCTTCCTCATACAATCATTTAATTTTTTATTTTCTTCTTCCGTCAAAAACACCTGTTTCAACACAGATTTTATTCTCATGGTCCTATCACCTCGTTTTCTTATTTAGTCGTTTTACAAGTTCTTTCACTTGTTTACTTGTCTTCTTTTCATATTCTATCATCAGCTCAACGCAGTAGTGAAATATCCTTACATTATCCAAATCCTCACTTTGTTCTGCTATTCTTTCTAACTGACGTAAGTTATTGATAATTCTTCTAACTTGAAATATAAAGTCATGATAAGATTCAAAATCAAATTGAAGATAAATAGGCGAGCTCTTAAATAACATTTTTCTGGCATAAGAGGAAAAACTTAGATGATTTGTCATTTCAATCAAGTTATTCACTATTTCATTTTGCTCCTCAGTGATGTAACATTTCTTTAGAACAGTCCTATATCTACTCATTTATCATATACTTCTTTCGGGCATTTTCATGGGCAATAGCTTTGCACTCCAGCATACGTTCCTGCTTTAAATTCTCCATAGACTTAAATAAATACGCCAAAGGAGACGTCGCATCCTCAGGAATCCGTTCAATCATGCTAATGACTTCATCACTAGTTACATACCCACTAGCCAAATACTCGCCTATCTTCATCTTCTGAGCATGTGTTAAAGTGTAATTGTTAGGATACAAAAATCTATCATTGTACTTATAAGAAATGGATTCTAACAAAGAATAATATTTGGGTGGAATATAAGTTTCAGGCTTTCTAGAACTATTATCCAGTATATTCTCAATCTCTTTCTTATTCTTACTCTTGTTCTTAATCTCTTGCGTTACATTATCATTTTCATCCGTTACTGTAACGTTACAGTCTAAAACGAGTTGTGGCTCGCCTGTAATTAGTGCTTTTTGTTTTTGTCTATGACGAGCAACACGTTCCCTAGTTTGTTTTCTAATCTTTTCTAGTCCATCTATATTCTGATGTTTCTCCCATTTTGGAATGGTAATAGCGCCATCTATAATTTCTATCATGCCAAATTCTTCAAACATGCTGAGAGCTAATTTTACAGATGTAGCCTTTCGCCTAAACACTGTTGAAAGCATCTCTTCTGTGTAATAAACCTTGTTCCCTAGACTTAATATGCCACTATTATTTTGCTTTCCTGCAAGCACCAGAATTTTAAACCATATTACAATAAGAGTATCTCCTTCTGGCATTGATTCTATTAGCTGAATTTTTTCATCATCAAATATATCTGTTGTTATCTTGATCCACTGAACACCATTCATACGAGTACCTATCTTTCATATTGCTTCAACCATCGTGTTACTGCTCTTTTATCGTATAAAGTCACTCCATCAATCACCATGGTTGGCATTCCTTCTTTCGTCCATTTTTGGATTGTTGTCGTAGATACATCTAACCACCTAGACAAACCTGACATACGAACCATAGGTTTATAAAGTTCTTTATCTTCAAATACTCTTGCTACAGCATTTGAAATCATCTCATCATAGTGAGCACGTAATTGCTTCTCTAATTCTTTAGGAAGCTGGACAACTAAAGTAGTTTCCGACATAAATTCACTCCTCATTTCTAAATTAAATAAGCTCCGAAACCATTTAATTTGTTATTCATTTTGAATTATATATCCTTTTTGAATTTTTGTCAAGCTTTTTTATTCAAAAAGAATAAAATGTGTTATAATGATAAAAAGGAGGTTCTTATGACGAATCATATTACTAAACTGATAGAAAATAGCGGAAAAAAATTGACAGAAATTAGCGAAGCTACAAATATAGCCTATCCTACACTTTCTGGATACAATCAAGGAATCCGCAAACCTAAAAAAGATAATGCTGAAAAATTGGCAAAATACTTTAATGTTTCCGTCGCTTACATTATGGGACTTGATAGCAACCCACACGCTCCATCAAATCTTAAAATTGTTACAGATAGTTTCAAAACATCTAAAATTGGTTCTGTGACACCTTTTAAAAGCGATATGGAGAAGTTAAAGAAGAGCATCGAATTTGGCGAAAGGGCATTAACACTACCACTTGATGATAGTTTTTCAGATGAATTTCGTCATATATTCTCAGAATATCTAGCTGAGAAAAACAAACGTTTTATGTCTGAGTTTATAGATTATATGAATCACCAAAATAAAGATTCTAAAGTTTGGCAGAGCTGGATTAAAACAGACGAATACGCTATCCGCCAAGAAGATAGAAAAAATAGATAGACACTCATTTCTCAATTACATAAGCTCCGAAAACTTAGATACGGAGAAAAAATGTCTATACACAAATACAAAACAAAAAAAGGAATCCTATACTATGTCAGCTTTTACATTGGCTTAGATGCTTATAGAAAGAAAAAAAGGCACTTAAAGAGAGGGTTCAAAACCAAAAAAGAGGCAAAATTGTACGAAGCTCGTTTAGAAGCTGGTGTCGTTGCCCCCACAGTAAGTACCGACAAACCTAACCCCAAAGTCACTTATAAAGAACTTTATCAAGAATGGTTTAATGCCTATGTTGGTACCGTTGAAGAAACAACTTCTTCCCAAACTAAGAATATCTATCGAATACATATTCTACCAATATTTGGCGATAAATTTATTGACCAAATTAGTCCTTTAGACTGTCAAAACTTTATTACACAAAAATCTCAGACTTTCAAAAATATCAAACAGATAAAATCCTATACCTCAAAAATTTTTGATTTTGCAATCAACATGAACTACATTGATCGAAATCCAATGAAGAATGTTATCATGCCTAAAATCAAAAAAACTAGATCAGATAATTTTTGGTCACTGGAGGAATTACATCATTTCCTTGATATAGTGAAAGAAACCGAGCCATTTAAACATTTTGCTTTATTTAGACTGCTTGCATTTAGTGGACTACGAAAAGGGGAGTTATACGCTTTAAAATGGGCTGATATTAACTTTGACAGCAATCTATTGAACATAGATAAAAGTCTAGGAAGAATTGACGGTAAAGCGATTGAAAAGAGCACAAAGAATGAATCTTCAGTTCGTACAATCTATCTTGATGATGAGACAATCGATATTATTAAGCAATGGAGAAATTTCTATCTGAAAGAACAATCTCAGCTTCCTCTTACAAAGCTGAATATTAGTGATGAATATATGTTCTCTTACATATCAAGTAATGACAAAATTGAACCTTTGCATGCTGATTACATTAATAACGTACTGAATCGAATTATTAAAAAGCATAAATTAAAACCAATTAGCCCACATGGGTTTAGACATACACATGCAACACTTATGTCTGAAATTGGAATCGATCCTTCTAATACATCAAAACGTCTCGGTCATGCAAGCAGTCAGGTGACATTAGATGTCTATACTCACACCACAAAAACTGGTGAGAAAAACTCTATTGACAAATTTGCAGACTATCTCAATAAAGCAAAATAAATCATGATTTTAAAAATTTAGAAGAGGTTATCAGAAGGTTATCACAAAGCTATTTGAGCTCAAAAATCGACAAAAAAGCACTTTGCAAAATTTTTGCAAAGTGCTTTGAAACGTTGATATAATCGTATTGATTAACGTTTTGAGAATTGTGATGCTTTACGAGCTTTCTTAAGACCTGGTTTCTTACGTTCAACTTTACGTGAGTCACGTGTAAGAAGTCCTGCGCGTTTCAATGAATCGCGGAAGTCTGGGTCTACTTGAAGAAGGGCACGAGCGATACCGTGACGGATAGCTCCTGATTGACCAGCGTATCCACCACCTACAACGTTAACGAAAACGTCGTATGAACCTACAGTTGAAGTAACTGCGAATGGTTGGTTGATTACAAGACGAAGGTCAGCGTGTGGGATGTACTCTTCAACATCTTTTTTGTTAACAGTGATTTTACCAGTTCCTGGAACAAGGCGAACGCGTGCAACAGCGTTTTTACGACGTCCAGTACCTGCATATTGTGCTTGTGACATACTTTATTGTTCCTTTCCTTAGATAAGTCCTGAAATATCAAGAACTTCTGGTTGTTGTGCAGCGTGAGTGTGCTCTGCTCCAACGAATACTTTCAATTTCATACCTTGAGCGCGGCCAAGAGTATTGTGTGGAAGCATACCTTTAACTGATTTCTCGATCAAACGAACTGCATTTTTAGAACGAAGTTCACCAGCAGAGATTGATTTCAATCCACCTGGGTGGTTTGAGTGAGTGTAGTAGATCTTATCAGATGCTTTTTTACCAGTCAATTTAACTTTTTCAGCATTGATAACGATTACGAAGTCACCTGTATCAGTGTGTGGTGTGAATGTTGGTTTGTTTTTTCCGCGAAGTACGCTAGCAACAACTGCTGAAAGGCGTCCAAGAGGTACATCAGTTGCGTCAACAACGTACCATTTGCGTTCTACTTGGCCTGGTTTAGCCATGAATGTAGTTTTGTTCATGATTTCTCCTATATGAATATCGTTTTTGTTTACAGGGCGGATGTTCCGGTCCGCAAGTTATTTGAAAGGTTCCGGGGCCTTACAAATGGGGTAAACAATACCGTCTACTATTGTATCAAAATTCTCAGATAAAAGTCAAGAGATTGGGAAAATATTTTTTTATTTCTGCCAGATTCTCAATCTTTTTTCTTCCTGTTCCTGAAGGATTGTCTGAAAAATTTTAGAGACTAAATAAATGGCACAAGTCAGGAATAGCGTAACCACTAGATAATTGATCAAACGACCGTGGTCTCCAACCAATGGCGGTTTTGTCAAAAAGCCATAATCTCCACCTGTTACTAAATTGACCATGAAAATCAAAGCATTGAGCGAAAACGTGATAATTAGGATTCGTTTGAAATCCAGTAAACTAGCATCGTAGTCCTTCAGGAGATAAATCAAGGAATTTCCAAGGAGGGCTAGGTGTCCGAAAATAAAGGACAGGATGGCAATGTGGGGGAAGGGATAGGGATCTGGCACTGGATAAATAAAAGCTGCCAAAGTTCCAAAGGTTCCCAATACAGCAAAATACTGTTTGACTCTAGAGACACCTGGGGTCAAAAGCACTACAAACATAGCCAAACGGCAATGATAAAGGGGTAGACTTTCAGTTAGAGGCATCTGATTTACTAAATACCATCCGTAGAGCAGGATTAGCTGTACCGCCTGTAAAATCTGGAAAAATCGCTGACAGGCCTTTTTCTCACCATAACGATAGGCAAGAAACACAGTCAATGCTAATAAGGTAAATAGACTTCCATACCAAAGAAGGTCAAACTGGGGTGGCTCCGTCGGCTGCGTACTAAATAAAGCTTCCAAAAGATTCATGTAACTTTCCTCATTTTCATATAAGCCAATCTCTTACTGATTTTTATAGAGCCTAGCTTACATTTATTTCTTATAATTTTGTGTAAAAGAAACTGTCGATCTTAATATAAAACAAAGCTTCTAATCGACATATTGTTCCCGCTCACCCTGATAGACCTGCCATAGAATTTCCATTTGTTCTTGGGTTATTCGTTTTTCAGATAGGGGTGGGAAATTCTTGATATCAAAAAATTCAAGTTCTGCAATTTCTTGATTTTCTTGAAATTGTCCATCCAATAACTGACAGTCAAAGACGAACTTGGCATACTGTTTGTTCTGAAGTTGAAAGCGGTTGGTATCAAAAACTGCCAATAAAGAGCCTACTTCTGCCGAAAAGCCTGTTTCTTCCTGAACTTCTTTTCGGATATTTTCCTTAGGCGAATAACCTACTTCACCAAAGCCACCAGGTAATGCCCAAGTATCCTCTCCTTGCCCTCTAACCAAACAAATCTTCTGATCTTGAACAATCCAAGCCCTTACATCCATCAAGGGAGTTGCATAGCTACCTGACGGCTGAAAAATTGCAGTCAATTCCTCTTGATCGAGCTCTGTTTGATCCTGCAAGACACTCCATAAAATCTGACGTAAATCCTCATAACGTTCACGGTCATAAGGATCCTTGGAATAGGTCAACCCAGTATCAGTGATAGCTAACATTCTCTGAATAGCTTTGGCGAAATCAGTTGTGCTCATTTTCTAGGCTTTCTACTAGCTTGGCTAGATTCATAGAGTTCGAACCTTTAAGCAGAATCTGGTCATGTGCGCCAAGACTTTCCTTGACCTGCTTAACCATGGCTTCAAACTGGTCTTCCTCAACTGTTTTCTTGAAGTAGTACACATGACCGATTGGGAACATTTGACTGGCTAGTTGAGCCAATTCAGCAATGTCTTCACCGTAAAAAATAACAGTATCAAGGACATCGGGTGTAATGCTCAAAATCATTTGATTGTGGAGTTGAACAGACTGGTCTCCAAGTTCTTTCATATCTGCCAGAACTGCGATTTTCTTACCACCTTCATTGGCTGGGATGGCTGAAAATGTTTCAAGGATGAGCTTCATAGCAGTCGGATTGGCATTGTAAACATCTGACAAGATATCCGCACCGTTGGCTGCTTTTTTCCACTCGGTACGATTGCGAGTCAATTCAAGATTTTGGAAGGCTTGACCAATCTGCTCCTCAGTCACTCCTTCTTGCAGGGCAACATAAGATGCAATCATAGCATTAGTCGCATTATACTTACCAGTCACTGGCAAGTCGAGAGCCTGCTCCAAGAAATTAGCCTTGAAGGTTAAACTATCCTTACGCTCAATCAATTCTGTAATTTCGAGTTCTGCACCTGGACCAAAACGAACTACTTTTTGGTCAGCAGGTAGATAATTCTCTACAATGGGATCAGCTGGTGCTAAAAGCAAGGCACCCTGCTCCATCCCATCAGCGATTTGCAATTTCCCTTTGGCAATTTCAGAACGGTCCTTGAAGAAGGCCAAATGAGCTTCTCCTACCAAGGTCACGATAGCTGTCTTTGGATGAGCTAGTTCAGATAAGAGATGGATGTCTCCTAGGTGATCCTGTCCCATTTCCAAGACCAGCTTTTCGGTATCATCCGGCATATGGAGAACCGTGTAGGGAAGGCCAATCTCATTATTGTAGTTCCCTTGTGTTTTGTAGGTTTTGTAGCTTGTAGAAAGCAAATGAGCCAACATATCCTTGGTCGTAGTCTTCCCATTTGAACCTGTGACAGCAAAGACATCGACACCAATCTTTTGAAGGTAATAGGCCGCAAGATTTTGAAAGGCTGTCAAAACATCTTCTACCAAGATATAAGGATGACCTTCTACTTCTTTCTCTGATAAGGTTAAAGCTGCGCCATTTTCAAAAGCTGTCTCGATAAAGTCATGACCATCACGCGCCCCCTTGAGTGGCACAAATAAATCACCAGGTCCAATCAAACGGCTATCAAATTCTGCCTTGACTAGTGGGCTATCCACATAGCTAGTTACATCATTTTTTGAATCGACAACACGCGCAACTTCGTGAATCGTAAGTTTCATGTTTACTCCTTTAAAAAGGGACAAGGAGTCCTTCCCCGCCCTTATAGCTGTCTTTATAATAGGTGTGCTTCACGCTTGTTAAAACTTTCTTTAGCAAGGTCAACCAAACGCTCAATTAGTTCTGGATAGCTAATCCCCATATTGTCCCAAAGCAATGGATACATAGACCATTGGGTAAATCCAGGCATAGTGTTAAGCTCGTTTAGGAAAACTTCTCCCTTATCTGTATAGAAGAAATCGCAACGTGATAGACCAAGCCCACCAATAGCACGGAAGGCAGTTTCTGCATTTTTACGCATGACTGCTACTACATCATCACTAATCTTGGCTGGGATATCCATAGTAATCTTGTTATCGATATATTTGGCATCGTAGTCGTAGAAGGCTACGTCTTTGACAACTTCACCAGGTAGCGTGCTCTTAACATCATAGTTCCCTAAGAGACCAACCTCGATTTCACGCGCGTTGACTCCTTGTTCTACCAAGACACGACTATCGTACTTGAAGGCAAGCTCTAAAGCTTGATGGAGTTCTTCTTTATTTTCAGACTTAGAAATCCCTACACTAGAACCCATATTTGATGGCTTGGTAAAGACTGGATAGGTTAATTTGTCTTCAACTTCAGCAATCTTAGAAGTCAAATCATCACCTTCAACAATCGCTACGTAAGGGACTTGGGCAATCCCAGCAGACTCCAAAACGCGCTTAGTTGTGATTTTATCCATGGCAAGGCTTGAAGATAGAATGTTACAACCGACATAAGGCATTTTCAAGACTTCTAGGAAACCTTGAACAGAACCGTCTTCTCCCATAGGTCCATGAAGAACTGGAAAAACAACTGCGCCTTCTTCGTAGATGGCACTTGGAGCAATTTTCTTGTCCCAATCAATCGTTTCATTGGTCATGAGACGTTCATCTTGTCCAGGAGTTTGGGTAAATTCTTGGGTTTTGATGAAATCACCGGACTGGCTGATAAAGAAGGTTTTGACTGCAAAACGATCATAGTTGACCGCACGCATGACACTCTCAGCTGACAAGACAGACACTTCACGTTCTGCACTGCGTCCACCATATAATAGAATAATTGTTTGTTTCATATGATTTGTTCCAATTCTAATAGAATACTCGTCCTTTAGTATATCACATTTGTCTCTTTTTTTAAACTTGTACAGCAAAAAACAAGAAAAGAGACTAGAAGAAAAATGGTCCAGTCTCTGTGTTCTTAAAATTTTATACCTGCTAGCTAATTATTTAGCGATTGAACCTCATAGACTAGAGTTCGGTACGATTTTCGATGGCTCTTAAAAGTGTTACTTCATCCGCATACTCGATATCAGCTCCCACTGCTAGACCTCGTGCTAGACGAGTAACCTTGATCCCTGCAGGTTTAAGAAGTCGAGAGATATACATAGAAGTCGCCTCACCATCAGCTGTCGCATTGGTGGCTACAATGACCTCTGAAACCTCGCTATCCATGAGACGTGTCATGAGACTTTTGAGATTGATATCGTCAGGACTAATCCCATTCATAGGGGAAATCAAACCGTGTAAGACATGATATAGTCCATGGTATTCTTGGATATTTTCCATAGCAGCGACATCGCGACTATCCTCCAAAACCAAGATAGTTGATTGGTCACGGCTAGGATCAGTACAGATGGAACAAGGATCATCATCCGTCAGACGTCCACAAACAGAGCAATAGGTCAATTCTCGCTTAGCCGCAAGGAGATTTTTTGCGAATTCATTGACGTCATCATCTGACATCCCAATGGTATAAAAGGCCAGTCGGGTCGCTGTCTTAATCCCGATACCTGGAAGTTTAGAATAGCTGTCAATCAGCTTAGCAATAGGTGTTGGGTAAAGCATGGCTTCCTTTCTAGTTCATTGGATGGTGTTGGTTGTAAAGATTGATAATATCGCGAGCAATAGATGGACCGACACCGTTGGTTAGGTTAGTATTGTGGGGGAAGACAACTGCAACTGCAATCTGAGGATTATCGGTTGGGGCATAGGCTACTGCGTTGGTATTATTAGCCTTCTGACCACCATTGACATAACTTTCGGCTGTACCAGTCTTACCACTGATAGAGACTGTTGCCCCATTTGAAAAGGCACGACCTGTCGTAAGGGCACTAGTTCCGTGTGATACTTGGTAAAAACCTTGTTGTAGGATGGACATGTCAGATTCGGAAATATTGATTTTATTCATTTCGGTACTAGCTGTTTGCTGAATCAAACTTCCTAAACCACCTTGCTCATTATTATCATAGACTCCCTCTACTATACGAGGAGCCAAGCGAACACCATTATTGGCAATAGTTGCTACATACTGAGCTAGCTGCATCGGGGTATAGTTATCGAACTGTCCAAAGGCGTTATTTAGATAATTCGCCAAATCATAATCTTTAGGGATAAATCCTGTTGACTCTTCTGGTAGATCAATTCCTGTAGAAGCTCCCAGACCGTATTCACCAAAGGTTGAACGTAATTTCGCCATAGCAGACTCAAGATTGCTGGTTCCTACTGTCATATTAGGCTGATAGGTTTGCCCCATGATTCCGAGGGCAGTTTGAACCATGTAGGTATTAGATGAATATTCCAAAGCCTCAACAGCTGTAATCGGGAAGGAACCGTAAGAAAGGGTATACCAAGAATTAATTGGTGCAGAACCTTGAAAGACAATTGGTTGGTCTGTCAAGGTTTGGTTGCCAGACAAGACTCCATTTTCCCAACCTGAACTGATGGTTGCAGCCTTAACAACAGACCCTGGAACAAAGACATTGGTGACAGTTCCGAGTGAGTCTGGATTCAATTCACCAGATTCAAGATTGTGCTTGATTCCTGACATCGCTAGAACAGCCCCTGTCTTAGGATTGAGGGCAACCGCATAGACACCTTCCGAATATTGGGCACCTCCGTTAGCAAGTTCAGAATTAAAATAGCTTTTCAGAAGGCTATCTACACTATCCTGGAAGGCCAAATCAATGGTCAATTTGATATTTTTACCCTTGCTACCTTCCTCAATATTTTCTACACTTTCCATATCTCCATGTTTGTCGAGATGAATTTCCTTAACAGTACGTTTCCCTTGTAGGACTTCCTCATATTGTTTCTCAAGGTAAGAGGTTCCAACACGGTCATTGAGAGAATAACCTTTTTTAAGATAGGCATCTACTTCCTCAGCTGGAAGGCCTGATTTTTCACTTGAAACACTTCCTACGATAGAGGCCAGAGAGGTTTCAAGAACCTTGCGATCCCACGAAGTCGAGATGCTAATCCCAGGTAACTCTTTAGAGGCAGAAGCAATTTGAGCGACCTGAGTATCGCTTAAGGGATCCGTTTTTATATTGCCTGTTGCAAAATTTCCAACTGCATTGAGCTGACTAAAGAGATAAATAGTCTTCTTTTCATCCTCTGTATAATTAGTTTGGCTAGAGGTAACACTCTCAACAGCATTGTTATAGAGATCCGATTCAGAAAGTTGATTACCATCAGAATCAAAACGCTTATCTTTGGGTAAGGCCTCTACCGTTTTTTTATAAACTGCTGGATCAGCTAGATAATAGTCAGCCATCTGACGTTCTGTCAAATTTGGAGAGGAAACTGTTACATACGTTAAAAGTTTAGTAGAAATATCCTTTAAATCTGTAGCCGTCATCTTATTACTTCGTGTGAAAGCCACGACTTGTTTGACGGTATTTTCTACCAAGGGTTTTCCAGCCGCGTCATAGATTTCTCCACGAGCAGAACCCGTTGTTACCCTAGTTTGGCTAGCAGACGCTAACTTGGCTTCATAGAAATCCTTATTTACGAATTGCATATAGAGCAAGCGACCAATGATGGTCATGAAGAGCAAAATAACGATTGCAAACAATAAATTAAGCCGAGTCGGTATCGAATGGCTGTTGAATTTTCTCATACAAAGCAGTCTCATTTCTAATCAAAATCTTACTCTTCATTGTACCATAATTTAAAGAGAAAATTATGGAAAAAGAAAAGACTTTTCCTTTTTATCCAAAAAACAAAGCAACTGTGGTATAATTAAAGTAAGCGCTATTTTATAGATTTCATTGATAAAAATTTTAACCAATAACTACAAAGGAGTCCCATGAACAAGCAAGACATCTCTACGATTATTGATCTTCACTTTGAAGAAATGACCGATTTAGAGCAAGAGATTGCCCGCTATTTTTTGCAGGCAGATACCATTCATGATGACTTGTCTTCTCAGCAGGTCACTCAAAAACTTCATATTTCACAGGCCGCTCTCACTCGCTTTGCCAAAAAATGTGGCTTTACGGGTTATCGAGAGTTCATTTTCAAATACCTACAACAAATTGACAACCTTTCAGTCCCACAACAGGATATGAATCCTTTGACCCAAAGAGTCTTGAGGAGCTATACAAACATCCGAGAAATGACACAAGAATTGATTGATGATGACCAACTGGAGCGCATTGCCCAAATGATTGATCAATCAGAACGCGTCTATTTTTTTGGTACGGGAAGTTCTGGACTCGTTGCGCGTGAGATGAAATTACGTTTCATGAGACTAGGTGTCGTTTGTGAGGCTTTGACAGATCCAGATGGATTCGCCTGGACAACTAGTATCATCGACGAAAAATGTTTGGTCTTTGGTTTCTCCCTTTCAGGAACAACTCCATCCATCATCGACAGTCTACTAGACGCTCAAGATACGGGGGCTAAAACTATTCTTTTTACTAGCACGCCTAGCAAGGAAACTCAGGAATTTACAGAAACTGTACTGGTAGCAAGTCAGAGTCAGGCTTCCTATATTCAACGCATTTCTGCCCAACTTCCTATGTTGATCTTAATTGATCTACTCTATGCTTATTTCCTAGAAATTGACCGTGAGAGTAAAGAAAAAATCTTTAACAGTTATTGGGAAAATAAAAAACTAAATGGCTATCGTAGAAATAGAAGATCTAGATAAGCCTTCATCCCTTTCAAGTGAATAATCATATGAGTAACCAGCGATTAAAGTCGCTGGTTTTTATACTCTTCGAAAATCTCTTCAAACCACGTCAGCTTTATCTGCAACCTCAAAGCTGTGCTTTGAGCAACCTGCAGCTAGCTTCCTAGTTTGTTCTTTGATTTTCATTGAGTATTAGTTTGCTCAAGTCCTATAACTGATGACTTATGAACATAAAATTCTACACCTAATTCTTGATATATAGCAGATTGAACTTAGAATAGTACAGTACGGATTCTAAAACATTTTTAGAAATTGATTTGACTTTCCTAATCTCTTTTGTTCATATCTTATTTCAATCAACTATAAAAAAGCGAACAAGACTGAATTCTGACTCTCAGAAAACTCGTTTTGCTCGCTTTTTATAATTGAGATTAGTTATTGGTTTCAATCTCTGAAGTTTGGACAGTTATTACAGCAGTTTCTTTAAACAATGCTACTATTCTGCAATAACTTCCCACAAAATCTATACTTTCTCAAAAGTGTTTCTTGAGTTTGACAAATTCTATTCGTCTTCTTTTTTCTTTCCCATTGCAGCTAAGCCAAGAAGTGCTCCTACAGCTCCCAAGCTTGCAAGGGTAGCAGTTTCTTTTGCTCCTGTTTCAGGGAGAATGTCTTGACGATTTGCAGGTGCTTGATAAGTCTTTTCTTGTGACATAGCCTGAGCTACATGTGACTGCTCATCCTTGTATTCTGGGAGCTCATGGACAGTTGCCTCTGCTCCATTGACACCACCTGTGAACTCTGGAACATCATGGATAGCTGCTTCTGTTCCATTTACTCCACCAGTAAACTCTGGAAGTTCATGACTAGCCGCTTCTGAACCATTGACATTACCAGTAAACTCTGGAACATCATGGATAGCCGCTTCTGCTCCATTGACACCGCCAGTAAACTCATGAAGTTCATGACTAGCTGCTTCTGTTCCATTGACACCACCTGTGAACTCTGCTACTTCATGGATTGCTGGATCTGTTTTACCTGATTCAACTTTCTTAGTTCCGACTAGCACAATCTCATCTCGCGGTGCTTCCACAACTTCGCGAAGTTTTTCAGTACGACTTCCATCCAATGCTACTTCTATGCTGACGCGTTCTTTACCTTTACGACCAGCCTGAGCTACTCGAGTTTCACCTTCTGGAAGTGTTGGATCATCTTGCTTCACTGTCTTAAATCCGAGAGCTTCTTCAACAACTTCAAGGCTTGGCTGACTAAAGCTCAATTCTTTAACACCATCAGCTGGTGCAGATGTTCCTTCAAAAGTACCAACTTCGATGACACGATCTTGAGCTTCTTCACGTTCAACCTTAACTGTCTTACGTGTGTCTCCATCTACTTCTATATAAGTCGTTACTTGACCTGCTTTGCCCTCTGAAACAACTTGTTCCTTGCCTTTGGCTAAGAAGGCATTCTCACGACGAACAGTATTAAAGGCGATTGATTCTGTCGTTACTTCAAGGCTTGGTTGCGTTTGAACTAAGACCTTATCTCCTTCAGTCGGAAGATTTGAATGTTTTACTTCCTCTTTCGGAGTCGCTTGAAGCTGATTGATGGAAGTTAGAGCTGCTTGCAAGGCTTTGTCTACTGCATCCTGTGTCTTAGCTGCTTCAATCGCTGCGATTGCTTGCTCGGACAACTCAACTAGTTTCTTCTTAGCTTCCTTATCATCACCTAGTTCCTTAGTCTTGTTTTGAATAGCCTCTGCCAAACTTGCCATGGCCTTATCATAGTCAATCTTAGGCTCTTCTGGTTGGGCTGGTTGCTCTGGTTTTGGTTCCTCTTTTGGAGTCGCTTGAAGTTGGTTGATAGAAGTTAGAGCTGCTTGCAAGGCTTTGTCTACCGCATCCTGAGTCTTAGCTGCCTCAATAGCAGTAAGAGCTTGCTCTGATAACTCAACTAGTTTCTTCTTAGCTTCCTTATCATCACCTAGTTCCTTGCTCTTGTTTTGGATGGCCTCTGCCAGACTTGCCATAGCCTTATCATAGTTTGGCTCTTCTGGTTGGGCTGGTGTTTCTTCGACACCGTAGTTTTCTTCCTTATCAAGGATCGTTTGCAAGGCTGTTGCTGTTTTGAGAACTTCTTGTGGTTTAGCATCGCTTGCTGAAAGTTGCTCTGATAATTTGTCCAAGTTTGACTTGAAGGCTTGACGCGCCTCTGGAGTGTTCTTCAAGCTTGTTTAGTCAAATTTATCCAATTCATCCTTCCAGTTCTTCATAGCTTGAAGCAACTCTTCTTTGGTATAAAGAGCACTATCTTCTCCATGAGTGATAAACTGGTCAACTTGGATACCAATATTTTTCGTAGTATCATTACGTTTTGGATCCAATTGCAAGGTTACAGCATACCAACCTTCTTCAAGTCCTGTCAAACGAACGAGAGTCTGATCACCTTGACGTGTGGCAGCTGTACCACTGAAGTACTTCTTACCGTTGTATTCAGACGCATTACCTAGACCATCTTGATACTCGACTCTTCTACCGTCTAACGTCACCTTGTAGATACCATGACCTGGGTCTACAAAACCTTTAATTTCTAAACCTGTACCGTAGAAGTAGGCTGTTACACTAGCATTTTTCTTTTGCTCTTCTGTTAAACGACCAAATGACGCCCAAGACTCAGTGTTTTGGTATTTACCTGATGAATTGGTTTCATGGTGCCAACCTGGGCTATAGTCAAGTTGACTGGCCTGATCATCATGACTGACTTGATCTTTTTGAAGCAATTCAGCTTTCATCACTCGAATCGTTGCTTCTGAAGCAAAGCCAAGCAAAGCTTCATCTGAAGCACTCGTCATTTTCACTTTGAAGTCAAAGATAGAGTCAGCTTGCTCCGTAAAGTCAATTGTTGGAATTGTCAAAGTCTTTTCTGTTTCACCTTCTTGGAAGGTCAAATCAGCTGTTGTATCCTTATAAACCTTACCGTGAACCCCTGTTCCTGGTTCAGTCACGACATGGACTGTTGCAGCTCCTTTGCTACCACCAACACGTTTAATGGTTACAGTAACTGGTTGGCCTTTTTGAACTTCATAGGTAGTTTCTTTCAACTCAAACATACCTTTACCAGCATTATTGAGCGTGTAAATACCTTCAGTTGCAATAGCTTTGCCAGTTTTGTTGACGAGTTTGATGGTGTGTTCACCTGGAGCCAAGTCATCTGTTTCATAAACCATCTGGCTACGTTTACGAGCCGCATTATTAGTTTGTACGTCTGCAACCTTTTGACCATCCACATAAACTGACATTTCACCGTGATTTGGATCAACTGTAGATACGACATAAGCCTTAGTTCCATTGAAACGGTAGGTTACGCTAGCATCTTTTTGATTGGTCCACATGGATGTTCCACGAACGCCTTCAGATTCGTCATACCAGGTTGTATTTGCTTTATCAGCTGTTGTATTTGAATGGTAATCCAAGCCTAGAGGATAGCCATCTGTTTTTTCGATACTACTTGGTGTCTTATAAACAGAGAAGTTTGTCAAAATAGGGGTTGCTTGTGAATTCGTGATAGTCACACGAATCTTTTGGGCTTCTACTGGTTGACCTTGGATTAGGCGACGATAACCAACAGTTGAGCCTTCACCGTATGGTACCCAACGGCCATTGAGTTCAACTTCAACCTTAAATCCTGAGATGCGTTGACCTTTAGCGATATCTTCTTTGAGTTCGACTACGTCAAAGCGTCTCTTTTGACCGAGATCAACAGTAAATTCACCTGTCTTGGCATCATTTGACAATGCCCAACTAGTATCATCCTTACCATCGGTTAGGTTGCTTGCTTGGTACAAGTGATTCTTACGAGTAGAGCTTGCAGTTACAGTTGCTCCCTTAGCGAAGTCAGTTGCATACATTTGATCCAAGGTTGCTCGGAATTCTTTCAAGCGAGCGACGTCTGCATCTGCAAATTTACCTTCTTTATTTGGTGGAATGTTGAGTAGAAGTGGCGTTCCACGACCAACAGACTTGAAGTAGATATCCATCAAATCTTTGATTGATTTTGGTTGTTGATTGTCATGGTAGAACCAACCTGAACGGATAGAAACGTCTGCTTCACCGACAGAGTACACATCTCCTTCTGGGTCTCCATGATTGAGATATTCATTCTTCACATAGTCAGTGATCTTAGCTTTCTTAACCTTATGCCAAACTGGATCTCCAGCGATACCACGTTCATTACCGATCCAACGGACACTTGTTGGTTGAGCAGAGAAGATAGCGATATCTCCTTCAGCTTCCTTGATGTACTTGAACCACTCGTCAAAGGTGTAGGTTACTTTTTGAGCTCCGCTACCACGCGCACCATCCATCCACACTTCGATAAATTTACCCTTATTTCCGTATTTAGGATTGCCAAGGATTTCCTTGAGTTGGTTGAGATAGTATTCGTTATACTCTTTTTCAGTTGAAACATGATATTTAGGGTTATTTGCATCCCATGGTGATAGGTAAACACCCATATTCATGTCATATTTCGTTGCTGATTTAGAGATTTCTTCGAGAAGGTCTCCCTTACCGTCTTTCCATGGACTTGCAGCTACCGTATGGTCTGTGTATTTAGATGGATAAATCACAAAACCGTCATGGTGTTTGACAACCATGATTGTTCGTTTGAACCCAGCATCCTTCAAGGTCTTAATCCACTGGTCTGTATCAAGGTTTGTCGGGTTAAAGTTTTGAGGATTTTCTCTACCATTTCCCCACTCAGAGTTAGTATAGGTATTCATACCATAGTGGATGAAGGCAGCTAATTCTTCCTTGTGGTAGTCCAACTGGGCCTTACTTGGTAGTGGTCCATAGTTTCCAATTTCTGTTTCTTCGTCTTTTGGATCCACTACTGGAGTTGCAGGAGTTACTGGTTTTGGATCTTCAATCTTTTCGTATTCAAAAATAACTTGGTTCACTCCTTTATGTTGGATTGTTGCTTCTTGGCTTGCATTGACTGCACGGTAGCCTGCAATGTCTTTGGCTTGAAATCTGTGAACAAAGGAAACTTCATATTCTTTACCATCGTTATTATCCACAGTCGCAGTTGCTAATTCTTGGTCGGTACCTTTCAAACGATAATGAACGTCAAAGGAACCTTTATTGACCTTATAAACAACCTTGATAACGCGAGTTCCTGCAGGAGCCTTGCTCACAACGCTATAATCATCTTCCCAAGCGTCTTTTAGTTGCTTATTGACAGTTTTGCCGTCAATCGATACAATCTCATATTTTTCTTTATTCTTCTTGAAGAAGTCAGTCTTTTCAATTTCTGTTTTATAGTTATAGTCGAACTGAGTTCCAACTTCCGTCTTTTCAACAAAAGTATCGTTTTCTTTGACTGGATTATCATTTTGATCTAAGTGTTCAACAACAACTCGTCCATAGTCAACACCTTCAAGGAGAGTTGCAACACCACTTTCATCGAAGGAATATTTGTTTTCACCAATAACAGCTGTCTTATTTCGAAGCATTTCTCCCTCTGGAGTGAAGTAATAACGATTGCCGTTATCGCCTTGATACCAGCCTTTAACACCGTATTTATCAATGATTTCTTTGACCCATGCCAATTGTTCTGGTGAGAGGACAAGCCCTCCTCCAAAACGGTCTTTTTCAGCAATGTTCGCATTATCGACAGTTCCACGTTGGTGGATCCCAATGACCTTACCATCACCGTTGATAATCCCACCACCTGAAAGACCTGATACAGAAGTCAAACGATAAGTGACACCAACTGTTCCCTTATCATCATACTTTTCAGTACCTTTAACAACACCATCAGCCTTATACAATTGACCTGGAACAATTGGTTCTTTCAATTCTGGAGAAGTAGAATCTGTTGGGTAGCCGATCGTGCTAACTGGCTCACCAGGGTTATAGGTACGGTATTCAGCTAAAGGAGTAAAGGTTGCAGCCTTATTTGGGCTTGCAATCTGTACTGGAACTGGTGCAACAACCAAGGCTAGGTCATTTTTGTACCCTTCACCAAACTTTTCTTTATTCCAGAAATGGATGTCCTTTTCTTGGAACAAAACAGTTTTTCCTGAAGTTGGTAGAGATCTTTCTTTTGGAGTATTAGAGCCGACATTGTAATAGAACTTAGCAGTATCACCACCTAAGATATTACCAGTATTGGTTTCGGAATCCTTCTTCAAGAAATTATGAGCCACTGTCAACATGATATTTGGAGCGACAAAGATACCAGATCCAGAATTGAGGTAACGCTGAGTTCCACCACCTGCTAGAGGTGAACTGAAAATTGTATAAACCATCGCTGCTGATGTAGCTGGCTGGCCTTCATAATTAATACGTTTCAGATCTTGGCCACCATTGATAATGGCTCTATTTTCTTTTTCGCCTTCAGTTGGAGCTACTTCTGTAGGTTTCAAGATGCTCTTAGTCTCTACTTGTGGACTTTCTTTCTCTGAAACAATGGCTGAAGTGTCCAGTTTTTTCACTGGTGTATCAGGATAAGCACGGTCAGGAATTTCTTCAGGGAGTAAATCACTAGCCACTTCAGCAGTTTTTCCTTCCTCTGCCACCTTCTCGACAGCAGGTTCTGTTTTTTCAGTTACTTCTTCTTTGACTGCTTCTTCTTTTTTATGATCTACATCTACTACTTCTTTTGCTTGACTATCTACTTCAAGTTTTGGTTCCGTCACAAGTTCACTAGCCGCAACATTACCAGATGCAAAAAAGCAAGACCGACTGCTACAGAAGCAACACCAACAGTCAGTTTACGAATACTAAATATTCTACCTTTTTCTAAAAAATATTGTTTCATCAAATACTCCTAATCTTCTAGAGCAGTCAGCTACTGCCCGAGCCCAGTGTTATCTGGCGACATTTTTTGTTTGATTCCCTAGCTTAAAACTCTGCTCCTAAGCTATTTATTTTGGGGCAAGTCTTCATTAGGAAATCGCTTACATTTTCAAAAAATAAAATAATGCTTTCATTAGCAAGAATTTTTCTAGAGTTTTCGCATTATTATAAATATACTATGTTATATTAAAAAATGCAAGGGTTTTCAAAGTTTTAACTAGATTTTTACTAAATGATCATTTTACTGTTTATGACTAAAAAATCCTAAATTGGCAAGGCCAACTTAGGATTGTTTTGTTTTGAAGTGATAGTAAGCTCCAAGCATACCCGCAGTATTTTGATGACGCGCAAACTCTAATCTTGTTTTTTCCGCTAAACTTGGAACAAGCGCATCTTTCAGAGCTGTACGAATTTTCGGTTTCAAAATCGCTTCCTGCCCCATAATACCACCACCTAGTATAACAACCTCTGGATTGGCAACATAACAAATGTTAGCAAGACCTTTCCCAAGATAGTCTACCATACGGTCAATTCCCTCCATACAGAGTTTATTGCCTTCTGTAGCTTCTTTGAAAATTCTACGACCATTCCAATGGGCTACTTCTTCACCATGAGCCTTAGCTACATACTCAACCAAGGCAGTTGTAGAAGCTAAATCTTGGAAAGCCCCATCTTGCATATGCATATAGCCAACTTCACAGGCAGAATTACTAAATCCATGGAAAATCTGGCCGTCAATGATTAAGCAACCGCCGATACCTGTTCCGATGGTCAAACAAAGCGTTATTCCTGCACCTTTTCCAGAACCAGAAACAGCTTCTGCTAGCCCTGCACAGTTGACATCATTTTCAATTTCACAAGGAACTTGGAAACTTTCTTCAATTTCTTTTTTAAATTGAGTCCCTGCATAGTTTGGGATCTGTGGACCAGCATAGAAAATCTCACCCTTATCAGGATCCACCATTCCTGCAGAAGAAATAGCCACACCTGCCACTGGACCTTTTTCGAGATAGCTAGCTACAATGTCTTTTGTTTTTTGTAAGATGTGTGGACCACCCTTTTGAGCCTCAGTTGCTACTTCGTGAGACTCTACCAGTTGTCCATCTTGGTCAATCAAACCATATTTGATATTAGTTCCGCCAATATCAATTGCAACGTAATTAGTCATAAAGCCTCCTATTGATTAGAGGAAACGCTCCTTAGTTTCACGAATCAATTGAGCAGCTGCTTCTACAACTGGACGATCTTCTTCGGTCACTGGTGTAAGTGGAGAACGAACTGATCCGATATTAAGTCCTTCATTGATTTTCAAGACTTCTTTGATAACGCCGTACATATTTCCATGTGCAGCAGTCAATTTACCAATGATAGCGTTGATTGCATATTGCAATTCACGCGCTGTTTCTAGGTCTTTATCTGCAATCAATTGGTTGAGTTTCAAGAAGAGTTCTGGCATAGCACCATAAGTACCACCGATACCAGCTTTTGCACCCATGAGACGTCCACCTAGGAATTGTTCATCTGGACCATTAAAGACAATATGATCATCACCACCAAGACTTACAAAAGTTTGGATATCTTGAACTGGCATTGAAGAGTTCTTCACACCGATAACACGTGGGTTCTTCAACATTTCTGTGTAAAGACTTGGAGTCAAAGCAACACCTGCCAATTGAGGAATGTTATAGATAACATAGTCTGTGTTTGGTGCTGCTGCACTGATGTCTTTCCAGTATTTTGCTACTGAGTATTCAGGCAAACGGAAGTAAATTGGTGGGATTGTTGCAATAGCATCTACTCCCAAGCTTTCTGCATGACGAGCAAGTTCGATACTGTCTTTAGTATTGTTGCAAGCCACGTGAGCAATAATGGTCAATTTACCTTTAGCAACTGCCATGACTTCTTCCAAGATCAATTTACGGTCTTCTACGCTTTGGTAGATACATTCACCTGAAGAACCGTTGACATAAAGTCCTTGAACACCTTTATCAATAAAGTATTGCACCAAAGCACGAGTACGTTCTGGGCTTACTTCGCCCGCATCATCATAACATGCGTAGAAGGCAGGAATGACACCTTCATATTTTTTTAAATCTGACATAGATTTCTCCTAAGATTTCTTATTTTCTGCTCTGGGCAGATGATTTTTTACTATTTTAGTATACACCTTGTGAAAAACGCTTTCAATACATCCAAGCCACTTAGATTTTAATTTCTATTCATCTCCCATAGCTTTTCATGTTTGAAAGTAGTTTCATATCATTTTCAATCTGCTTGATATTTAGCAAACAATTTTTCCATTAATCCAGCCTGGCAAAAGGCAAGAAGACCAAAGCCAAAGAGTAGAAATGCTGATCCACCGAGCACTAGAGTAAAGCCTGATAGATAGAGAAGCATCATGATTAATAAAATAATCGCAAGCATCAAGAAGAACCACACGAAGTTAAAGCTGACCAGGAGCAACCCCTTTTGAAGAACTTCTTTCCAAGTCAAGTCATAGCGTGCTGCAATTGGATAACTAGCCAACATCACTAGGGTTAAAAATATCAGTATTCCCAAGCAAATGGCCTTAATTAGCTGGAAGCCTAGACTGGTTTGCCCCCAGAATAAAGATAAGTCAACCACGCTAATCAGAAAAATTCCTAGTTCCAACAAACCTAACTGGAGACCTAATTTCAAATTTTGCTTGAAGGCTCTCATATAAGTTTTAAAAACAGGCACCCGTCGGCTAGTCTTAACTTCGAAAATTGTCTGATAGAGACTGATCTTTGCTACTCCAATCGTCACAATAGGCAAACAAGACACAACAAAGAGCAGGTTAACCGTCACAATATCTAAAACCTTCTCGCAAAAACGCATCAGAAAGTTATCCGTATCAAATGCCGCTTTTATCAATCCAGATCCTTTATGTGCCATTGTTTGCTCCTCCTAACTGACTAATCGATTAAAATTTTAAATAAGTATTTGCGAACTTTATCTTCCATACCTGCATAACCATTAGGTTGATGAGGTTCACCTGGGAAAAAGACTGCAAAATTGTGATAACCCAACAAGAGTGGGTATTGTTCGTGACAATGAACAAAGCCGATATCGCTAGCCTCGTCAAAAGCTACTGCCTCGTCTTTAACACGGGAACCATAGCTTGAATACTCATGACCTTCAACCAACAAATGCAAATCTGCATAGTTTTTATGATGCTCAAAGCGATCATTTTCATCTTGGTTGAGAACATTTTCCTGTACAACTAGAAAGACCTTATCTCCATCAATCTCGTATTTGCCTAATTCAAAACTATCTTTACGATGCTCATAGAGATAATCAATGGCCTTATCTAGATTAGGATGAATTCCCTTGTAAAAGCTAATGTTTTTTAAATCATCAAAAATCATAGTAATTTCCTTTACCTGATTGTTACCTTCAGACATACGATGTCTAGCCAGTAAGTTTATAAGTGTCTAACAAAACTTCATGAAGTAAGCAACTCCTCTCCATTTTGTAGACACTTATATATCCTGTATTTTCTTAGTCTATCAACTATACTTCTGCATATTGATAAACAAATTGTACTATATTCAATCTTCGTAGAGTACTATCCTTTGACAGCTCCCATAGTAATCCCTTGAGTGAAGGATTTTTGGAAGACAAGAAAGACTGTTACGATTGGCACAGCTGCAAGGGCAGCCCCTGCCATGATCAAACCATAGTTTGTTGCCATCTCGGCCTGCATAGTTGCAACCCCAAGTGAGATGGTCAAGTTTTGACGTGAAGTCAACATTACCAATTGCATGAAGTAGTCATTCCAAGTATTGATGAAGGTAAAGATTGCAAGAGCTGCAAATCCTGGTTTTACAATAGGAAAGGCTACGCTCCAGAAGGTACGAATTTCACCACATCCATCGATTTTAGCAGATTCGAGCAATTCTGTCGGAATGTTCTCACTGAACTGTTTCATAAGGAAGACCCCAAATGGCCATCCAATCAAAGGCAAGATAACTGCCCAAAGAGTGTCATGGATTCCCATGAAGTTGACGATACGTACCAATGGCACAAGAACAACTTGTTTTGGAAGAGCCATGGCAGCGATAAAGATTGCAAAGAGAATGCGTTGTCCATAGAAACGTTTCTTAGCCAATACATAACCTGCTAGTGAAGAGGTTGCACAAACCAAGAACATCGTTACTAAAGAAATGAACACTGAGTTCCACATCCATTGCAAGGCTGGGTTTTGCACCATCAATTGTTGGAAGTTCTCCATTGTTGGAGCTTTAGGGAACCATTGTGGTGGAATCATAATGGTATCAGGTTGTGATTTGAATGCACCTGTCAAGATCCAGTAGAATGGGAAGATAAACAGTACAGTCAACAAGAGCAAAATGATTGTTGAAATAACAGTAAAGGCTGTTAATGGTTTCTTTTGTTGTGTAGGTTTCATAGCTGTCTCCTTTCCTTAGTATTCTACATCGTTTCCGAGGATCTTGAATTGAGCGAAGCTGACAAGGGCAATCATAACTGCCAAGAATACACCGATAGTGTTAGCATAGCCATATTCAGTCAATTGGAAGGCTTTTTCGTAGAGGTAGTACATAAGCGTACTTGTTGAGTAGTTTGGACCACCAGATGTCAACAACTGAATCAAGGCGAAACATTGGAATGAGTTGATAGTTGTGATGATTGCGATATAGAGAGTTGTTGGAAGGAGGCTTGGCCATTTAATCTTCCAGAATACTTGGAACTCAGTCGCACCGTCAACACGCGCTGCTTCTACAAGTGAGTTATCAATATTACCCATTGCAGCGATGTAAAGAATGATTGGTTGACCAACTGATGTTGTCAAAAGGATAATCATAATCGCCATCAAAGCCCAGTTTTTATCTCCCAACCAAGAAATGTTTTGGCTGATGATGTGGCTTGACTTAAGCACGAAGTTCAAAATACCTGATAGTGGATCGTAGATCCATTTCCATACTACTGTTACGGCAACACTACCTGTTACTACAGGAAGGAAGAAGACGAAACGGTAGAAAGATCTAGCGATGGCATTTTGTTGGTAAGTTTGTGATGCTACAAAGAGCGAGAAGAGTACAACGACTGGTACAGACCCGATAACCAAGATTACGGTATTAATCAAAGATTTTGTAAAGACAGGGTCTTTAAACATACGAATGTAGTTGTCCAAGCCCACAAACTCAAAGCTAGTCATCGAATAGTTGAAGAAACTTGTGATGAAGCCCATGATCATTGGAGCTAAAACGAAGACGGTAAAGAAGATTAATACTGGTGCTAGGAATGCGTAGGAAATAATAGTTTCCCGCATGCGAATTTTATTGATTTTCACAGTTGGCACCTCACTTTCACATAGTTTTGTTTTTTTGACTGTTATCTGACCCTGATCTAAAATCAAAATGAAATTTTTCTAAGATTCGTCAATGTAAAAACTTCATTTTAATTTTGACCTGTCAGTTGCTTCTATTTCAAACAAAAGTCCCCCTTTTCATACACAGATATGCTCAGGGAAAAGGGGGGAACTCAGTTTTTATTTAGGGCTTATTATTTAGCTGCTTTTTTGATTGTTTCATTCGCTTTTTCAGTGAATGCTTTCAATGCTGCAGCAGGTTGTTCGTCACCATTTGATACAGCTTGCAACATTGGGAACCAAAGTGTTCTCATTTCAGCAAATCCGTCGATTGTGTTGTAATATGGTGAGTAGTATTGAGTCCAACCACTGATTGTTTCCATACGTTTGTCATCGTAAAGTTTTCCAAATGAAGTACGAACTGGGAATGCTCCTGTACGAACTACGTCTTTAGGACCCCACTCTTTATCATCAGCGATGAATTGGATGAATTTCTTAGCTGCAGCAACTTTCTTTTCATCTTTGTTGTTAAATACTGCAAATCCGTTTACAAGGTATTCAAGAGCTGGTTTGCCAGAATCAGATGGGAATGGAACTTCTACCACTTCAACTTTACTTGCTTCCAAAAGTTTAGCTTGGATACCGTTTTGAGCTGGTGCCCAAAGGATTGTGTATGAAGTTTGACCGTTTGCAAAGTTTTGGATGTCTGCTCCACCGTCAAATTGTGAACCGTTATTCAACAAACCATCTTTGATCCAGCTAGCTGCTTTTTCAAGACCTTTAACGAATTTAGGATCGTCAGTTGTGTATTTAGTTACTTCTTTATCAGTTACAGAACCGCCGTAAAGGTTAGCGATGAAGGCACGTGTTCCTTGGTCTCCCCCTTGACCAGAACTGAACAATGAACCTGGAGTGTATCCTTTATCTTTAAGTGCTTTCAAGACTTTTTCAAAATCATCAGTTGTCCAACCTTCTTTAACAAGGTTAGCTACACCAGCATCTTCCAACATTTTCTTGTTCATAGCCATGTAGAATGGTGCAGAACTGATTGGATACATGTATGCTTTGTCACCAGCTTTACTTGCTTGTACGATGTTTTCGTTGTTAACATCTTTCACAAATTCATCTGTAAAGAGGTCATTCAACTCAGCCAATTTACCATTTTTACCGTAATTGATGATACGACCTGGTGCATCGAAAAGTACATCTGGAGCTGTACCAGCTTCGATAGCTGTTGTGATTTTTTCTGGTCCAGATTTGAAGTCGATTGTTTCTAATTTAACTTTGATATCTGGATTTGCTTTTTCGAAAGCTTCGATGATAGATTTTTCATAAGTTCCAACACCGTCACCAGATTTTTCTTGAGTAAATACCGGGAATGCCCACCAAGTAATTTCTGTTGTTGCTGCTGCATCGCCTGATTTGGCAGCATCTTTGTTAGCGTCTGATTTGCCACAAGCAGCAAGTGATAGAACCGCAGCACCCGCAAGTACTGTACAAGCTAGTTTTCTAAATTTCATTTGTATTCTCCTAATTGATAAGCGTATCCATATTGGATAATGAGCAATGTCGACTTTGTATACGTTTTCATTTTTTCCTACTAATCAACCACTCTCCTCGTTTTTTATATTGTGTTATTTAAGACCCACAACAAATCGTTCCGTAATCTCTTTTGGTCTAGTAATAGCGCCACCAACTACGATACCTCGCACTCCGTAACCTAGGATTTGCTTAGCTTGTTCTGGTGTGTGAATTTTTCCTTCAGCGATGACGTCCACCCCTGCATCACAGAGTTTCTTGATGAGTTCAAAGTCTGGGCCATCCACTTTTGGACTGTAAGAAGTGTAACCTGATAAGGTTGTTCCGACAAAGTCAATTCCCGCTTCAACTGCTGTTAGACCTTCCTCAAAGGTACTTGTATCAGCCATCAAGAGTTGATTTGGATATTTTTCTTTGATCTGACGGATAAATTCTTGGATTTCTAAGCCATCATGACGTTCACGTTTGGTACAGTCAAGAGCAATGACTTCGATGTCAAGAGCTGCTAGTTCATCTACCTCTCTCATAGTCGCTGTGATGAATGGTTCCTGTGGTGGATAGTCCCGCTTGATAATCCCGATAATCGGAAGTTTAGTGACCTCTTTAATCTCCTTAATATCTCGAACACTGTTTGCTCGGATACCGACTGCACCACCTTGTTCAGCTGCTTTCACCAACAAGGGGATAACTCCTCCCGCTTCTGTGTAGAGCGGTTCATGAGGAAGTGCCTGACAAGAAACGATGATTCCATCTTTGATTTGTTCAATCAAGGCTTCTTTACTAATTTGTGGCATCTACTTTCCTCCTTTTCTTTTCCTTTGTGTTTATGTGACTATTATAGCTTATTATTAAAGCGCTTTCAACAACTTGTGCTAGAATAGATTGGAGTTTCAAAACAATTTTATGCAACAGTTTCTTCTGAAAGTAGTTTCAGGGGCCTAACATCTATCCCAACACCTCTTAAATCTTAAAACCAGCCTTTTTTTCTAGCAAACATAAAAGAAAAAGGCCGTAACAAATTTCCGTTACGACCCTTTCTAGCTAAGATCTAGTTTCACTAAGGAAACCTTCACTTTCAACGATTTGACTAATCTTCTTTTCTCTTCCCTAAAGCAAACATACCAAGGAGCATCCCCACAAGTCCTACAGATGCAAGGGCGGTGGCATTTTCATTTCCTGTCTTAGGAAGAACATCTTGACGAACTGCAGGTGCTTGATAGGTCTTATCTTGTGCCGTAGCCTGAGATACAATAGACTGCTGACTTGTGAACTCCGGTACTTCTTGTACGGCTGCTTCACTACCATTGACTCCACCTGCAAATTCTGGAACATCGGCTACTGCAGCTTCCTCACCATTGACTCCACCTACAAATTCTGGTACTTCGTTAACAGCTGCTTCGCTTCCATTAACTCCGCCTGTGAAGTCTGGAAGGTGATGAATCTCAGCATCCGCACCATTCACTCCGCCTGTAAAGTCTGAAAGATGATGAATCTCAGCATCCGAACCATTGACCCCGCCTCTAAACTCTGGCTTAGCTACGGTAGGAGCTGGAGAATCACCTAATGTAGATAGAACACCGCTATACTCTGGAACTTCTGTAATAAGTGAGTCGCCTCCGTTAACTCCACCTTTAAACTCTGGCTTAGCTACTGTAGGGGCTGGAGAATCACCTAATGTGGATAGAACACCGCTATACTCTGGAACTTCTGTAACAAGTGAGTCGCCTCCGTTAACTCCGCCTGTAAAGTCATGCTGTTCAACTGTTGGGGCCGATTCTTCTCCTGAGGTTGATAATACACCCGTATACTCTGGAACTTCTGTAGCAAGTGAGTTGCCTCCGTTAACTCCACCTTTAAACTCTGGCTTAGCTACTGTAGGAGCTGCAAAGTCACCAGATGTACCTAAAATACCAGAATCTTCTTTTCCACTATCTTTTTTTGGATCTAATTTCCCAGCTAAATCCTTATCCGAATCCTTCTTAGAAGGTTCCACTTCTTTATCTTCCACATAGACAGGATCTTCTGGTTGACCCTCAATATAAGAACGAACCCAATCCAGCTGCTCTTTTGATAAAACCAAACCACCACTGCGGCTTCCTACAACACCATTTTGGTGAACGCCAATTAAAGCACCTTTATCATTATAAAGACCACCACCAGATGCTCCAGGTTTCGTACCTCCATAGCTAATTCCCTCTATTCCAGAACCGAAGTCTGTAGTTCCTACTACTTTGCTATCTAAAACTGGACTTAGCTTGTTATCTGGAAAACCATAGACCGAAACTGAATCCCCCTCTGCAACTTTCGAAGATTGTTTTACAACCTCTACAGGAGTTACTCCTTTTACTGCTTCTTTTAACCGAACCAAAGCTAAGTCATTTTTAAATCCAAATACTGAATCTTTCTTATTCCAATAAACAATATCATCATCTGAAAAATTCACAGACAACCCATTCGGTAAAGTTGCTTTATACACTGTATTGGTGCGACCAGATTTAGTAACTACCTCAGAACCTTTAACTGTTAAAAAATTATGAGCTACTGTTAACACCAAATTGGGTGCAATTAAAGTACCTGACCCCGACCCATCTGGCGTTTGAATGTGCGTTGTAGCATAGAAATTCTCTGAACCATTCGGAGCTTGTAATACCTCTTTACTAGGAACAGGTAAGTTCGATTTACCACTCAAATCGACTTTACCAACTTCAGTTCTTGCAAAATCCGAAGAAGACGTAGATGGAGGAGTTACCGAATCTACTATCGCTCTTATAATTGTATCTCCTAAAGCTAACTTACTGACATATTCATCAGACCAAGTAGTATCACTTGCTAGTTTGTTAATTGGCACTCCGTTATAGGATACCACTTTAGCTGTTGGGGAAGTTGCTATTAACTGTTTGAAGTCTGGATTTTGTTTTAAATGAAAATTCAAACCACTTCCAACAGGACCTTCCTGAACAACCTTATCTGAAATCAAACGAGTTCCTTTAGTATCTTCCACTCGAAGTAGAACACGACCTTTTTCTTCACCTTTTACTAAAGTAGCTCGACCTTTTTCATCAAAACTATACAAAGCACCGTCAATCTCAGACTCTACATCTTTTAAAGCTATATGATTTTCATCATAGTAGTAACGGTTTGCACCATCTATATACCAACCCTTTATACCATATTTATCAATCATAGAACGAATCCAAGCTCTGTGCTTTTCTGTAAAGATAGTACCACCGCCAATACGCTCACTCTCAGGGGCGCTTGAAGTATTTGTTCCGTGCTGGTGAATACCGACTACCTCTCCCTTATCATTAAACAAAGGAGCACCTGAAAAACCTCCTAAAGCTGAGGAATGATAAGTGACTGCACCACTCTCTTTATTGATACTGCTCACAGTTGTTGAGACTGAATAAGCCTTACCGTCTTTCAAGCGAGCTTTATTCTCTTCACTTAAATTCGGAGTTGAAAAGTCATTAGGGTAGCCGACCATAGTGATTTTATCACCAGTAGAAACCTCTTTATGACTCAACTCTCTTGGAGAGTCCTCACCACCTGTCATAGCTTCTACAGGCTTTTTAGTTACCACTACTGCTAAGTCGTTGCTATAATCTTTACCAAAGTCTTTGCCGTTATACAAGTGAATAGAGTCTTTTTCAAGAGTTTCCGATACACCAGAAGTAGGTACTTTATTGTTCTTTTCCGTCTCTGAGTTCATCACAACATAACTACGAGCAGACTCTCCACCACGTAAGACCGCAGACTTATCCTCTTGGTTTTTATCATAGTAGTTATGCGCCACTGTCACCATCACATTTGGCGCTACGAATACACCACTACCAGAAGCCGTTTGTTTTCCACTTGTTCCGCTATCATAAGTGGTATAAGTCATAGCAACACCTTCTGCAGATTTACTATGAACGTCCACATCGTGAATATCACTACCGCCTTGAATGACATCAGCATAAACAACCTCACCACCAATAACTGGTAACTCTGGTGCAGCTAAGCCAATCACTGCGGATAGTGTCAAGCAACCAATTAAACCATAAGTTTTGGATTTACGAAATTTTCCCAAACCTTTTAAACATACAAACATACATTACCTCACTTTAACTTTCAAAGTTAATTTATCCAAGTATATTCTAAAAAATAAAATATTACAGTTTTCATTAGCATAACACTCTCTATTTTGATTCTTACAATAAAAATAGCTATAGATTATTTTGTTCCTTTACAAATGATATTTAAGTACTGTATCTCCAAGAATATAGTTTTTTATAAGATATTATCCTAATCAGAAAAACTAAGTTATACATAAACTTATATATAAATGTTAATTTGTAGCGAAACTGTATATTTTCTTATAAATTATAACACATTTCACAGGCGCTTTTCAATGTATTGAAAGAACTTATACCAAACTAGATAGCAAAATGAATTGTTTTACACCAAGGTCAAGAAAAAAACTCATACTCAATAAAAATCAAAAAGCAAACTAGGAAGCTAGCCGCAGGCTGCTCAAGACACTGTTTTGAGCTTGCAGATAAAGCTGACGTTGTTTGAAGAGATTTTCGAAGAGTATGAATTTCAAAGTATATATGAACTAGAATATAGTTGATTGAAATAAGATGTGAACAAAGAGGTTAGGAAAGTCAAATTAATTTCTAAAAATGTTTTAGAATCTATATTGTACTACTCTAAGTTCAATCCACTATATTTGCTGACTAGACTCTATACAAAAAGAGAGCTACTAGGCTCTCTCATTCATCACTTCACATATTTAAAAGGAATTTTACTACCACACAACCAGTTGTAAACTTGATCATTGACATGAACATTCATGGCTTCATGAGCATATTCAGGCATGATACGATAACTCTTTTCACAAGCCAAACGGTTGTAAATAGCAAACTGAGTGATTGGATAGCAGACATCGTCATCAAGTCCAGTAATCATCCGAACTTCCCCCTTAATACGATGGGCAAGATTTTTTACATCGATATAGCTAAGTGTTTTCATAATCTGCTCTTCTGTCTCATGGAATGGATCATAGAACTTAAAGTAACGAAAAAGCTCATCATAGGCTTCGCTGGTATTTCCAATCTCTAGCACTCGTCTAAAGTCTGATAAGAATGGATAAATAGCAACTGTACGCTTGATACGTGGATTTAACCCCGCAGCCACTAGAGCCAGCGCTCCTCCTTGAGAAGCTCCATAGCTTGCTAATTGGCCTTCATCCACTTGTGGGAAGCTAGCTACAATCTCAACTAATTGATAAATATCAAGATAAACATCCTTATAGAAGAGTTGCTCTTTTCCTTCTACTGCACCACGAATAATTTGGCCCTTAACTGTATTTCCGAGTGGCGAACGTAACCCATCTTGTGAGTAACCAGACTGACCACGGACATCCATAGATACGACACCATAACCAGCGACTGTAAAGGCTAACATATCTGTCCAATCCCAACAACGTCCCATATAGCCATGGAAGTGAAAAATAACTGGTACTTTCTGTTCTGATTTTGGTAAGGCCACGCGCGCATAAACAAGACCTTCCCGAGTGCCCTTAAAAGTTAGCTCATAACACTTCACATTTGGAATACGAAAATCACGTTCCTCTAGTTGGTAATCTGGCAAGACTGAAACCTTCTCAATCTCCCCATCCCAAAAATCGTCAAAGTCTTGCGGAACTTCATCTCTTCCCTTATAATTTTTCATTTCTTCTACTAATGCTGGATTTCTCATAAAACTCTCCTTAATTTTGTAACCGTTACCATAACTCTAGCACATATAGGTAGGCTTTGCAAGATAGATTTTTAAATAGAAAGTGATTTTAATTTTGAAAATTCATAAAAGCTTATCTGAAAGTAGTTTTATCCATTCCATTCTGTATAGATTCAATACTCTTTCAAAGAATAACAGCTTCTTTGGTCTCTCCTCCAAGAGTCATTGAAGACTAGTCTTATACTCTTCGAAAATCTCTTCAAACCAGGTCAACGTCGCCTTGGATTATATATGTAACTGACTTCGTCAGTCTGATCTGCAACCTCAAAGCCGTGCTTTGAGCAACCTGCGGCTAGCTTCCTAGTTTACTCTTTGATTTTCATTGAGTATTAGCATGTTTTCGGGTATATATAGTAGATTGAATCTAGAGCAGTACACTATAGTTGTCTATCTTTAAACTAGTGTTTTTTACAAAATAAAAAAGGTTCATAACCTTAATAGAATTGTTCTATCAAGATTACAAAACTCTTTCTTATTTCAACTCTTTTTTATAGCGTTCCAACTCTGCTTGGTTTGCCCAAACATAGTGGCCTGGACGAATTTCTACCATAGAAGGTTTATCAGTTTCATAGTCATGTTGATCTGGATCATAGACTTTCAAAACTTTTTTACGTTCCAAGATTGGGTCTGGAATAGGAACAGCTGATAGAAGTGCTTGTGTATATGGATGAACTGGATTGTTAAACAATTCTTCAGTCTCAGCCACTTCAACAATAACACCCTTATAAATTACCGCGATACGATCAGAGATGAAACGAACTACTGACAAATCGTGGGCGATAAAGAGATAAGTCAAGCCTAATTCCTTTTGGAATTTCTTGAGCAAGTTCAAAACTTGGGCACGTACTGAAACGTCCAAAGCTGAAATCGGCTCATCCGCAATAACGAAGTCAGGTTGCATAACCAAGGCACGGGCAATCCCGATACGTTGACGTTGTCCACCTGAAAACTCATGTGGGTAACGTGTCAAGTGTTCAGCCAAAAGTCCCACTTCACGAATGATATTTTGAACTTTTTCTTTTCTTTCTTCTTCATCTTTAAATAAATGGTGGTTATAAAGACCTTCAGAAATGATATAGTCAACCGTTGCACGTTCATTCAAACTTGCAGCAGGGTCCTGGAAAATCATTTGGATACGACGGATTAATTCCGAAGCTTGTTCACGTGATTTTTTACCATTAATTTTTTGACCTTCAAAGATGATATCACCTTTGCTGGTATCATTAAGACCGATGATAGCACGACCAATTGTTGTCTTACCACTACCAGACTCTCCAACAAGTGAGAAAGTTTCTCCTTTGTTGATAAAGAAGTTCGCATTTTTAACAGCGACAAACTTTTTGCTTCCTTCACCGAAGGAAATTTCTAAGTCTTTAATTTCTACTAATTTTTCAGACATTTCCTTCCTCCTAGTCCTCAAGATGTGTAAAGCCCATCTTTTCACGAATCTTGTCGTGTAAATCTGCAATCACCGATGGTTTTTCAACTTTTGGAGCTTGTTCATGAAGCAACCATGTCTTAGCCCAATGAGTATCAGATACTGCAAACTGAGGTGCTTTTTCCTCGAAGTCAATCTTCATAGCATAATCTGAACGAAGAGCAAAAGCATCTCCCTTCAATTCAGTATAAAGCGATGGAGGTGTTCCAGGGATTGAGTACAATTCACCTTTGTCATCCGCAAGTTGAGGCAAGCTTGACAAGAGGCTCCATGTATATGGATGACGTGGGTCGTAGAAGATTTCTTCAACAGTACCATACTCGACGATTTCACCAGCATACATAACTGCAACTTTATCAGCAATACTTGCTACGACACCTAGGTCGTGGGTGATAAAGATTGTTGTAAAGTGGTATTCGTGTTGAAGTGACTTCAACAAATCAATAATCTGTGCTTGGATGGTCACGTCAAGAGCTGTTGTCGGCTCATCACAGATAAGAATGTCTGGACGACAAGCAAGAGCAATCGCGATAACGATACGTTGACGCATTCCCCCAGAATATTGGAAAGGATACTCGTCAAAACGTTTCTCAGAATCTGGAATACCAACTTTATTCATATAGTCAATTGCCATCTCTTTAGCTTCTTGAGCAGTCTTACCTTGGTGTTTAACAATAACTTCTGTGATTTGACTTCCGATTGTCTTGATAGGGTCTAGACTGGTCATCGGATCTTGGAAGATAGTTGCAATCTTGGCACCACGAATACTTTCCCATTCTTTATGAGAAGATAAGGCTGTCAAATCTTGTCCTCGGTAATTAATACTACCTTGTGCAATACGACCATTTTCTTCCAACATTCCTGTGAATGTTTTTGTCAAAACTGATTTACCTGAACCTGACTCCCCAACTAACGCGAGGACCTCTCCCTCAATCAAATCAATGGAGACACCTCGAATAGCTGTCAAAATCTTGTCACGAACATCAAATTCCACGACAATATCTTGAGCAGTCAAAATTACATTTTTTTCTTTTGTCATTTCTACTCCTATCTATGTGTACGTGGATCACTAGCATCCGCTAGGTTTTGACCTACTACGAAAAGGGACAAGGATACCAAGACCAAAGTTGTCAATGGAATCCAGAAGAGGTATGCATTGGTTGTTACGTTTTGAGAATAATCTGAAATCAAACGTCCCAAGCTAGGAACTGTGATCGGCAATCCAAGTCCAAAGAATGAAAGGAAAGCTTCATATGAGATAAAAGATGGAAGCATTTGCGACGTACTCGTAACAATAACAGATACCAATTGGGGCATAATGTTTTTCATAATAATTTTGTAACTTGGTGTTCCCAAGGTACGTGAAGCAAGGTTGTACTCTAAATCACGGTAACGTAACATTTGGATACGAATTGAATAGGCAACACCAATCCAAGTGGTTACACTCATGGCAAAGATCAAATTCCAGAATCCTGCACCGATAGAGTAAGTCAAAACAATAACGATCAAAAGTGATGGAATATTGTTAATAACGTTGTAGACTTCCATCATGATACGGTCAACTGATTTTGAGATCCCCCAAATTCCACCAATGATAACACCGATAAAAAGGTTGACAAAGGTCGCAATGACAGAAATCAAGATAGAGTTACGAGCTCCAAACCAGACACCATCAAAGAGAGATTTACCATTACTGTCTGTTCCAAACCAATGCTCAGCATTTGGCTTAATGTAACGAGCGCTAAAATCATTTACCTTACTTACATCATTGAAGTCAAAATCAGAGAACATTGGGTAAATGAAACTCATCAAAACAACTGCAATCAAGATACCTAGCATGATTACTGTTGATTTCTTCTTCAAAAACTGTCTAAAGACAGAACCCCAGTATGAGTAGGCAGGAGCATCAATTGCTTCAGAGGCATAATCATCACGTTTTACAAACTGAAATTTTTCATTACTAATTGTAGACATTATTTGCCTCCTTTCTCTGTCAATTTAATACGTGGGTCAATCATGGTCATCCAAATATCTCCAATAAGGTTTGAGAAGATTGAAACACAAGTGAAGATAAAGACGAGACCAACTACCATATTATTGTTTGAAGCCTTTACAGAGTCGATCAACATTTTACCCATACCTGGGAAGGCGAAGACTGTTTCAGTAAGAGTTGCTCCACCAATAACACCAATAATTGAGCCTGGGATACCAGAAACGAGTGGTACCATAGCATTTTTAAAGATGTGCTTATCAGAAATCTCTTTCTCAGACAAACCTTTAGCACGAGCAAAACGAACGAAATCTTGTGATTGCAAGTCAATCATATAACGACGAATCCAAATTGCCATAGTAGGTGCTCCTAGCAAGCCCAGAATCACTGCTGGAAGGACATAAGAACGCCAATCACCCGCACCCAAGATTGGGAATGAGTCTGGGAAGCCGATTGAAGAACCAATCAAACGAATAATATAGACTAGGGCAATCGTTGGAAGAGCCAACAAGAACGTTAGAGTCCCTGTAGCGAAACTATCGATCCAAGTGTTTTTGAAACGAGCCATTGCTGAACCAAGAGGAATCGCAATCGCATATGAAATCGCAAGACCAATCAAACCAGTGATAGCAGAACTTGCAATCATAGATGGGTACTGATAGTTGCTTTCAGTTGCTGTATACGGATCATCTTTACCGTAGTTTGCTACTTCACGAGCATCAGCTTGACTCGGAGATTTATAAGTTCTTGAGTAAATATTAACTGATGATGTTTTCTTACCAGTTGGGAATTGAACTTCAGAAGTCTTCGTTTGTCCTTGTCCTTGTGTAATAACTTGAAGAACAGGAGTATTTGCATAAGTTGGATAAGAATCTCCTAGGTTCAAGTTGACAAAGTTTTGGTGAACAAATGGGAACTGACTATTGAAGTACAAGAGGTATTTGTGTTTAGTACCTGAACCCACAAGAGACCAACCGATAGCAGGGTCATTCTCAAAGCGCAAATAACGCTCTAAGTTAGGATTCTCAGGATCTTGAATCTTGTTTGTATGGTCAATATCAAGCAAGTTTGCATAGAATTTGAACACACGCTCAAAAATAGGAATTTCACGTGTAGCGTAGAATTGACCACTCTCTGTAAACTCACCTAAAGTCCAACCATTCCCAAGTTGTTGGATATATTTTTCATAGATTGCTTTATTTGTATCATTTGCATCTACTGTAACAGAAGAGTCAATGCTACTAGCTTTTTCCTGCAACTCTTTCGTATCGTAATATTCGATATAACCCATACGCTCAAAGACGGTATTTTCATAGTTATCACGTTTATCAGCCGTTGTTGCAATTTTATTATAGTTAGTATCTTGTTTGAAGATCAACTTCCGTGGAACCATCGTATAGATGATTGTGTAAATCAAGGTCGTTACTAAGAAAATAGAAACCAACGACCGCAAGATACGCATAAAAACATATTTTTTCATATTATTTCCTTTAAAATCCCAAAAGAACCTTCTCCTTTAGGAGAGAAAGTTCTGATGAGCATTATTTATTTCACATGACTCGCTAACTCTTTTTGAGCTTTTTTGTTTGATTCAGCTTTTTCTTTGAGCCATTTTTCACGAGCTTCTTTGTACTCTTTGGTTGTTACAGTGTTAGCTTGCAATTGAAGATATTTGAAGTAAATATCTGAGCCTTTATCACCTGATTGAGTATAAGATTCTGAGAATGGTACTACGCGTGAAATAACTGGAGCAGCACCAGTAGACGACATAGCTGGAAGGAAGAGTGAGCTATCTGTCAACCAAGCTTGAGCTGCTGCATATTTCTCATAACGTTTGTTAAGATCACTTGTTTCACTAGCTGCATCATCAACTAATTTGTCGTAATCTTTCAAACCAACTTGAGCAACCGCTGGATTTGATGGATTATCATAGCCCATGTAGGTCTTAGTTGTTTCACTATTAGTTGATTTCAAGATATCAAGGTAAGTTGATGGATCATCATAGTCTGGATTCCATCCAACAGCACCTGAAAGGTCCCAATCTTCTGCTGCCGCACTAGCAGCGTAGTATGTGATATTGTGTAATTCATCCGTAGTGATTTGTTGGATATCGATAACTACATTATCTGTACCCAAAGCGGTCTCAACAGATTGTTTGAAGGACTGAATACGCGCAATGTAGTTCTTAGCAGTTTGGTCAACTGGAATATCCAAGTGGATTGGGAATTTTACGCCATCTGCTTCAAGGTCTTTTTTAGCTTTAGCTAATTCTGCTTTCGCTTTGTCTGCATTGTAAAGTCCATCTTGAGCATCTGCAAAGTTTACATCTTTCCACTCATCACCATAAGAAACAACTTTCTCAGTGACCAAGTCACCAAATGTTTTTTCACCTGCTGAAACAAATTCTGGTTTTACGAAGAGGTTACGAACAGCAAGTGCTGCTCCATCTTTACCATTAATCTGAGCCGAATATGCAGTGCGATCAAATGCAAAGTTCAAAGCTTGACGGAAATCTTTATTAAGAAGGGCTTTCTTAGTAGAAGTTTTTTCTTCGTCAGTTGTTTTTGAAGTATACTTATAGCTTTGGCGATCAATATTGACACCCAAACCAGCAACACCAGAACCTTGTGGGTTATAGTAGATATTATCTTTATATGTTTCTGCTACCTTAGAATAGTTCGAGCTAGTAGGGAAGAGACGGGCATAGCTGTATGCACCACTTGTAAAGTTACGCTCGATTGATTCTTGGTCCGAACCATCATAATAAGCAAGCGTTACAGTATCAATATGAACATTGTCTTTATCCCAATACTGTTCATTCTTCGCAAACTCGATAGAAGACTTAGCTGTCAATCCTTTAAGCAAGAACGGACCATTGTAAAGCAATGATGTTGGATCTGTCGCCTTACCAAAGTCTTTTCCTTTTGATTTTTCAAACTCTGCGTTCAAAGGCCAAAAAATTCCGTAAGACAGTTTAGAGTTCCAGTATGGTTCTGGTTGGTTCAATGTATATTGAAGAGTGTAATCATCGACTGCTTTAACACCTACTGCAGAGAAGTCTGTGTTGTTTCCTGACAAGTAGTCAGCCAATCCTTTAACAGAATTTTGTGCTAGGTAAAGGGCGGCTGATTTATTGTCGGCTGCGTGTTTCAAACCTGTAACAAAGTCATTTGCAGTTACTTCTGCATATTCTTCACCATCAGATGTGAACCATTTTACACCTTTACGAATTTTATACGTGTATGTTAAACCATCTTGAGATACTGACCAATCTTCAGCGACTGCAGGAGTAAGGTTACCATACTTATCATTCGTAAAGAGTCCATCGATACCGTTTGAAGTGGCAACTTTTGTACTTTGTTTACCAGAGATAAGGTAGTCCAATGTTTCTGGATCAGCAGTGTATACATAACCATATGCTTTTGGTGCTTCAGCATTTGATGTTTTTGAAGAACCACAAGCTGCGAGAACGCCTGTTGCAAGTAGGGCAACCCCCGCTACCGCAAAAATCCGACTTTTTTTCATGTTTAGTTAACTCCTCTATTAAAATTAATGAGATACTGTTGATTATACCATAATCCCTTTCAAAAGTAAACGAATTTTCAGAATATTTTGTCGCATGCCTTTTGGAAGCAGGAAAACTTACATTTTCAGAAAAGAAACTATTGACGAGATTTAATTTAAAAGGTATAATAATAAAAGTTAAGGCGGTATAGCCAAGTGGTAAGGCACGGCTCTGCAAAAGCTTGATCGTCGGTTCAAATCCGTCTACCGCCTCTATATTATCAAAGGCTCCTACAGGGGTCTTTTCTTTTTTACTACCAGAAAAGCTTTATCAGTTCTACTCTGATAAAGCTTTTGTTTTATTCTGTTTCTTCTTCTGATTCGAGTTCTTGGATTTGAACCTTAAGCTTGGTTACACGTCCATTTTTGACCTTATCATTGGTTAGAGTGATATGCTTATTGCTACTTTCTAACTCATAGCTAAGTTTTTCTGATGTTGGAATAGTTCCCACACCGGTCAAATAGTAACCTGCAATCGTATCTACATCATCACTTTCAAGTTCAACATCAAAGTAGTCATTGAAGTCATTTAAATTCATTGTTCCTTGGACGATATAGGTATCTTCTCCAATTGTATGAACATAGACTTCAGCTCGGTCAGTTTCATCATCAATCTCACCGACAATCTCCTCAAGGAGATCCTCTAGCGTAACTAGACCAGCCATACCTCCATACTCATCCAGTAGGATAGCCATTTGTCTTTGTGAATTTCTCAACTCTTTTAATAAATCATCCACAAAAATGGTCTCAGGTACAAAGAGTGGATCTTGTAAGATTCGCTTCCAGACAATATTGTCAAAACCGCTGGCAAAGGCTTCTTTGAGGAGACTCTTAGTATGAATCAATCCAATAACATTGTCCTTATCTCCATCATAAACAGGAATACGAGAAAAATTCTGTTTTAAGATACTTTGGATAATGGTTTGAGTGTCATCTTGAATATCTACCATGAAAGCATCGGTTCGAGGAACCATGACTTCACGTGCCATGAGCTCGTCTAGCGAGAAAATCCCTTGTAACATTTCAATTTCATCAGCATCCAAGGTTTCTTCACTCTTAGACAACATGTACTCAATCTCATCACGAGTCATTTTTTCATCTGCATCGTCAAATGTCATCGGTGTCAATTGACTCAAGAGATTAGTTGATGCTGATAGCATCCAAACAAAGGGACTCACAATCTTACCAAGAGCAATAATAAACGGTACTGTTCGGATAGCCAAGGAATCCTTAAGATTTAGAGCAATTCGCTTAGGATAAAGCTCACCAAAAACAATAGAAATATAGGTCAAGAAAGCTAATGATAAGAAGCTAGCTACCGCATAGGCAGTTTCGCTATTTCCCATCCAAGAGGCGATCAACTCTCCAAGTGAATCTGCTAGTTTAGCCCCTGACAAGATCGTAATTAAGGTGATACCAACTTGAATGGTTGATAAAAAGTGATTGGGGTTTTCAAGTACCTTTAGTAAACGGATATAGCGTTTATCTCCCTCCTCAGCTTTTTGCTCAACACGTGAACGACTAAGTGAAACCATGGCCATTTCTGTTGCAGAGAAAAAGGCATTTAAAAAGGTCAAAACAACTAATAAAACAAATTGCAGTAACAAATCCTGACTGCTCGGGTCTTCCATTTTCCTTCTCCTAAAAAGTATAATTGAAACTATTATACCATATTTTCCAATTTCTACACATTAATTTTCAATTTCTAGGATAAAGGGTCGCTGAATAGAGAGCTGCAATCCAAGTCCCGACGCCCTAGTTCAAGCCTTGTAAATTTTCAAAAAAGCTCTTTAAAATCAGAAGAGCAAAAAACAACCAATCGTGTCAACAGTTCATGACTAATAAAAAACGAGGTTGGGATTTTCCCTCAACCTCTTGATCAATTAGTTATTTTTTGTGACTGTGACCTCACCTGTTCGGTAATCTAACTGAATTCCCTTTTGGACATTTGGAATAACGACATTAAACTCCAATTCTCCGTCAGAAGATTTAGCTTCAATCTGCGATGCAGACGGCACCAAGTCTTCCTCAGACGCATAGAGCAACGTCACACGGTAACGCACTCGTTTATTCTGATCTAGGGCTTTTCGAACCAAACTCTCATAGTAGTTTTGGCCTGTGGAATCTTCTGCACGCGCTTGGTTGGCCCAAGCTGTCTGTACGGCAATATTTTTAGGATTGCTGGTAGAGGCATCGAAGCCATCTAAGCCACCTATCAAGGCATAGCCTAACAAGTGTCCTCTATCAACTGCGTGATTATAACTTCCTTTTAGGTTCTTAACCTGATGCCATCCCGCTGGTGTCCAAGATGTTGAACCATTGCCAGTTTCTTCACGGTCCTTGTACTGCCGTGTTGCTTTTGACATGATTGCATTCGCTACTGTGGGAACTGTCTCTCCTCCTACCGTTTTTGTCTTGTTATCCGCATAGGGTTTGCTTGAAACCTTAGCATCCAGATTGGTTTTATTGTTATTGACGATAAAGGCTCCTGCGCCATTCCACTCTAGAGTACCCTTAATTTGTTTTTTAACCGAATCTGTTAGGACACTTTCAGCCAGTTCTTGACTTGGAGTATCAGACGACTGTGATTTTTGTTTTACTTGTGTTTTTGGTGCAGTGTTGGAAGACTGCATTTGTTTAATATAGTAGCTTCCTGCTGACAAGAGCAAAAAGAGCAAGAGGCCAATTAGGGCCTGCCTTGTTTTTTTATTCATATTTTCTCCTTGTACTCTTCGAAAATCTCTTCAAACCACGTCAACTTCACCTTGCCGTATATGTGTTACTGACTTCGTCAGTTCTATCCACAACCTCAAAACTGTGTTTTGAGCAACCTGCGGCTCTCTTCCTAGTTTGCTCTTTGATTTTCATTGAGTATTACATTCACTTCTTAGAAAAAGACTGGGACAAAAGTCCTAACCTCTCAATTGTATTTGGATTGTCGAGCAAGACGCAGTGGTTGAGTGGGCTCTACTGCGCTGATTTTATCAGCTTTTACAGCCCTACTCAACTGTGCGGAGGTGGGACAACGAAATCGAATTCTAACGAATTACCGATTTCTGTCCCACTCTCATTTTCCTGTAAATTTTGTGATGAGTTCTTGCCATTTTGCTGGCGCCAAAATAGCCCAAGGGTCTTCCCCTTTTCCTAGTATGCCATAGCCAATCATCAAACCAATTGCAAGAGCTAAGAATCCTAGTAGTAATACTACAATTACTAGGATAAAGCGACGTAAGACATATTTGGATTGTTTATTCATCTTCATCAGCTTCCACACTTACCCGTTCAATTTTAGCTCCTAACTGGGCTAATTTTTCATGAAAACGGTAGTAACCTCTATCTAAATGGACAAGCTTTCCTACAACTGTTTCGCCTTCAGCTACCAATCCTGTCAAAATCAAGGCTGCACTGGCACGTAAGTCTGTCGATAGAACTTCTGCCCCTTGGAGAGGCTGTCCTCCGACGATACGGGCTGTATCACGGATAATTTCTGAGTGTAAGCCCATCCGACGCATCTCTTCTAAATGTTGGAAGCGATTCTCAAACACAGTCTCCACCATGGTTGACTCACCTTGAGCAACGGTCATTAGAGCAGTGAACTGCGCTTGCATGTCTGTCGGAAATCCTGGATGTGGAAGTGTCTTGACGTGGACAGCCTTTAATTTTTCACGTTGAGAACGAATACGAATTCCTTCGTCCTCATCGATGACTTCAACACCCATTTCCAATAATTTAGCAATCAAGGGACGATTGTGTTCCCAGATGGCATCTTGAATCAAGACATCTCCACCTGTAATGGCAGCTGCTACCATAAAGGTCCCTGCTTCGATACGGTCCTGTACAACATTGTGGGTTGCACCGTGTAGTTGCTCAACACCAGTAATCGTCACAGTTTCTGTTCCTGCTCCCTTGACCTTGGCACCCATTTTATTTAGGAGAACAGCCAAGTCGACAATCTCAGGTTCACGCGCAGCATTTTCAATGACTGTCACACCGTTAGCAAGAGTTGCCGCCATCATCAAGTTTTGAGTAGCACCTACACTAGGGAAGTCCATGTAAATGTGAGCTCCGTGCAAGCGTTCTGCCTTAGCTTCGATATAACCTGCCGTCTGAGTAATCTCAGCCCCCATCGCTTCGAGTCCCTTTAGGTGAAGGTCGATAGGGCGACTACCGATAGTACAACCACCTGGCATCGAAACTTTAGCATGTCCTACACGAGCTAAGATTGGCCCCAATACTACAATTGAAGCACGCATCTTGCTGACATACTTATAGGGAGCTTCTTCTGTGATATCACCGGTTGCATCAACTTCAACAATATGTTCTTCTTGATCAAAGTCTACTTTCGCATTTAATCCACGAACCACCTGATTCATGGTAAAAACATCCGATAAAATAGGAACATTTTTTAAGACCGTTTTTCCTTCACTTGCTAAAATAGTTGCTGCAAGCAGTGGCAAAACTGCATTTTTTGCGCCCTCGATGGTAACACTTCCAACCAAACGATTATCGCCACCTTGAACTACAATTTTTTCCATAGAGTATTTTCCTTCACTTACAATTTTAGAATAACGTTCTAACTGCTTCTTGCCAAAGTTGGTAGAGGTTCAGAAAAAAGGAACTAATCAGATATCCTAAACCGATACTACACAATACTACCAAGAGTCGAACCTTCTTCGCATTATCCTTTGTCACCTTCAAAATTTGATCCCATCTGACCAAATCTTTCAATAGCTGAAAGACTAGGTAGACAAAAAACATATGACTACTAAGGGTAAAAAACAATTGAATCATTTGCCTATTATACCATCTTCTTTTTTTCTACGCTAGTTTAGGGATTCGCCTACTGTTTAGGGATTGTTTTTCAAATAGTCAATCGCATCTTGAAGCGTTTTGACTGGAACGATTTTCATGTCTGTTTTAATCATTTGAGCTGCTTCTAGAGCTGTGTCATAGTTACTCTTGGCATTTGGATTTGCCTTTTTAGCTTCCTCAGTTACTGGATTGTTAGGAGCAAAGAATACAGTTGCTCCCTTTTTAGCTGCGGCCACAACCTTTTTATCAATTCCACCAATGTCACCTACGTTGCCATCTCTATCGATGCTTCCTGTACCCGCAATAATCCGTCCATTTCGAAGAGTAGGGTCTGCAATTTGCGTGTAGATGGATAAACTAAACATCATCCCAGCACTAGGACCACCAATGCCAGCAGTTGAAAACTTGATTGGCACATCACTAGATACTTCTGTGCGGTCAATCAAACCGATTCCGATACCATTCTTCCCATTTTCTAGAGTAATGATCTTTCCTTCAGCAGTCTTAACTTTTCCATCCTCCTCATAAGTAACCTTAACCTGATCACCTAGAGTTTGAGAATTAACGTAGTCAACCATCTCCTTGGAACTCTCAAAAGTCTTATCATTCACAGATGTCACGGTGTCAGCAATATTAAGAACTCCCTTGAAAGTCGAGTTATCTGTTACAGTCAAAACATAGACACCCAGATATTTGAGCTCGATTTCCTTACCCGCCGTCTTTAGGCCTTGATATTTGGCCATGTTTTGCGAAGTTTCCATATAAAACTGGTTGATTCGCATAAATTCTGCATCTGACGAACCACCAGTCATCTCTTTGGCACTATGTATGTCCGTAAAAGGTGTTAGCCAAGCATAGACTAAGTCAACTAGTCTAGCGTGCTTAACTCCAACCGTCACAAATTGGTAGGAACCTTCCTCTTGGTCAGGTTGGTTATTAACTTGTAAAACCTTTCGAATATCTTCAGAAGTCCCTGGCACTTCAATATAATAAGGCAGGGGCACTGTAAAAGCGATAAAAGTGATAATGAGCCCAATAATGAGATATAAGGGCCATCTAGTTTTTTTCTTCATTGTTTAACTCCTCTAGGACAGCATTTGGTACATACTCGCTGATATCTTGACCAAATTTTAATAGTTCTCTCACAGCTGAAGAGCTGATGTAAACATGCTCTGGCCGACTGTGGAGATAGATTGTCTCCATTTCTCCTGCTAGTTGATGGTTGTAAAAATCAAAACTAGCTTCATACTGAAGATCTGTTGCATTACGCAAGCCACGCACCAAGACCCCTGCACCTAATTTTCTAGCAACATCAACGACTAATTCATCGTGAGAAGCTATGACCTGAACATTATTCAGATGTGCTAGTGCTTTTTCAACAGTTTTCTTTCGGCTCTCTATCGGTAAAAATCCCGTTTTATGGGGATTATAAAAAATTCCCACATACAATGTATCAAAGAGCTTACTTGCACGCTCAATGAGATCCAAATGTCCATTGGTCATCGGATCAAAGGAACCTGTAAATAGCCCAATCTTATCTGACATAAACCGTCACCTTACTAATCCCATATATTTTTTCCTTCCAGATGCCCAAACAAGCGATTTCTTCTGGAAGTTCTACTGATTTATCTGTTTCGCAAACCACCATGACATCTTCTGAAAAAAGATTTCTCTCCGCCATTTTTTCAATATCTGACACGATTTGTTCTTTTGCATAGGGAGGATCCAAGAATATAAGATCAAAGACTCCATCCACCTGCTCCAAAGCACGGCTGGACTCCATTTTCAATAATTGAAATTTAGAGGTTTCCTTAGTCATCCGGATATTTTCTGCGACTATATTCTGGGCTCGGCGATCCTTCTCAACCAGAACGGCACTGGACATCCCTCTTGAGACTGCTTCGATGGATAGACCACCACTGCCAGCATAAAGATCTAGCACTCGCCCACCTTCAAAGTAGGGACCAATCATATTGAAAATAGCGCCCCTAACCTTATCTGATGTTGGCCTTGTCGTTTTACCGTCCAGCGTCTTTAAAGGACGCCCACCGTAGATTCCTGATACGATTTTCATACCGTATATTATACCAAATTCTTATCAAAAAAAGAAAATCGAACCTTACGGCTCGATTGATTAAAGAATATTTTCGTAAGTATCTCTCACTTCTTGAGGCCAAACACTGGTTTGAACTTCTCCGATATGCTTTTTACGAAGCAGGAACATAGCCATACGAGACTGACCAATCCCTCCACCGATTGTCAATGGGAAGAATCCATTTAGGAGAGCCTTATGCCATTCTAAAGTTAAACGGTCTTCGTCTCCTGTGATAGCTACCTGACGGCGAAGAGTGTCTTCATCGACACGAATTCCCATTGAAGATAACTCAAAGGCTGCACCAAGATTCTCATTCCAAACTAGAATATCCCCATTCAGACCCTTATAGCCATTTTCAGTTTCTGTTGTCCAGTCATCGTAGTCTGGTGCACGACCGTCATGAGGTTTTCCGTCTGATAACTCTCCACCGATACCGATCAAGAAGACCGCTCCAAATTCCTTACAAATAGCATTTTCACGTTCTTTAGGTGTCAAGTCTGGGTAGCGTTCCACCAACTCTTCAGTATGGATAAAGGTAATTTGTTTAGGTAGAATTGACTCAATATCGTAGCGTGCTTCCACTGCAAGTTCTGTCAAACGGATGGCCTTATAAATCTTTTCTACTGTTTCTTTAAGATAGGCAAGATTGCGTTGTCCGTTTGGAATAACTTTTTCCCAGTCCCACTGGTCTACATAGACTGAGTGAGTCGCATCTAGTGAATCTTCGTCTGGACGAAGGGCCTTCATGTGAACAAAGAGGCCTTCACCCTCGCCAAAACCAAAACGGGCCAAGGTATGGCGTTTCCACTTAGCAAGCGAATGTACCACCTCATAAGATTCATCTGGAATTTGCAAAACCTTAACAGAAACTGGATGTTCAATCCCTGAAAGGTTATCCTGCATCCCGTCCCCAACCTTACTCAAGATTGGCCCCTGCACTTCTACAACTTCTAACTTATCTTTCAAATACTGGGTAAAGGTATTTTTTACAAAGGAAATTTCTTCCTGTTGATGGATAAAACTTTTCTTCATACATCTCTCCTTTTAAATAATAAGATGATTATACCCTTTTGCTAGTAAAAATAAAAGTAAAAATTTAAAAAAGAGCTCATTTGAGCTCTAAAAGTATTAATCGTCACTTCCAAAGATACGCAAGAAGCTAAGAAAAAGGTTGATAAAGTCAAGGTAGAGGCTAAGTGCCAAAGAAATTGCCCAACCTGTAGCGACTCGACCATTTGATTCTTCATAAACATAGCGAATCTTTTGGTTATCCCAAGCAATCAAACCTGAGAAAACAAGAACCATGACAATACTGATAATGTAGTCGAAGAGACCACTGTTTAAGAATACATTAACAATCATAGCTAAAATGAGACCTACCAGGGCTGCAATCAAAGCACGCCCGATACCACTCAAGTCCTTTTTAATCACAACTCCGATAATTGCCATGACAAAGAAGAGGGCAGCGCTAGAAATGAAAGCCGTTAGAACTGTTCCTGGTAGATAGAGTGATACGATGAAACTCAGTGAAAAACCGTTCACTACTGAATAGATGAGAAACATCGGAAGAGCTGCTGGGCTATTTTTATAAGCCATATTACTTGCTGCAATTACAAGAGCAACTTCAACTACTCCTGTCACGATTAGCCATATGCGGGCATTAAACATCAACTGAACAAGAAGGTCTTGGAAAGTTGTTAACATCAAGGCTGAAACAAGTGCGGATAAGGCAATCCCAACTCCTACAAAAGCATAAACTTTTGCATAAAATTGATTCAAACCTGAACGTTCTTGAATAATTGTTTGATTCATATCTTTTTCTCCTTATGAAATCTTTTTACTGATTATAACAAAAATCAAATCATTTAACTCAAATAAAACATGAGTATGCCTGCAGCAATAGCGACATTGAGGCTTTCCGCTTGTCCTTTCATGCTGATGTGGACCAATTGGTCTGCCTGGTCTGTCATGAATGGACTAATGCCTTGACCTTCATTTCCCATGACTAAGGCAAAATCTTCTAACCGATCCAGTTCACGATAATCTTTAGAGTTTTGGGACAAGGTAGTGGCTAAAATCGGCAAATGACTCTTTTTCGCCTCTTCAACAAATGTTTCTACAGACATGCGATAAATCGGTAAATGAAAATGACTACCCTGCATGGATCGGAGAGTCTTCAAGCTATAAATATCTGCTGACTTACTTGAAACGATGACTCCAGAAAAACCTGCCGCATCTGCCGTCCGAATCATGGTCCCCACATTTCCAGGATCCTGCACATCTTCTAAAAAGAGATACTTTCCTTGGCTCAAATCTGGTAAATGCTCCTCCTCCTTTTGAACAATGGCAACAATACCCTGAGGCGTTTGAGAATCTGCTAAATCGAGCAAGATTTCTTCTGTCACAAGGACAGTCTGAGGATAGTCTACTAATTTTTCACCATACTCTGCGAGAGCAAAAATTTTCTCAATCTTTGCACCTGCCTGAATAGCTTCTTCAAACAGATGCCATCCCTCAATTAAATAAGAAGATTTGCGATATTTTTTTTGATGTAATTTCTTGGCATTTTTTACCACAGAATTGGCTTTAGAGGTTATAATAGTCATAGAAATATTATAACACAATCAAGGAGGTTTGGTATGCAAAAGGTTAAAATGATCGCCCAAGGTCGCGTCCAAGGAGTGGGCTTCCGCTGGGGAGTCTATAGTCTCGCTCTAGAACTAGGTGGCATTACGGGTCGTGTCTGGAATAACGATGACGGAACCGTTGAAATCCTTGCCCAAGCAGAATCTTCAGCCATTATGGCCAAGTTTATCCAAGAGATCCGAAAAGGCCCTACCCCATTCTCTAAAGTAACCTATCTTGATGTTCAATTGAGTAACTTTCCATCTTATTCAGACTTCAAAGTCGCAAATTAGGTCTCTAGAACTATTGTATATTTTCCAAAAAAACAGTAGAATAGAAAGGTATAATTTTTAAAGAAGGAATAAAAACAGTGAAATCAATTAAACGAATCGCTCTCTCAGTCATGGGAGTGGCTATGCTATTAGTCTTAACGGGTTGTGTCCAGGTTGATAAATCAACAGGACTCCCAACTGGTCCCGTTTGGGATTTCTTGGGTGCTCCAATGGGAGAAGCTATCAAATACTTCGCTAATGATCAAGGTCTCGGTTTCGGTGTTGGGATCATCATCGTAACCATTATCGTTCGCTTGATTATCCTCCCACTTGGTATCTACCAATCATGGAAGGCAACGCTTCACTCTGAGAAGATGAATGCTCTCAAGCACGTCCTTGAACCACATCAGACTCGCCTGAAAGAAGCAACAACTCAAGAAGAAAAACTAGAAGCTCAACAAGCTCTCTTTGCTGCTCAAAAAGAGCACGGCATCAGCATGTTTGGCGGCGTAGGATGTTTCCCTATCCTCATTCAAATGCCTTTCTTCTCTGCTATCTACTTTGCTGCCCAACATACTGAAGGAGTTGCCCAAGCAAGCTACCTAGGAATTCCTCTAGGCTCACCTAGTATGATTTTGGTTGCCTTTGCTGGTATCCTTTACTATCTTCAATCACTCCTTTCTTTACATGGAGTTGAGGATGAAACTCAAAGAGAACAAATCAAGAAGATGCTCTATATGAGCCCTCTCATGATTGTCGTGTTCTCTGTCTTCTCACCAGCCAGCGTTACACTTTACTGGGTTGTCGGTGGTTTCATGATGATTCTTCAACAATTTATCATCAACTACATCGTTCGTCCAAAACTTCGTAAAAAAGTACGCGAAGAATTTGCTAAGAACCCACCAAAAGCAAGCAAAACTTCAAGCACTCGTAAAGATGTAACCCCTGAACCAGCAACAGCTATCACAACTTCTAATAAGAAGAAAAACAAAAAACGCAATGCTGGAAAACAACATTCTAGATAAAAAATAAAAGGCTTAGCTTAAATGCTGAGCCTTTTCTATAGTCAAAAAGAGGCCGAGAAAAAATCCCGACCTCTTCTTTCATTTTATCCATGTACACGTTTCATGTAATCTTGATAGCTTTCTGTATCCATCAATTCCTTAGCATTCTTGACGCGATCTGCTGTTGGAGGTTTAACTCCTTCAAGGGAATATGGAATCCCAAGTTCACGCCATTTGAACTCACCCATAGTGTGATAAGGCAAGATTTCAAACTTATCAACATTTTTGAGAGTTTTTACAAACTTACCAAGTTCAATCAAATCTTCATCTCTGTCTGTCAATCCTGGCACTAGCACGTGACGAATCCAAACAGGTTTACCGATTTCTGACAAGTACTGGGCACAAGCCAAGATGTTTTTATTGGTTTGACTGGTTACAATCTTGTGCTGTGCTTCGTTGATTTCCTTGATATCAAGGAGAACCAAGTCTGTCACGGCCATTAACTTGTTGAACTTTTCTAGATAGCGTGGTTTGTTACGGAATGGAAGGGCACAAGTATCCAAGGTACAGTGGATACCCTTTTCTTTTGCCTTAGTAAAGAGAGCAATCAAGAAATCAATCTGCAAGAGGGCTTCTCCTCCGCTGACTGTGATACCTCCCTTGTCTCCCCAGAAGCCACGATAACGAAGCGCTTCTTCTAGAACATCATCTACTGTTCGTACACGAGATTTATTGGTTTCCATAGCCCAAGTATCTGGGTTATGGCAATATTGGCAACGCATCTGACAGCCTTGCAAAAAGACAATAAAACGAATTCCAGGACCATCTACCGCCCCAAAACTCTCTGTCGAATGCACCATTCCTGTCACTTGTCCATAGTCAATTATTTCCTCAGACATATCGTTACCTTCCTTGAAAACGTTTTATAGTCTTTATTATACCATGACTGAAAAGAAAAACCACAGATTTTGCCTATTTTTTAGAAAACAATCTGTTTTTCACTTTCAACTTTCATGATTTTCAAAATTTTTATTAATCCTTGTCAAAATCAAACCCATAGAGAGTCGCAAAATAATCCTCTGGTCGCTCTGCTCGGCGGATCAAGCGTGCTCCACCGTCCTCTGTATAGAGAATTTCTGCCGAACGAAGCTTGGCATTGTACTGGTAGCCCATAGAGAAGCCATGCGCACCTGTATCATGAATGACTAACAAATCACCAATTTCTGTTTGAGGTAGTTCACGATTAACTGCAAACTTATCGTTGTTTTCACAAAGAGAGCCAACAACATCAACCACTTCAGTCTGACCATCAGGATGCATCATATTGGTGATGTGGTGATAGGCACCATACATAGCTGGTCTCATCAGGTTGACAGCTGACGCATCTACTCCTAGATAAGTACGGTAGGTTTTCTTTTTATGAGTAACTTTTGTAACTAGAATTCCATGGGGTGCCAACATAAAGCGACCTAGTTCTGTAAAGATTTTAACCTGACCAAGACCTGCTGGTGCGAGGACTTCTTCATAAACCTGACGAACTCCCTCTCCAATCAAAGCAATATCATTAGGCTCCTGGTCTGGGCGATAGTTAACCCCGATACCTCCAGAAAGATTGATAAAGTCCAGTGAAATACCTAACTTTTCCTTGATTTCTACTGCCAATTCAAAAAGCTGACGTGCTAATTCTGGATAGTAGAGATGGGTCACTGTATTGGAAGCTAGAAAGGAATGAATTCCAAAGGTTTTAGCTCCCTTTTCTTTCAAGATGGCAAAGGCTTCAAAAAGCTGTTCCTTAGTCATCCCGAACTTAGCTTCACCAGGATTATCCATAATGTCCGTACCCAGTTCAAATACGCCACCAGGATTGTACCGACAAGAGATAATCTCAGGGATGCCTGCTGCACGCTCTAAATGTTCGATATCTTCAAAAGCATCTAAATTAATCGTCGCACCTAATTCTCGCGCATAAGCATACTCTCTATCTGGGGTGTTATTAGATGAAAACATCATATCCGCCCCTGTAAACCCAAGCTTGTGACTCATTAAGAGTTCTACATAACTAGAACAATCCACTCCACATCCTTCTTCTTGCAAAATCTTCAAGATAGCTGGGGTTGGGGTTGCTTTAACTGCGAAGTATTCTTTAAAGCCCTTATTCCAAGAAAAGGCTTTGTTTACTGCGCGTGCTTTCTCACGAATCCCTTTTTCATCGTAAAGATGGAATGGGGTTGGAAACTCCTCAACAATCTTTTCTAAGGAATTACGTTTAATAAATGGTGTTTTCATAGGACTCCTTCATATTCATTATCAAAGAAAGGCTGGGACGAAAGTTCCAACCTTTGTATTTCAAGTCAATTCTTATTTTTCTGTATCGAAGATATTTCCAACTTCAACTTCAATTTGTTGGTTCTTCACATCAATATTTGTGACTCTCAAGAGTGACTTGTAGTCGAACTGTTGTTCACGGTCTTCCTGTGCATTATCAGCAAAGACAGCTACACCAGCCAACTCTGAATCAAACTCAGACAAGAGGCTAATCATCCCGTTAATGGTTCCTCCACCCTTCAAGAAGTCATCGACGATTAAGACACGACTTCCTGCTTTGAGGCTACGTTTTGAAAGGAACATCTTTTCGATACGGTCACTAGAACCTGAAACATAGTTTACACTAACAGTTGAACCTTCAGTGATTTTCAAGTCGCGACGAACAATGACAAATGGAACATTGAGAACATTTGCTACTGCATTTGCGAGCGGAACCCCTTTGGTCGCAACAGTCATAACGGCATCAATCTTCTGATCCATAAAGCTCTTAGCAATAATGCGACCGATATTTTTCAAAATAGCTGGAGTGCTCAATAGGTCAGATAAATAAATGTAGCCACCTGGCAGAATGCGGTCACTCTCTGAAAGTTTATCACGAAGCTCTTCGATAATCGTTTTAGACTCAAGAGTAGAGATCGATGGTGTAAAAATAACACCACCACCAGCACCTGTCACCGTTTGAATATGACCGATTTCAATTTCTTCGAAAGCACGTTTAATGATGACGATATCTTCAGAAATAGACGATTTGGCAGATTCATACTTTTCCGCAAAGGTGTTGAGACTGGTTAATTTGTATGGATTGTTAATCAAGTAATTGGAAATGACAACCATCCGATCACTTCTTCTTAATTTCATTATATTTTTACCATTCTTTTTTATTTAGTCTTTTTCTCATTATATCACACTAAAGCAAAAAAACGAACTTTATTGCCTAAATAAAGTTCATTTTTTTAGTTTCTAGTCTAATTTTGGCTTGTAGAAGGAACGATTGTCCATAGCAAATACTTTATTGGTCATTTCTCCCTTATCAACAAGGGCCAGAGCTGTTATCATCATCATCATGCTGGCATCCAAATTATCAATCATATGAATAATTTCTGCTTCCATCACTCGAGGACGAACTGGACTACCATACTCAAGGAGACCATGATGACTGAGAATGACATGGCGAAGAAGTACAACCTCTTCTCTGGTATCATCAATGCCAAGTTCCATTACCGCTTTGGTAATTTCGCTATCAATCAGAGCGATATGACCGATAAGGTTTCCTCTTACTGTGTACTCTGTCTGGTCAGGACCTGTCAACTCAATAACCTTGGCAAGGTCGTGCAACATAATTCCCGCATAGAGCAAGCTCTTATTGAGCTGAGGATAAATATCTGCAATTGCTTCTGCCAAACGAACCATAGTGGCAGTATGATAAGCAAGACCTGTTTCAAAAGCATGATGGTTGGTCTTAGCAGCTGGATAAGAGTAGAATTCCTTGTCATACTTGGTGTAGAGATTCCGAACAATTCGCTGCCAAATTGGATTTTCAATTTTAAAAATCATCTGCGCCATATACTCACGAATCTCTTTGGCATCTACTGGAGATTTAACCTTGAAGTCAGCTGGGTCATTTGGTTCGCCAGGTTGTGGTAAGCGAAGGGTGATTTGATTAACCTGAGGCGTATTGTTGTACACTTCACGACGACCTTGCATATGGACTACTTTCCCTGCTGTAAAGGTTTCAACATTGTGGGGTTGAGCATCCCAGAGCTTCCCTTCGATTTCTCCACTATCATCTTGGAAGGTGAAGGCTAGGTAGTTTTTCCCAGCACGTGTCTGTCTCAGGTCAGCTGACTTGATCAGGTAAAAGCCTTCAAAAAGCTCATCTTTCTTCATGTGACTAATCTTCATATTCTTCCTCATCTTCTTGGAATTGTAGCAAATCAAGCGCAGGCTCACCTTCTGATAACTCAATGTGACGAAGCGTTCGCTCGATAGCTGTAGTACGACGGTTTAATAAATCATCAATATTGCCAGAGGCATGTTGGAGATGTTTTTGTGCCTTGACCAGAATACCTCCAAACTTGCCAAATTCTGTTTTGACACTAGCTAGGGTTTTACTGATATGGTCAGCACTCTTTTGGATATTGAGAGTCTTGAAGCCAACTGATAAGGAGTTAAGAAGAGCCGACAAGGTACTTGGACCTGCAACAATAATCTGTTCCTCCCGTCTCAAATCATCAAAGAAAATCGGATTGCGAACGATTTCCGAATAGAGACCTTCTGTCGGAACAAATAAGACTCCAAAATTAGTTGTCCGAGGTGGCGCCAGGTACTTACTCTTGATATCCTTGGCAAAACGCTTGACACTTGCTAAGAGAGACTTACGGCAGCGTTCGATTTCATCCTTATCACCTGCTGCATAGGCTTCTTCCAGACGGTAATAATCCGCCAGGGGAAACTTAGAATCAATCGGTAGATAAACATATTCCTGGTCACCTTGCCCAGGTAACTTGATGGCGTATTCCACACGTTCACTAGAGTTTTCAACCGTTGCAAATTCTCGTTCATACTGGGCAGGTGTCATGATGTCTTCAATAATCTGCCCCAGTTGTAATTCACCTAGAATTCCTCGGGTCTTGGTTCCAGAAAGGACTTTATTAAGCGCACCGACATCTCGCGCAACCGTCTGCATTTCACCCAGACCTCGATTGACAGATTCCAGTTGTTTAGAAACCGTCTCGAAGGATGCTTGCAAGCGAGTTTGCAAGGTCTTTTCTAACTTTTCCTCGACTGTTTGGCGCATCTGTTCCAAGCGTTGCTCATTTGATTCCTGCAAGGCTTGGAGACGTTGGTCGGTCTTATCTCTGGTTTGGAGGAGGTTCTCATTCATTTCCTGCCGAACCTGAGTCAGACCCTGATGCAATTCGATACGCACTTCCTGCAAGCGATCACTGACAGCCACTTCAAGATTTTTTTGATCAATCTGACTAGCTTGTCGAGCTTGTTCAAAGCGATAATCCAGCTGGTCTGAGAGATTATCTGCCTGATCTTCTAAACTCTTGGTCAAATATTGCTCCTGCTTGTCCTGCCTTTGCCAAATCAGAAAAAGCCCGGCTAGGTTAGCAATTAATAACAGTAGTAATACAATCTCCATCCTACCTCCTGTCCTTGCTATGCAAGACAACCACATAGCCATCTGGGCAAGTCACTGACACTTCCCTATCTATATATTCGTTAGAAGCGTAAACTTTCTTAAAGAAAAAATTCTCCTCTGTCAGTTCATACTTGGCACCGAGTATTGTCAAACGACTATCCCTCACAGGCATAAAGGCCAAATAATCATAGTCCGAACGTGGTTCTAGCTGACTGGTCCCTTCTGGGCAATAGCTAATCAAATTTTGCCCATCCTCAATCTCTATTTGACGCATATAGGGCGCCAATTTAAGATTGCTGGGTAGAAAGACATTAGCTAACATATGGTCAATGCGACCACCTAGGGCACCAAAAATAGTGACCTGAGCTTGAGGACTTTTTTCAAAAATCGTTAAAAGCGCTAGTTCCAGATCCGTATCATCTTTTTCTGGCTGGGCTTGGACAAAGCGCTGGGCATTCGCCTGAATCAACTGACGTTCTTCTACAGTCACAGAATCAAAATCCCCAACTGCAAGAGCAAGAGGAAGTTTTTCCTCTAGTACCCAAAGCGAGCCTCGATCCACACCGACAAAGCAGTCAAAATTTGTCCGATAGTGACCGCGGTCTCCGCCTGCAAAAACTGCAACTTTAGTCCAGTTGTTTTCTGAGAGCTTGCACTCGTTCATTGACATCTCCCTTAAAAACATAGGATCCTGCTACAAAAACTGTTGCACCAGCTTCTTTGGCTTGAGCAATAGTTTTATCATCAATCCCACCATCCACTTCAATTTCAAAATTCAAGCCTTTTTCCTCACGAAGGGAAACCAATTCACGTATCTTATCCATGGTTTCAGGCAGAAATGCTTGTCCGCCGAAACCTGGGTTAACGGTCATGACTAATACTTGGTCAACCAAATGAAGCACATGCTTAATCGCTTCAACAGGCGTACCAGGATTGATGACTACCGAAGGTTTAACACCGAGAGAACGAATTTTTTGAAGAGCGCCATGGATATGAGGTGTTGCCTCAACATGGATGCTGATAATATCCGCTCCCGCACGCGCAAAGTCCTCTAGATGATGTTCAGGATTAGAGACCATCAAATGGCAGTCAAAGACCATCTTGCTATGAGGACGAAGGCTTTCAACCACACCTGCACCAAAGCTGATCTGAGGTACAAAGTGACCATCCATGATATCGATATGGGCGTATTCTGCCCCAGTTGCTTCTAGGCGTTTAATTTCACGTTCAAAGTTGGCATAATCCGCTGCCAGAATTGACGGAGCAATCTTGTATTGAGACATAGGTTTCTCCTTATTTTGGAATTTTTTTGCTGACTTTTTTATAGGTTTCTCTACGATTTTCAATCTCACTGAGGAATTGTAGGTAGTTGTCAAAACGGAAGGTGGCAATGTTCCCCTCTTCTACTGCTGGTTTCACTGCGCAAGATGGCTCATGGGTATGAGTACAAGTACGGAACTTACAGTCGCGACTGACACTAGCAATCTCTGGAAAGGCCTGGTTCAGCTCTTCCGCACTTGATACTTCATAATCTAGCGATGAAAAACCTGGTGTATCTGCGATTTTCCCACCATTGAGGTTGTAAAAACTAACAGCTCGAGTAGTATGGCGACCACGACCCAGACTGTCTGAGATTTCTCCTGTTTCGAGATTGAGGTCAGGTGCAATTTTATTAAGAAGGGTTGACTTACCAACACCCGTCTGCCCCATAAAGACTGTCACTTTGTCTGTCAACAAGGGCAAGAGTTCCTCTTTACTAGTCACAAAGTCGTATCCAATAGCACGATAGGTTTTCTCGTAAAAATCCAGTTCTTCACTATCCTCTAGTAAGTCCATTTTGGAAATATAGACGATAGGATGAATGCCCTTGTGTTCTAAGAGAACCAAGAACCGATCCAACAAGTTGCTATTAAAGTCAGGTTCTTTAACGGACATAATGACAACAGCTTGGTCAATATTGACAATGGGTGGACGAACCAGACTATTTTTTCGTTCATGAATTTCCAATATATAGCCTTCTGAGTTCTCCTCTGCAGAAAATTCTACCCAATCTCCAACATAGGGTGTATGGCCTTTTTTACGAAAATTCCCACGCGCGCGTGTTTGATAAACTTGACCATCACTTTCCACATAGTAGAAACCGGCCAATGCTTTAATGATTTGTCCCTGCATCTTAGAGCCCTTGTCCTTTAAGCGCATCTGCTAGACTAGCAAATTCTTCTAGGCCAAGAGCTTCACCACGTACAGATGGTGCCAGTCCAGCCTGGTCCAAAGCCTTGGTCAACTTGTCCTTGATTTCCTCAGTTTTCCCAAAGTAACCAGTCAAGTTGTTCCACAAGGTCTTGCGACGATGAGTGAAACTAGCCTTGGAAACCTTAAAGAAGAAGTTCTCATCTTTTACTGCTACCGCAGGCTCTGGACGGCGTACCATTTTCAGGATAGCTGAGTCCACGTTGGGTGCTGGTACAAAGACCGTACGAGGCACGATAAAGGCAACCTTGGCTGTCATGTAATACTGAACTGCAATGGACAAGCTACCATAAGCCTTGGTATTTGGTTGAGCAGAGATACGATCCGCCACTTCTTTTTGCATCATGACCACAAACTCACTAAAAGGAATACCACTTTCAATCAAGTGCATGAGAATAGGGGTTGTGATATAGTAAGGCAAGTTTGCCACTACCTTGATGGGTAAGTCAGGATTTTTGAAATTTTGGATATGTTGCGCTAGGTCAACTTTTAGAATGTCCTCGTTGACTACGGTCACATTGTCAAAATCCCGCAAGGTATCCGCTAGGATTGGTACCAAGCGGTGGTCAATCTCAAAAGCCATGACTTGAGCTGCACGCTCAGCCAGAAACTCTGTCAAGGCACCAATACCTGGCCCGATTTCGATAACATTAACCTGGTCATCAATCTCAGCCGTATCCACAATTTTTTGAAGGATATTGGTATCCGTCAGGAAATTTTGCCCGAAGGACTTTTTAAAGGTAAAACCGTGACGCTCCAGCACTGCCTTGGTCACGCTATAATCTGCAATTCTCATTTATTCTCTTTTCTATTTATTAGCTAAAAATAATATATAAAACCCACATAATTCCTAGTGCCAACAAAATCCAAAACACTAAAAGAACACGAGGTTTGCTCCCTTTTGAATCAGATCCAGTCGTATCAAGCACTTTCTTATCTTCTTGGGGGTTCGTTTTCTTCAGTTCATCCTGATAGGCAACCGAATCTAGAATATTGTCTTCTGGCAATAATTCTGAAGCATAATAGTCAGGAAAGCCCATAGCAAGACCAATTAAGTTCTTTTCAGTCAAAGAAAAATCTAAATCTTTGGGTTGATTTTCCCGAATAGCCCGTATATTTTTTAACAGTTTATCAGAAACAACAGACACTTGGTCCATAAAAACAACATCTAAAAGATCAAATCCGAGCACATCACCATCTTTGACATTTGCAAGAATATAACGGACAAAGGCATCATATAGTTGCACGGATTGTTGGGCATTCTCTTCTAAAAAAGATCGGTTTTTGAGGGCATTCTGCTGGAATTTTTCAATAGAAAGCAAGATATCTACATTCTGCTCTTGGTAAAATCTTTCTGCTTGCTCTTCATCTTCTTCCAGTTTTTCTGCTGTTTCCCAGAGAGCAATCGGAGCTTTTAAATCTTCTTCATCCCAAAACAATTGCCAAAAATAAGGTATCGTGTAGATGCCTTCTGTTAAGATACGAGCTTCATCTCCGTTTTTTAAGTAAATATAACTTCTATTTGCCATATCATTTCCTTTCACAACCTTTGAAAAAGGTTAGTGGTTCAAGTAGGATGTAGATAAAACTATAAAGTTTCCCAATGTAAAGAAACTCTCTAATCTTTAGCTCTGCCTTCTAGTTCCTCACCAAGCTTTTGCATCTCTTTAAAAGCTGTTAGGCTAACATAAGCACCCGCTTCATAATACTCCGTTGGGTTTATGGCATAGTCAAAGCCTTCAATCATGCCTCCTGCTTCTTCAATCATGCCATTCCACTTTTCATCAAAGACCATTCTCAGACGTTTCCAATCTGTAAATACCGGAACAGAATTTCTGCCATCTTTTCCTTCTTTAACTGGAATGTTGAAACTAGAATCTTTTTCTAAAACGAAGGAATTTCCTTCCTGACTATCGCCCTTAAATTCCGAAGCCGCATCTAGAGGAATTAGGAATTTAGCTTTCGGCATAGCTTCTGAAAAGAACTTATAATAGAGCTTATAAATTACTTCTTCATCTTCTGTCGTCGGGCTATCCAATTGTCCCATCAACAACATCCATCTTACTAGGTCAGGATTCATTACAGGAACTTGTATTTCTGGTAAATCAGAAAAATCTGGTTTTTGGACTAAGGCTGAAGCACTGATGCTGACTTCCTTGGAATTAAAAATTGCTCCCAAGGCACCATTTAAGTAAAAGGCTGTCCCAAGGAAATTCTCAATCCCTTTTTTATCTTCCGTATTTTCAATCAGTTTTACGACAGAGTTTGGTCGACTATCAATGGTTTCCTTGAATTGGCGATACCAAGATGGCGTCAAAAGCATAATCATGGGATCAGTACATAGGTATCCCTCTTCTCCCCTGTCATAGGTCGTTGAGAAAAGATAGGGTTCGCCTGTTTTTTCTGAAAAAACTGCATAAACTGAATCTGCTGCTAACAACTTATCCTTGACGATTTCCGCTAGACGTTCCAACTTACGAGTGTTGGATTGATAGCTTTCTTCACTTTCGGTTTCCTGATTTTGACGGCATTTCCATAAAAAGAGGCGTAAAATCTCTACACTGTCATCAAGACTAGCTGCCAAATAGTCTTCATTTGTTAATTGCCCCTCTTGGATGGCTACAAAAGCACGATAAAGAGCATCTGAATAGCTAGATAATTTTTGATCTTCCTCAACACCTGAACTAAAGAGTACACTTCCTTTTTTCAGTTTATCCAAAGAAGGAATCCTATCAACCACTAGATGGGCAAGAACTTCATCAGTAAGACTATCTGCTTCTTTGTTTTGACTGCTGAGTTTTTTAACCTCTACAGTACCAAGAGCATCCATTCCTTGGTCGGGATTGCAAAACTGCAACTGATCTCCAACCTTGATACTACCTTCTAAACTCCCAACAATCAATAATTGATTCGTTTCCTTCATTGGGAACAAATCTAAAACTCCAATACATGCATTGTTTTTAGATTCTTCTCTTTCATTCTGTGCTTCAGTTATTTCAGTTGCCTCTGCAGTTTCCGTCTTTTTTAAAAAATCAAAGATTCCCATAACTTTTCCTCATTAACTCCACACAAGCCTAATCCCGTGGAGCACTTTTCTAATGCTTGCTATCAAGCCTGATTAAACCGTATATGATTACTTCTATTGTATCATATTCCCTTGGTATTTTGGGGGAGTTTCTCAATTCTCATATGATTTCATGGCATCTTCAACTTCTGCCAAGCTAATCCCAAATAATTCCAAACGCTTGAGGAGTTGTTTACCATTGGAATAACCGATACGAAGGCTTTCTCCTAGATATTCTCTGCGTTTTCGGCTGTCTGCGCCTGCTAGAAAACCAAGACGAATCAAGTCGCTACGGCTAATATCAAAGTCGCTTTCTACTTCAAACTGTTCAGTTACTTGTTCTAGTGCTGTCTTCAAGTCTTCGTAGCTAGCATGCTCAATTCCTAGAGAACGTCCCTTAGTCTTAGATTTTGGCACTGCCTCATCACGTTTGAGAAAGGCGTGCTGAACTGTCGGAATGGCCGTCATAATCATCCGACGAATGCGTTCCCCGTTAAAATCAGGATCTGTAAAGACAATCACCCCATGACGTTGGTGTAGACGTTGGATTCGTTCAAGATCCTGCTCATTGATAGCTGAGCCACGAGTCTCATAGGTCTCCACATCAAAATAACGTTTGAGATTGGCCGTATCATCACGCCCTTCGACTACGATGACTTGGGAAATTTTCTCTTTCATGATTTACTTTCCAGTCCAAAAATTCGTTCCGCATTTGCACTTGTCGCAGCAGCTAATTCTTCTGTCGACACGCCACGCAAATCTGCAATAAAGTCCACTACATAGCGCGTGTATGCTGTCTTGTTTTCGCGACCACGCTTGGGAACGGGTGCCAAGTAAGGCGCATCTGTCTCTACCAAAATCTTATCCAAAGGTAACTCTTTGGCTGCTTCCTGGATATCTGTTGCCTTCTTGAAAGTTACCACTCCAGAAAAGGAAATGGTCATACCTAACTCCACAAACTTTTCAGCCCATTCCAGAGAACCTGAGAAGGAGTGCATGATGCCACCACGGGGACCAACTCCCTCACTCTTGATAATCTCATAGGTATCTTCTAGCGCATCACGTGTATGGACCACAAAAGGTAAGTTCAAATCCTTAGATAGCTGAATCTGACGACGGAAAACCTTCTCTTGAACTTCTTTAGGCGCTGTCATCCAGTGATAGTCCAAACCAATCTCACCCAAGGCTACCACTTTAGGATGTTTTAGCTTGTCCAACAGGTATTTCTCAACGTCTTCTGTATAAGTCCCTGCTTCGGTCGGATGCCAACCAATCGTCGCATAAAGTTGGTCATATTCTTCCACCAATTCTAGAGCACGCTCAATTGTTGGTTTGTCAAAACCAACAATATTCATCCGAGTTACGCCCATCTCAGCTGCTAAGGCTATTTCTTCTGCTTCTCTTCCTGAAAATTCTTCCACATTCAAGTGGGTATGTGTATCAAAAATCATTTATATTCCCTCGTTTTTTCTACCTTCTATTATACCAAAAAACTAGTCGCATCCTTATAGGAAAAAATATTTTAAAATCACTCACTTTTTCTTGACGACTTATTTTCATAGCAGTATAATAGCTCTTGTTGAAAATTTCAGAAAAGGAAAGAAAATGTTTACAAAACTAAAATATACCTTTATTGGTCGTCCTCTTAAGTCCTTAACTGAAGGCGAGGGAGGACTACTTGGAAAAACACAAGCACTTGCAATGCTTTCAAGTGATGCCCTATCTTCTATCGCTTATGGACCTGAGCAGGTCGTTCTTGTCTTGGCTAGTCTTTCTCCCCTCGCTATCTGGTGGAGTCTCCCTATCGGCATTTTTGTCCTCTTGCTACTTGCTAGTCTAACCATTTCTTACCGACAAATCATTCACGCCTACCCTCAAGGTGGGGGTGCCTATATGGTAACTCGAGAAAATCTATCTCCTGAGTTAGGTTTGATTGCTGGAGGAAGCCTGCTTGTTGACTACATGCTAACAGTTGCCGTATCCGTCGCCGCAGGAGCTGATGCGATCACAGCAGCACTTCCTGCTCTCCATCCCTACAACCTCCACATCTCCATTTTTTTGGTCTGTTTACTCATGCTTTTGAATCTGCGAGGCTTGAGGGAATCTGCTAGTTCTCTGATGATCCCTGTCTATCTCTTTATCTTTAGTACGGTCTTCCTATTATTGTTTGGTATCTTCCAACTATTGACTGGTTCTCTCAGCTACCATGCAACTTCTACAATTGGTCAAACTGTCCCAAGTCTCTCAATTGTCCTAATCTTAAGAGCCTTCACCAGCGGTTCAGCTTCACTAACAGGGGTTGAAGCCATCTCAAATGCTGTTCCATTTTTCAAAACTCCTAAAGAGAAGAACGCTGCTCAGACACTGACCATCATGTCTCTGATTCTTGGATTTCTATTTGCAGGAATTACCTTCCTAAACTACTGGATGGGGATTACACCTCAACACGGAGAAACAATCCTTTCACAGATGGCTAAAGGAATTTTAGGGGATTCAGCTCTCGGTCAAGTTGTTTATTATCTCTTCCAATTTTCAACAGCTCTCATCCTAGCCGTAGCTGCAAATACTGGTTTTTCGGCCTTTCCGATGCTGGCTTACAATATGGCTAAAAACAAGTACATGCCCCATCTTTTTATGGAAAAAGGAGATCGTCTAGGCTACTCAAACGGTATCCTAACCTTGGCCTTTGGCGCTATGATTCTTCTGCTCATTTTTAACGGAAATACAGAACGCTTGATTCCTCTCTATACTATCGGAGTTTTCGTTCCTTTTGCACTTTCTCAAACAGGGATGATTCACCACTGGAAAAAAGAAAAAGGCTCTCATTTCTTAAAATCTGCCTTTGCAAATATCCTCGGTGCCATCATTTGTTATGCTATCGTTCTTATCTTACTCTTCTTCAGACTTGGAGATATCTGGCCCTTCTTCCCAATTATCCTAGTCTTAACCTTCCTCTTTTTGTCCATCCACAGTCATTACCAAAAAGTGGCCAAACAACTTCGACTTTATGAAGGAATTCAAAAGAAAGCCTACGATGGCAATGTCGTCCTTGTCTTAGTAGGAAATGTTACTCGAGTCAGCGTTGGAGCGATTAACTATGCTCAAAGTATTGGAGATGAGGTTTTGGCGATGCACATTTCCACCAAGGAAACTGAAGAAAAAGACCAAGAAATTCTCCACGAATTTGCCGACTATTTCCCAAATATTACCTTAAAGAATATTAATACTAGCTATCGCGATATCATCACACCTACAGTTCGCTATGTTCGAAAAATCTCTCAAGAAGCCAAGAAAAAGAACTACACAGTTACAGTTCTAGTACCCCAATTTATCCCTAACAAACCTTGGCAAAATATCCTACACAATCAAATGAGCCTCAAATTAAAATATGCTCTCAGATGGCACGAAGATGTCGTCGTTGCCAGCTACTCTTATCATTTGAAAGAATAAAGAAAAGGCATTACCAGAACCAACAAGCTCCTGGTAGTGCCTTTTTTCTGAATCTAGTCCCTAAAATTAGACTTATACTCAATGAAAATCAAAGAGCAAACTAGGAAACTAGCCGCAGGCTGCTCAAAGCACTGCTTTGAGGTTGTAGATGAAACTGACGAAATCAGCTCAAAACATGGTTTTGAGGTTGTAGATAAGATTGACGAAGTCAGTTACCTATACCTACGGCAAGGCGACGTTGACGCAGTTTGAAGAGATTTTCGAAGAGTATTAAAATTTTATTGATAACCTTCTTCTATCGAACGTGGTTAGCCAAATCTTCTTGGGCTTTTTTATTAGACTCTGCTTTTTCTTTTTGCCATTTTTCATAAAGTTCTTGATACTGTTTAGCAGTGACAGGTTCCTTTTGCAATTCAACATATTTGTAGTTGTCCGCATCTCCCTTGTGTCCTACAAATGAGAAGGCCCCTGTAAACGGAACACTCTTACGGAAAATAGGATTTGCTCCTGCACTTTGAACTGGTAGGAAGAGAGCACTATCTGTCAACCAAGCTTGAACTTCGGCAAATTTTTCATAACGTGTTTGCGTATTTTCATTCTCACTATCTGCCGCATCCAACAACTTCTTGTAGGTAGCTAGACCGAGTTTTTCCTTGATATCATTGTCTTTCCCTGGAGTCAAGCCAAGATTTTTTAGTTGAGAACCTGAGTCTGGATCCAAAAGGTCAAGATAGGTTTTCGGATCTGAGAAATCTCCACTCCATCCTGAGATATCGATGTCATAATCCTTTTGATCGGCGGTATCCGCAAAGAAGGTAGCATTGTCTTTCTCATCTGGTGACAATTGAATGATATCAATAACCACATTATCTGAACCAAGCGTTGCTTCAACGGTCTGCTTGAAGGAGCTTGCCTGCTGAACGTCCAACTTAGCAGTTTGGTCTACCAACATATCCAAGTGGATAGGGAAGGTCACGCCTTCTGCTTGCAAACTTTCTTTAGCCTTGGCAAATTCAGCCTTGGCTTTTTCAGGATCCAAGAAAGCTGCTTGGGCATCGTTTAGATTGATGTTAGACCACTCTGTACCATAGTTGACCATCTTTTCATTGACAGCATCTCCAAAGTTTTTGCCACCGATTTGAACAAAGTTACTTGGTGTGACTGTGTTTCGAAGGATTCGGTCAGCTCCATCTTCTCCATTCGTCTGGGCAGCATAGGCATGACGGTCAAAGGCAAAGTTAATAGCCTGACGGAAGTCTTTGTTTTGCATTGCTAGACGAGAATCCGTCTTTTCTTTGTCCGTCTGTTTCATGGTTTGCTTGTAGCTTTGACGATTGACGTTGAAGAGATAGTAGAAGGTTATAGCATTTTGAGGAGTATAAGTAATCTTGTCTTCATTCCCTTTTTTCAGCTGGTCAAAGACTGAGCTTGTTGGGAAGATACGACCATCTGTATAGTTGCCTTCCAAGAATCCTCTAGCCAAACTGTCTTGATCTGAACCATCATAGAAGGAAAGTTTTACTTTCTCAATCTTCACATTATCCTTGTCCCAGTAATTCGGATTTTTTCAAACTCAATTAAAGATTTTGATGTGAATGATTTGAACAAGTAAGGCCCATTTGACAGGATACTAGATGGAGTTACACTTCCAAATTGATCTCCCTTGGATTTCAAAAAGGCTTCATTGACTGGACTTAAAATGCCACCTGTTGTCTTAGAATTCCAGTAGGACTCAGGCTTGTTCAAGGTATATTGGAGAGTATAGTCATCGACTGCCTTGATACCAACAGTCTCAAAGTCTGATGATTGCCCCTCAACATAGTCCGCCAAACCTTTGATAGAGTCTTGCACCAAGTACAAGTTTTCTGCCTTTTTATCCGCCGCATACTTGAGACCTGTCACAAAGTCATGAGCTGTTACTTCAGCATATTCTTCTCCTTCAGAGGTATACCACTTAACACCTTGGCGAATTTTGTAAGTATAAGTCAATCCATCTTTTGATACTGTCCATGATTCAGCCATGGAAGGAACCAAATTGCCATACTTATCATTTTCCAACAAACCATCAATCAAGTTTGTCGTAATGCTAGAAGTCGAGCCACGTGTCGAAGTAATGTAGTCTAGTGTATCTGGATTGCTAGCAAATACATAAGAGTAGGTTTTATCAGATGCATTTGACTGTGTCGAGCTACAAGCTACCATCAAGAAGCTAGCACTCAAAATTCCAGCCCCTAGTAAGAGAGCTTTTGATTTTTTCATAAATATTCTCCATTTATATAGTATATGAAATATTATACACTATTATAGAAAAAATAGAAAGCTTATACAAACTATTATTTTAGAGCAAAACAAAAGCCAGTAGACTCGAGTTCCTACTGACTTCTTTGTTGAATTCGTTTGGATTATGCAGCCAAAACTTTGCGTCCTTTACGACGACGAGCTGCCAATACGCGACGACCGTTTTTAGTTGACATACGGTTACGGAATCCGTGTTTGCGCGCACGACGTAGTTTACTTGGTTGATAAGTACGTTTCACGATGAATACCTCCTCATAGATTTTGTATTCGTTTAGCCGGCTATAAAGTGATCAGTTACTAAACATACTTTACTATTCTATCTGATTCTTTCGCATTTGTCAATAGCTCTGGCAAATGTTTCCAGCTTTTTTGCTGAGGGGATAATTTGAAAATCCTTCCAATTTACTTTCGAAATCTATAAAATATCTAATGTACTAGTAATTTTCCCAATTGGTACACTCAAAGTTCCAAGTTTTTCCTCTTGAAACCTTCCGCCTGCCTATTAAATGTAAAAGGTGCTTTCTATATTTTCCTTCTGTCACTTCTTGCATTTAAAAAGCAACAACACCGTAGGATGACGATTCTACCGTCTTTTAATTGGCAATAAACAAGATATTTAGCAATAATCCTTTCTAGTTATCATCGATTAAATATCATTTTAAAAAAAACTAATATGTGTAGTTATCTAAAACCTCTATCTATTCTTCTTAAACAACACAATCATTAAAAAACTCCATAATATCAAGTTTAAAAAGTGTAGAGTTCCCAAATAAGAAAACTAAAATTAATGACTACGCTCTAATTGTATGGATTGATCACTTTTATAAGAGTATCTCTGAACAAGATAATCTATTTGAAATTATTAGCAAATTAGATACTCTGTCGAAAGCCATTGAATATCTTCCTCTTGTTGAAAAGATATTTGAGTCTGAAGAAAATATTGAAATATTGTCTCGGTTAGATAATCGTCTTGCTTCATTTATGTTAGTTGAACATCTAGAAGAGTTAGGTTTATTGGATTGCATTGAAAAAGCAACTAATGGACTAGCTGGTATGAATGAATTTAACATTAAATTTGGAAAAACTTATGATAAATTTGTTTTACTAGATTGGTTATTCAATAACGCTAAGAAAGCATTGAATGGTGAAGATATATCTGAATTTGTTTATAGTCAGACTAAAACAGGGCATGATATAAAGAGAGAAACTAAAAACTAAATTAGCAAATTTAAAAAAGCCAAGTTCAAAAATACTTGGCTTAATTTATTTGTTTTAATATATCTCGGAGAGCCTTTATAGTAGGTTCTCTTTTTTCTGTCGGTAGATTTCTAATATCTTCAATGAGTTGTAAAAACTCTCCGCTTTGATTTTGATTTTCAATATTAAAAAAAGTATTCATATCAACTTCAAGCGCTTGTATGATTTTTTCAATGGTCTCAAGCTTAACGTTTAACTGTTTATTCTCTAATCTATAGATATAGTTGAATCCCAGATCAGCCTTTTCTGCTAGATATTCTTGTGTCATTCCGCTTTTCAGTCTTAGAAGTCTGATTTGTTTTGCAACAAATTCTCTTAAATTTATTTTTTCAGTCATGATAGTACCTCATAACTATCATACAAGTTTATCTCATTGAATAAATCGTTATCAAAAGACTGAAATTGTTACAAAAATAATATTCAAAAGACTGCAAAGTGTGGTATAATATTATTTATAAAACAGTCTTTTAAGACATAAAGGAGTTTATATGATGGAATCAAACACACAAGGTCACGGCACTATCAAAAAATTGCGCACAGGTGCAGTTATTTCAACGCTTGCAATCTCAGCTCTAGGGGTATCTACTGGGGTATCGGCTAGCGAGACCGAGGTTGCGGTTAATGAGCCAGCAACTAGGGTAGTTGCTAAAGTTCCGAGTCAACAAGACGTTGACAAGGCTAAAGTTGAATCGGATAAAGCTAATCAGGATGTAGCTAAGCAAAAAGAAGTGGTTAAAACTGCTGAATCTCATCTTGCTGATAATGAAAAGGGTATTGCTGAAATTACTAAAAAGATAAAAGAAGAAGCTAATTCTGTTACACCTGAAAAGGTTGCTGACGCTAAGGCTGACGCTGACAATAAAGCTAGTGAGTTGGCTACTGCCGAGAAGACTGTAGCTGATGCTGATAAGTCTGTAGCTGCGACTGCTGAGAAGGTTGAAGACCAAACTAAGGTAGTATCTAACGCTGAGAAAACTGCCACTTCCACAGCTAATAAGGTAGCTGACGCTCAGAAGAAAGTAGATGCTCTTTCATCTACTACTGATGTTGCTCCACTTGAAAAAGAGGTAGCTAAGCTTACTAACCAAGTTAAATCTGACTCTCAGGCAGTAGCTACCACTCAGACTAACCTTGATAACGCTAAAAAAGCTCAAGCCAACAAAGACCAAGCTATCAAAGATGCTCAAAGTGGGGTATCTAGCGCTGAAACTAATCTCACTCAAGCCACTACAGCCCTTGCCACTGCTAAAGCTGACCAGATTAACAAAGACAAGGCAGTTAATTCTGCTAAACTTGACTTAGATACCGCTAAAGAAGAATTAGATGATGAGAGTAATTCCATACCTACGATTACTCTAAGTCCAGAGTATATCTCACTTCTCAAGGAGTACTTTAACAACGGTAAACCTGAGGAACTATCCAAGAAGCTTGAAGAGCAGGGTATGAAGGAACTACAAAAAGTAGGTAAGCCTCTACTAGCTGCTGACGTAGTCTATGATGTTGAGATACCATATAATGCAACTAAAAAAGATAAAAATACTAAGATAGATATAAATAACTTAAGTTATGAGACTCGTAAGGAAATAACTCTTTTCGCAGCTGACTTAATTAACCAGATTCGTAAACAATATGGTTCTGAGCCTGTTAAGGTTACAGAAGGTTCAATAAATCTTGCGGATGAAGTTGCAAAGTTGTCAAAAGAGGTAAGTAATCACGATTTTGAAGCCATCAAAAGTGTGAACTCTAGAAATAAATTGTACTTAGCTGAGAATTTATACTTTATGCCCTCGTTTGCAACAACACTTGCAGAACTCAAGGGTGATATTTATCAGTCTATCCTCAAGATGTTGTATGATGACGCTCTATCTGAGTGGGGACATACTAATATTTTTGTAGATAACCACAAGAGACTAGAGGGTTATATGCAGTACATGGGGGTTGGGGTACGTAAGGGTAGTAAGTATCCGACTGTCATTCATTTCGACGGTACTTCTGACAATATGATTTCAGAAGGCTCAACCTTTGATAAAACTGAAGTGGGTATCCCAAGCAAAGACGAAAAAATCTCACAACTAAAAGAAAAACTTTCATTGGCTAAATCAACTTATGAAGACGCCCTTAAAGCCTCTAACGAAGCTAAAGCTACAGTCAAAACTGCCCAAACTGCCTACACCAACGCTGAGACAGCTCTTGCTAATGCTCGTACTCACTTGTCAGATTTGGTAGGCGACAAGATTGATGTTCCATTACTTGAAAAAGTTCTTAATGATGCCAAATCTAAGTTGGCTGAAGACACTAAAGCTTTGCAAACTGCTAAAGAATCACTTGCTCTAGCTAAATCAAACGCTACTGAAAAGGCTAAGACTCTTGCTGATGCTAAAACTGCTCTTGAAACTGCTAAAGCTGAACAAGTAACTGCAGACAAGTCTCTTACAACTGCCAAAGGTGAGTTGGAAGTCCTTACTAAGGCTCATGATGTAGCAGTCTTGGCTCGTAAGTCAGCTGGTGAAGACCTCGCTCGCAAACGTGAAGCATCTAAAGAAGCTACTGATACCCATACAGTTCTTGCTCTTGCTCTTACTAAACGTAATGAAGTCCTTAAGGCTTTGGACAAAGAGCTTACTGATGCTAAATCTAAGCTTGGTGTACTTCGTGCTGAGTTGGAAACTGCTAAGGAAGAGTTGGCTCGCCTAGAGGGTATCGCAGAAGTTAAGGCTCGTGGGTATGAGAACTTTAAGCAACTCAAAGCCGACCATGACGCATACCTTGCTAAACAACAACAACGCTTGCAAGCTTTGAAAGACAAAGAAGATGCAATCCGTAAAGCAGGTGGTCAGCCTAAAGAAGTTACTGACGCTAACGGTAAAGTTGTTGATGTTGTGGATGCTAAGGCGCAAAACAAACCTGTTAATGTTGCGACAGTAGGAACTAAAGACGATAAAACATATCAAGCTCCTGCACAAGCTACAAATGCAAAAGCAGAACCTAAGAAACAACTTCCAAATACAGGAACAAAGGAGACAATGCTAGGCTTATTAGGTTTAGGGTTATTAGCAAGTTTAGGATTAGGATATATAAAAAAGGATAGAAAAGGGTAGAATAAATGAGTAATACAAGAAATTGTCTAAGAGAATTTATCAAATATAATTTATCAATTAGAAACTTTACTGTAACAAATCAAGGAAATTATTTGAAAGCAATAAAAGGGAAAGAAAAATATAGAATTTTGCCCGTTACTAGAACAATTCCGATAGAATCTGAAACTACTACTGTTGAAGCAAACTATGAAACTGTTAAAAAATTTCAAAAATATAATAATGGAAAATATATTGATTGTATTGCTTATGCCATAAGCAAAGTATCAGATAATAAAATTCAGGGGCTCGAATTATTTATAATTCCTATAGTAGAATTTGAGAAATATGTTCAACCTGATAAAAAAACTGGGGATGTTTTATCGAGAGCTTCTAATCACTATCATTACAACTATGCAAAATATAGTCATCAAATTAATGAATTAGTCCATGATTCTTGGATGAGAAAGTAAAAAATAAAAAATCTTCTTACTTATTGTAGGAAGATTTTTTTGGATTCCTAAAATTTATTGAAAAGACTGCACTATTCCAACAACTTTTAGGAATGAAAAAAGTCCTAGAAAATTCTTAGGACTTTACATTCTTCGATTGTTGACTTTCTTTTTTATTTCAAAAAAGGTTGCCAAAAAGGTTGCCAAAAAGGTTGCCATAGAACGGATTTCAAATGATTTGTAATGAAATTCAATATTTTAAAAATCGCATGAAATCAATGTTTTTCAGTATGTACTGAAATGTAATGAAACCTTATTTAACTTCTGTAAACACAACGTGTTTGCGAAGTTTTGGTGAGTATTTCTTCAATTGAAGACGGTCTGGAGTGTTACGTTTGTTTTTAGAAGTAAGGTACAAGCGTTCACCAGATTCTTTGTGTTCAAGTGTAATATTTACGCGCATGGTATCTCCCTTCTATTATTCAGCTGATGCAGCTTTAGCGATCTTACGTCCTTTGTAGTATCCTTTAAGTGATACGCGGTGAGAACGTGAGTAATCTCCAGTAGTTTCGTCAAAGTTTACAGATGGAGCTGTTACTTTGTAGTGTGTACGACGTTTGTTTTTCTTCGCTTTTGAAGTGCGACGTGCAGGTACTGCCATTTTGATTTCTCCTTTTAAGATATAATTCAGTTAGGTTTGATTTTCATCAACTTTAATAGTATATCAAAACTTTTTTGTAAAGTAAAGTTACTTGACAAAAAAAGATAAAAAAATTTTCCTATCCAATCTTATGGATAGGAAAATAGACTAAATATCAATCTCGAATGGTTCATCAATGGTTTCTGAGACATCTTTCCCGTCTTTTTTTCGTTGTTTGACGCATTCGGTGAGAAGATATTCGATTTGCCCATTGACTGATCGGAAGTCATCTTCTGCCCATGATGCGAGTGCAGCATATAACTTATTCGAGAGTCGAAGGGGGATTTGCTTTTTTTTAGCTTCTGCCATTTCTAATAAAGGCTTCCTGTATTGACAATTGGTTGTGCATCATGATTGCCACAGAGAACGACTAGGAGATTTGAAACCATAGCAGCTTTTCGTTCTTCGTCTAGTTCAACCAACTCTCCTTCATTGAGACGTTCCAGGGCCATTTCAACCATTCCAACAGCGCCGTCTACAATCATCTTTCGTGCATCGATAATAGCAGATGCTTGTTGACGTTGAAGCATGACGGCAGCAATTTCTGGTGCATAAGCTAGGTAAGTAATACGTGCTTCAAGGATTTCCAAACCAGCGTCCTCTACGCGACTTTGGATTTCTTCACGAATGCGACTAGCTACAATTTCACTAGAACCTCGGAGGCTTCCTTCATCAGCTTGCCCATCACCTGTAGTATCCACATTCGGAGACACATCGTAAGGATAGATGCGGACAATATTACGAAGGGCGCTATCACACTGCAATGAGAGATATTCTTTATAGTTATCAACGTTGAAAACTGCTTTAGCTGTATCGACAACTCTCCAAGTAACTGCGATTCCGATTTCAACAGGATTTCCCAGACAATCGTTAATCTTTTGACGAGAATTGCTCAAGGTCATAACTTTGAGAGAAATCTGTTTCTTGCCAATTTCAATGTTTACATCATTGCCATTGGATGATTTCATCCCTGAAAAAGGTGATTTTGTACTAACATCACCACTTTGACCAAGTCGAGTGTGGTTTGCAGGATTGACCGCTATACTGAAGGGATTGACAAAGTAAAAACCAGGTTCTTTGATAGTCCCAGTATAGTTACCAAAGAGGGTTAAAACCAGAGCTTCCTGAGGTTTGACAACTTTTAAACCAGCATGAGCTAGAACTGAAATTAAGATTAATAAAAGTCCGATAATAATTCCAAAAATATTTTCCGAACCTGCACCCATGATAAATATAAAGACACCAAGTACGAGTGCCAACTCGATAATTATCAACGCTACTACACCATTTGGTTTTGAATTGATTAGTTTTTCAGTCATCAGAATGACCTCCTGTTTTTGATATCTAAATGATATCACTTTAATTTTAAATGTCAACAAAAATATGCAATCATTTTTAAGAAGATTTCAATGTATTGAATTTTCTGAAAATTCAAGAATTTTCTTCTGTTCATTGCTTTTAAAATGTGCTATAATGGTAAAAACTGAAATGGGAGAGAACTTAATGACAGAATTAGATAAACGTCACCGCAGCAGCATCTATGATAGCATGGTTAAATCACCAAACCGTGCCATGCTTCGTGCGACTGGTATGACAGATAAGGACTTTGAAACACCGATTGTTGGGGTCATTTCGACTTGGGCAGAAAATACACCATGTAATATCCACTTGCATGACTTTGGGAAATTAGCTAAAGAAGGTGTCAAATCTGCTGGTGCTTGGCCTGTTCAATTTGGAACCATTACGGTAGCAGACGGAATTGCCATGGGAACGCCTGGTATGCGCTTCTCTTTGACATCTCGTGATATTATTGCGGATTCTATCGAAGCTGCTATGGGTGGTCACAACGTAGATGCCTTTGTAGCTATCGGCGGTTGTGACAAGAACATGCCTGGTTCTATGATTGCCATTGCCAATATGAATATCCCAGCCATTTTCGCCTACGGTGGTACTATCGCCCCTGGAAAATTAGATGGTAAAGACATCGACTTGGTTTCTGTATTTGAAGGAATCGGTAAATGGAACCACGGCAATATGACGGCTGAGGACGTCAAACGTCTCGAGTGTAACGCCTGCCCCGGCCCTGGTGGTTGCGGTGGTATGTATACTGCCAACACCATGGCTACTGCTATCGAAGTTTTGGGTATGAGTTTGCCAGGCTCTTCTTCTCACCCAGCAGAATCTGCTGATAAGAAAGAAGACATCGAAGCAGCTGGACGTGCTGTCGTCAAAATGCTTGAACTCGGTATCAAACCGTCTGATATCTTGACTCGTGAAGCCTTTGAAGATGCTATTACTGTTACTATGGCTCTCGGTGGTTCTACTAACGCCACTCTTCACTTGCTCGCCATTGCCCATGCGGCTAATGTTGACTTGTCACTTGAGGACTTCAATACCATCCAAGAGCGTGTGCCTCACTTGGCTGACTTAAAACCTTCTGGTCAGTATGTCTTCCAAGACCTTTACGAAGTTGGTGGTGTGCCTGCGGTTATGAAGTACTTGCTGGCAAATGGATTCCTTCATGGAGACCGCATCACATGTACTGGTAAGACTGTCGCTGAAAACTTAGCTGACTTTGCAGACCTCACACCAGGTCAAAAAGTCATCATGCCACTTGAAAATCCTAAACGTGCGGACGGTCCGCTTATCATCTTGAACGGTAATCTTGCTCCTGACGGTGCAGTTGCCAAGGTGTCAGGTGTTAAAGTGCGCCGTCACGTTGGTCCAGCTAAGGTCTTTGACTCAGAAGAAGATGCGATTCAGGCCGTTCTGACAGATGAAATCGTTGATGGCGATGTAGTCGTTGTTCGTTTCGTTGGACCTAAGGGTGGTCCTGGTATGCCTGAGATGCTATCACTTTCATCAATGATCGTTGGTAAAGGTCAAGGAGACAAGGTTGCCCTCTTGACAGACGGACGCTTCTCTGGTGGTACTTATGGACTGGTTGTTGGACATATCGCTCCTGAAGCTCAGGATGGTGGACCAATTGCCTACCTTCGTACAGGAGATATCGTCACTGTCGACCAAGATACTAAAGAAATTTCTATGGCCGTATCCGAAGAAGAACTTGAAAAACGTAAGGCAGAAACAACCTTGCCACCACTCTATAGCCGTGGTGTCCTCGGAAAATATGCCCATACCGTATCTTCTGCATCCCGTGGTGCTGTTACAGATTTCTGGAATATGGAACAATCTGGTAAAAAATAACTAAAAAAATAAGCAGTCGCTAAATGACTGCTTTTTCTAATCCTTTGTCTTATCTCGTGAAATATGATAAGATAATTGCTCTAACTATGATTATAAAGGAGAAATAATGTTTTCAAAAAATACAGGAATTATGCTCTACGTAGATGATGTAGCAGCTGAGAGAGACTTTTGGTCTGCTATCGGTTTTGAAGTTTTTAATCAATCTGAAATTATGGGTTTTGAAACTTTTGAAATGAAACCTCACACGGACAGTACACTGACTTTTACTGTCTACGCCAAAGACTTTATTCGTCAGGTATCGCCAGAAGTAATCGATATGAAACCTAGCCTACTCTTTGAGTCAGCGGACCTTCACGCCCTTCACAAGCGCCTAGCTGCAGTGACTGATACCACAAGTCCGATCAATACTCAACCTTTCCCTCACTTTAACTTTGCAAATCCAAGCGGACACTATTTCGCAGTTAAGGGAATCTAATAACAAAACAGCTCTCTGTTTATTAGCAGAGAGCTCTTGTATTTTAGCGTGGTGGTAGTCCAAGCGCTATGCGACCATAGCGACTAATTCGCGTAATCTTCCAAGCAGGTGACCAGGTAACTTCAACCCTGACATCCTCAATTCCTTCAATCTGTTTTAAACCTGCAACTATTTCGATGGGTAAACTTTCTGCACAGTCACAGGCAGTATCGGTGAAGGTCATGACAATTGTACAAAGACCAGCCTCGTCCAAATGAATCTCGTAAATCAAGCCAAGATTATAGACATCTAGTTCCACATCTGTATCGTAAACTTTTTCTAGCTTGTCAATGATTTGATCCCCTAATGCTAAAGCACGATCATTGATTTTGATATCTTCTCTCATTGCATTCCCTCCATTTTGTAAACTGCACCTATTTTCTCATAATTCTGACAATTTGGCAAGTCTTTCCCAATCAAGACCGGATTCGCCATAAAAACTACAGACTAGAAATTAGTCATAGTTTGGACCAAACTGCCCAAAGACCTAACAACCTATAGCAAGAGAATATTGGCATAGCTTAGAGAATTAAACTTAGAGAATGATTGAGCTTCTAAGAAATACTTTCTAAAAACAAAAAGTAGAGAACGGTCATCTCTACTTTTTAAATATTATTTTGACTTCACAGGTTTATCTGCCAAGGCCTTGATAGCTGATGCTATCGTTTCTGCGTAGAGCTTAGCTCCCTCTTCTAGTTTGGCATTATCACTTCCAAAGTGAACCTGGTCCGTTCCTTTCCAGATGTCTGGATGATCTTTAGATACCTGATTCCAGTCTGCAACCTCAATGTAAGGATACTTTTGAGCCACTTCACGCACATAGCTAGCATACTGTTCTACATAAGGCTGAGTTGCTTGAGTTGTATCACCCTCATAAGGTGTCATAAGTACAAGTTGATGTCCCTTGGGTAGATTCGTTATCAAAGAATCGATATCAGCCTTATAATCCTCAGGGTTATTCACTCCAGTAGCAATAACGACTATTTTAGGGAGGACTTTATTCTGACTGTGGTTGAGCATAATAGCATTGGCTTGCTTGGTATTTCTGCTTACTTGACCATCTGTCTGAGCGTCTGGTAGAACCTCTTTTAGTCCAGGTGTTGCACGCAAGGTTACAGAATCTCCGATGATGGATACACCATCGGCAATATTGTAGCGACTTGCTTCTGCTTGATCCGCCATGGTTTTTGTACGGGTGATATTGGTTTGAGCTTGATTGAGGCCATTTACCATCAAATCCGTTTCAAAAGCACCGACTTGGGGAGCAATAAGCATCACAATCAGTGTCAGTAAGCTAAGGAAACCAACGCTACCCGCAAAAATTGGTTGAATATGCGGAATTTCTTTTACCGTTTGCAATAAGCTACTATTCTTCCCTGCAATGAAAGGTTCAATCACATAGAAAGAAAGGCTTGCAAAGAGATAAGAAAAGATAGTGGTGAGAATCACAGCTGGTAGATTGCTCATCAACTGAGAGAAGATGATATAAAACGGCCAGTGGAAAAGATAGACGGCATAGCTGGTGTCAGCTAAGAAGCTAATTACCTTTGGTTCTTCAATCGTCGGAGTTTTCTCATGCAAAAGTCGTGCTGCAACGATCATCAGAAGGGCAGCTAAACTTGCCAACAAGAAGCCAAGCAAGTAGGCAAAGAGATAATTGAATTTCACGAAGAAGGTCAATAAGAGCAAAACTCCGAGACCTGCCCCGAATACTAGCAAGGTCTTTTTCAAATCCCAGGTATTATTTAAACGCTTAACAAGAGTAGTCGTTTGACGAACACCTACCAAAGATGCCAAAATACTGCCTAGAAAGAAAGGATAGACGTGAGTAAAGCTAGAAAAGTAGAGCGTCGAGTAGGAAGAAACGATAAAGCTACCGATAAACATTGAAAGAAAACCGATGATAAAGACAGCTGATGATAGAAGAAAGACTAGCCCTCTTAATTGTCCAGATGATTTTACCCGCTTGGACAAGAACCAAACTGCCAAGCCCCACAAGATATAGTAATGAACTTCAACCGCTAAACTCCAGTTATGAACAAAGAGATGAGGAATGAACTGAGATTCATAACTTCCCCCTGTTAACATTTCATAGAAATTGGTCATAAAACCAAGGACACCAGCAATCTGACCACCAATCCCGGCTACATAATCCTGCCGAACCAAGAAAGTAAAGGGCATAACGACAAGGATCATTAAGACGACCGGTGGAAAAATCCGATAAAAACGTCTTCTAAAAAATCCTAGAATATCAATCTTACCTTTTTGTCCAAATTCTTCTAACAGGAGTGACGTAATTAGAAAGCCCGAAAAGGTGAAAAAGACGTCAACCCCGAAGAAACCTCCTGGGAAAACCGTCTGAAAAAAATGGTACAAGAGTACCAAGAGTAAGCCTGTAATCCTAATCAAGGAAAACCATTTTATACGCATACGAGTTTATTCTCCGTTCATTAGAGTAGTTAAAAAACCATCTAATGTTCATTCCATACTACCTTTATTTTATCAAAAAAAGAAGAAAAATCCTAAGAGAAAACTTAGGATTTCAGCTTTAGTCTACTAAACTTAGAAATTACGACCTGATTTATTGTAGCCATATTTTTCAACAAAATGCTCACGGAATTCCAAGAGATTGTCATCCATAATAGCCTGACGAACCTGCTTCATCAGATTGAGCAAGAAGTAGAGATTATGGTAACTGGTCAAGCGGATACCAAAGGTTTCATCGGCCTTGAGCAAGTGACGAAGATAAGCACGGGTGTAGTTCTTACATGTGTAGCAATCACATTCAGGATCAAGTGGTGTAAAGTCCTCCGCAAACTGGGCATTCTTGACAACCAAACGTCCTTGGCTGGTCATACAAGTTCCGTTACGAGCGATACGAGTCGGCAAGACACAGTCAAACATATCCACACCACGAATCACTCCATCAATCAAGCTATCTGGTGCCCCTACCCCCATAAGATAGCGAGGTTTGTTTTCAGGAAGGAGTTGAGTGGTGAAGTCCAAAACTGCGTTCATCTCTTCATGAGTTTCTCCAACTGCCAACCCTCCGATAGAGTATCCTGGGAAGTCCATGCTGACAAGGTCATGAGCTGACTGACGACGAAGATCTTCAAATCCTGCACCTTGTACAATCCCAAACAAACCTTGGTCATGTGGACGACGATGAGCTTTCAACCCACGCTCTGCCCAACGGCTGGTACGTTCAATTGACTTCTTCACATAATCATAAGGCTGATAAAATTGAGGACATTCGTCAAAGGACATCATGATATCTGAGCCTAGATTGTTTTGGATAGAGATGGCTTTTTCAGGTGAAAGGAACATCTTGGAACCATTGAGGTGATTCTTAAACGTTACTCCTTCTTCTGTGATATTACGGCTATCCGCTAGGGAATAAACTTGGAAACCTCCACTATCTGTCAAGATAGGCTGATCCCAGTTCATGAACTTATGAAGTCCACCTGCACGTGCAATGAGTTCATCTCCAGGACGAAGCCACAAGTGATAGGTATTAGAGAGGATAATCCCTGACCCCATCTCTTTCAACTCTTCTGGCGATTGGGTTTTAACCGTTGCTTGAGTCCCAACCGGCATAAACATAGGAGTTGGAAAGGTTCCGTGTGGCGTGATAATCTCACCCAGACGAGCTCCCGTGTGTTTTTCTTTCTTAATCAAACGATATTTGATTGGTGAATCTGACATTTTTTACCTCCGAAGCTGGGAAAGACAGTCCCAGTTCTTACTTTGTGCCCAAGGGCATACTGTATGATTCTATCAAAAAAAACAGGAACTGTCACGAACTATGGTATAATGAAAGAATGAAATACCCAAAAATTGATTTAAAAGAAGTTCGTCAACAAGCTAAACAGTTTCAAGCTGAACATCCACGTCTATTGCTTGTCTTTTTATTACCAAGCATTTTCCTGATTCTATCCAGCTTTTTAAGTCCATTGTCCTTACTTGATGAGGGGATTCTTGAGCAATCCTTCTTTACTTTTTTGATGAGCTTGATCCAGTCTTCACTCTTTCCTCTAGCAGTCGGATTTACAAGTTCTATTATCCTAGCTGGTGCTCTGTTTACAACCATTAATCTTTACAGAATTTCCGAGATAGAGCTTTCCTTTAAAGATAGTCTGTCCTTACTTGACAATCGCTTCTTCACCCAGACCTTTCTGACTCTCTTGCTCAAACGTTTCTATCTCTTTTTGTGGAGCATCCCTAATCTTTTTGGTGTCTACTTACTCTTCTATAGCAGTGCCATGGCTCGTAAATTTGTAGAACTTCATCCCGAATTTCCAGCCGTAGACGTCACCAATTCAGATATCGAACATTTTCTGCTCACTTTTGCACTCTACTTCTTTGGTAGCGTCTTTCTGATGATTTTGGGAACCATTGCCTATCTGCCGCAATACTACGCTTATTCCCAAGTAGAGCTTCTCCTATGTGATACCCTTGCAATTGGAATTGCCAAGCCAAGTCGCGTACTCAAAACCAGTCGCTTCCTTATGAAAGGTTATAAGTTCCAACGCTTCGTACTTGATTTACAGCTACTTCCTTGGTATCTCCTTATCTGGATCAGCTTCGGAATTGCGAGCATCCCTACTTTCCCTTATATCTATAGTAGTCAATTCTTCTTTTATCAAAGATTACTCGAAATCAAGCGGAGAAAAGTTTAATGTGAATGATTAAAACCAGCACCTTCAATAGAAAGTGCTGGTTGTTTTTATTTAAATGGTTACTTGATCTCTGTCTTTAATCATGTAGTGTTTTAATGGAGTTAGGCTTGCCAACCAATATAGGAAGCCACCAAAAATCGCCGTAAAGCCACTACCTGTTGTGATTAAGAAGATCGAACTTTGAATTTGTTTAGTTAGGGGATTGTAAACAAAGAGTACCGCAACTAACAGAGATACGAATACACAAGACAAACCAACTAAATTAAATCCCTTAGTAAACTCATAAGCCTGATGTCCATCTAAGAAATAAGCTGATCGTAAATCTAATTTCCGTTTTCTTATCAAGAAATAATCAACAACAATCATTCCAATAATAGGTCCTTGAATATAAGCTGCAAGCGAGATAAAAGAACCAAAATATTCTTCTACGCCACCCCAAATTGTTAACGCACTCACATAAATCATGGCAATCCAAACCATTAGTTTATAGCTCACCTTAGGCATACCGCTTTTAACAATCATACAGTTCACATAGGATCCTGTCCCTTGAGTTCCAATATTTGCAAAAGCTACTAGCAATAAACTAAGAAGAGCAAAGGTAGGAGTACTCAAGGTTGAAAGCATCGCCGTTGGATCACTCTCGTAAACTCCTGTTCTTACAAACATAGCTAGAGCCATAACACCACCCGTCGCAGCAAAGAATGGTGCTACCACGCCATAAGATAAAGAAGTAGCCCAATACCCACTACGTTCTGATTTTGCTAAACGTGGTAAAATTAATGCTTGCGTCGACCAAGAAAAGGCAGTCGCTACATTCCCCTCTCCTGAAATCATAAATCGCTCTAGCGGGCTCAAATCTCCTTGTACTGCTGGTTGAACGTTCATAATGTCAGTAATCGGAACTGCTATAAAACAAATTCCAACGATAATCAATCCAACAACTAGTAAAGCAATTACCATAAATCGATTAATACCTTTTATAACCTCCGGTCCACCAAGGGCAATCAAGGTCCCCAATAAGACACAAAGTGTCCCAAGAATTGGTGCCCAAATCCCCTTCTCCAGTCCAAGGCCAAAATTATTAGCTAGATGAATCATAGAACTGGCAAAAAGATTTGCAGTAACTGCATACCAACCAAAATTTGCTAAACTGATAGTTGTTGACAAAAATGCCACTCCGCGCTTCCCTAAAACCGCTCGAAGCCAAATCCATAAATCAATTCCATATCTCACTGCAAACAAGGTGGGAAGACACTCGATAAAAACCCAAATAATATTAAAGCTAAAAATATTGATTAACATCTGGCTGAAGGTCAAATATTGAGCAACATACGCTCCTTGTGTGTAACACCAAGTTGCAATCGCAAAACCACTTGTTGATAAGAATAGATCCCAGAAGGAATATTGCCGATCCTTACTAGTCATTGGAACAATCCCAGTTATGGTTTCTTGTTGAATAAAGTCGGTCGTTTTCGACATTATTTAATTCCTCCTGTCATAGCTAAGATAATCAAGATTAGATTAATTCCAATGATAACACCAATCAAAGCAAAATCTTTTTTTAAGAATGGTTGCGCAAAATCATAGTCTGGAGATTCCATTTCTTCCAGTCTTCGTTTCGTTTCATCTGCTACCAATTGTTCAATTTCAGATACAGATTTCATCTTATTTTTCTCCTAGATATAACTCTAATGAAAGTTGTCCGTATTGTCTGGTAAATCGATACCAAGTATAAAGAAATTCTCCCACAGGTTTTCCAACACTCTCTTGGAATAAGGCCCACAAGAACCAATAATAAGATGTCACTGCCACATAGGCTAAATAATGACGTCTTGTTTTTGTATCTGGAACTTCTTGCAAGTAAATCTCAAGTACTTTCTCAGCTTGTTCAACAGTATAATTCGAACAACCAATGAAGGTACCTAAATCCCCTGCAGGGTCTCCCATACCAGAATACTCCCAATCAATCAGACTCATCTCCTCTTGTTCGTTTAGGAGAAAATTAGGGCTATAGGAATCTCCATGACATAAAACTCTCTCAGTGTCATCCTGTTTTAAAAATTCTCTAATAGTTGAAATGTTTTTATCGAGTTCATCAAGTCCATCAAACTCAAAACGATTGCTAGCCTTCAATTTTTCTCTAAAATCATCAATTCCTACAAATAAATCAAAATTATGAGTTGTCTTCTCTCCAGACTGATGTAGTTTTCTCAAGAGCCCCATAGCTTTTTCTACATGATCCCAATTATCATAATCAAGCGGTCTAGCGTTAGGGATAAATTCTGAAATCTTCCACCCTTCGTTTTTATCCATTGCAACAAATGTTCTGTCTATTTGTAGTTTTGCTGCAATTTCCATAGAAGCCGCTTCACTTGACCTGTTGATATATTTTTCAGTTCCTCTTCCAGGATGACGGTAAACATATTTTTTATCAAGACAATCAAAGCTAAAGGATGTATTGGTCAAACCATCTTTGAGTGGTTTAATATGAACAATATCCGAAGCATCACAATTCAAGGTCTTGCAGATATTATCAATAATCTCAGAATTAGAATTCATCAAGTAGCGGTCATCAAATTGACGCAACTCATCTAAGGAATCAAATTCTTTAACAATATCCGCTGAATAATGACGAGCTTCTAGATGCAATTCATGAACATTACGGGTATAGTAATCTTCCCAGAGCTGTTCTTTATAGGGCTCGTGTTTAAACTCAGTTTCTAAAATTTTTACGAATTTTTCACTAAAGGCACGGTCAAAATACACATGTCCCACCATAGCCCAAGTATCTTTACCACCAATCTGTATGTCAACAATCATGTTGTTGGAGTCTTCGGTAGCACAATATTCGTCTGTCTCGCCTTCCACAAATATTGTTGAATAGTAACCCCTATAAATATACTTCTCAAATGGATTTTCGGCAAAATAATTGTCCGATGAACAAATATAAGTATTTGATAGTTGATTTCTAACCAACATTAATGAAGAACAGTTATTGTATTTATAGTAATCATTATTGACAACGATTTTTACACCATATTTTTCAGCAAGGTAAAACATTTTTTCTTGTAAATAACCTACAATAACTGTAATATCTTCTATACCTGCTTCCTGTAGTTGTTCAATTTCCCTTTCAATCAGGCGTTCCCCTTTGACTTTTAACAATCCTTTTGGTACTTCGTAAGACAAAGGAGCAAAGCGACTACTCATTCCTGCCGCCATAATGATTGCATTTTGTACGCGATAAGGCTCTAAAGCTTCTTTTCCTAACTCAGATAGGTGACCTTCTTGATCAATCCAATTAGCTTCTTTCATTTCTTTAAGCAGGGAATTAATTGTTCCTAAAGAAACTTCCAATTGTTCCGCTAACTGTCTTTGTGTAAATTCCTCCTGTGGATGCTCTTGCAAAAAAGACAGTAGTTTAAATTGTTTTTCTGAAATCATATTGATAACCTCTTTTTGTTCAATGCTTGTTTAAAAAAGATTATAGTATGAACAGTCGCTTTTGTCAAGTATTATCCAAATAAACTTTAATAGTAAAGAAGTAGTCTTGAATAACATGACCACACATTTCCATAAGTTTTTAAAGATTTACAAACAGCACTTCCTTAACCACACTGAAGTGAACCAACTTAAAAACAAAAATTCGTATAAAAGTCTAATTGTAAATAAAAAAGCGAACCATACTTGTTTCTGATACTCAGAATTCTATCTTGTCCGCTTTTTTATTTAATTTATCAAGCATAAGGATTTATAATAATGGATTTTTAAATCCAATATTTTTTCCACTTCCGCTTTTTATTTCAAGAAAAGGATACTCAAGAGTGCTAAGATTGCTGGACCACCTTGCTTGAGAATGATTTTTTTATCTGCTGTTAAGGCACCATAAGTAGCTGCTCCTATGACAAATAAAACAAAGATTGTTACGATTTCTAAGCTATGTGAGAAATAAATTCCGTAAATAAGAAATACCCCAATCAAGGCATTATAAATTCCTTGATTTTTGAACAATGAGATGACAGATGGTCTTGCTAATTCTTCTTTGTCCATATTAAAGACACGGCTGGTTGCGTCTGATTGGGTTGCGATACTCTCCAAATAAAAGATATAAAAATGTTCGAGGGCAACAATAGTTGCTAAAATAGTAGTAATGATTGACATCGTTTTCTCCTTAAAATTCTATTTTTTCTAATCCTGATACTAGTTTTGTCAACAAAGCTGTCAGGTCTTGCTGCTCAGTAGAGGATAAGATGTTCTCCATCTGCTCCTTCACTCGCAAGTGATGTTTAGGCGGATTGACCAAGAGTTGATTCTTGACTTCTTGGGTTAATTCAACTAAGACTTCTCGTTGATTAAGCGGATTACGTTTGCGACTGACATAGCCTTCTGACTCTAAAATCTTGAAATGACGGGTCAAGGCTGCTTGGTCAATCTGTAACTTCTCCTGAACGGCAATCTGGTTACAGGGTGAATTTTGTAGTAAAAATTGCAGGATTTGATAGCGGGTCAAACTAATTCCCAATTGTTTCTCAAAAAGTTGAGTAATCGTCTGATCCACTAAATGGAGCTGATAAAGCAATTCATGCATTTTTAGTATGTTTCTCCTTTCTTTGATATTTGATTCATCAACAGTTGACTTATCAAGTATAATGCAGAACAAGTATAATGCAGAAAGATTAAAAACGCAACTATTTTGCTCACTCCGTTAAATTAGTCTACTAGTCACAATCCCTCAAGGCTATGTTTTTCTATTTTATGCCTAGAGTTTATTTACGCTATCTAAGAGTTTGAAAATAAAAAAAGAAGCGGAAACTAAATCAGTTTCCAACTTCTTATTATTCTTAGTTCATCGATACGTGAACGTGGTCATAGTGATTTTCTGTTACGCTACCACGGTCTGGCATTGGATTCCAAGTGTAGGCTGGTCCGTATTTGCTATCGAATGGTGCATAGAAACGTTGTTTCCAGATGATGTAGCTGATGCCACGGCTAGCCATATTTTGGATAGCATAATCTGCAATTTGGTCTCCAAGAGCAGAGCTTACTGGAACCATAAAGTCAATGGCAAGGCCTTTTCCGTGGTCACCGCTATCTCCTGGACGGTAACCACTAAAGGATGTAATGCCGAACAAGTTGGCAATTTCTTCTTTAAAAGCAGCTGTTTGTGGTTGAAGTCCTGCATTCTCTGATTTTGCTGCAGCAAGTCCTGCATAGTCAGGAGCTGCTGGGGCTGCATAAGTCGCTGATGAACCTTGACTTGCTTCAGCTTGGTAAGTTGATGGTGTTGATTGAGTCTCTGCTACAGTTTCTGTAACTAGTGCTTCTGTTGTAGTCGTTTCTTTCACTACAAGTGTTTCTGCTACCGGCTCTTCTACTGGTGCTGAAACTTCTGCAACAGCTCCTGTTGTTGTTTCTGCTGCAGATTCTTCTACTGGTGTTGCAACTTCAGTAGTGGTTTCTACTACTGACTCTTCTACCGGTGCTACAACTTCTGTAACAGCTGCTTCTGTGACTGGCTCAGCTACAGTTGTTTCTGCAACTGGTTGAGTTAAATCTTCAACCTGTACAGTTTGGTCATCTACAGTGACTTGGTTGGTTGTCAAATCTGCTGTTGCAGTTGTTCCTTCGCCACCTTGAACTGTATCAGGGGTTTGAATTTCAACCTCTGTCACTTCTTCTTTTTCATTTACAGTTGTTGTAAGGACTGTCTCAGGGAAGATCAAATCAATATTGCTGATCTTGTTCAAGTTAGCAAGAACGGTCACATCCACTCCCAAAGCTTCGGCAATGGTACTTAAGGTATCACCATACTGAATCGTATAGCTTGTTTTATTCTCACTCTTGGTAACATCGTTTTGAATTTGCTCAACACTACGCGCTGTCCACACTAATTCTTCTGCTTGAGTTGCCAATACAGGGGCAAGGGACAAGGCTACTGTTGATGCTAAAATAATTCTTTTCTTCATACTATCAAACTCCTTTTCAAATGTAGTACCTGTCTATCATAACACAAAGAAAATAGAAAAAAAGCCCTTTTGGGGCTATTTAACAGAACTGTACATTCGTTGTAACAAATCACATTACTTGAAATAGTTTGTTAGTTTCCTGTCATCAGGCTGACACATTCTTCTTGAAGAAAATTCTAGAAGGAAAGCGAGCTAATAGCTTCTAAATGCTCTATCTGTTGATTACAAGTTGCAGGAGAGGCAAGAAAATTGATACTCTGAATCCCACTATTTTGAGCAAATTCGATATCCAAAGTCCGATCGCCGATATAATAAGTCTGCTGAGGAGCTAGTTCATACTTATCTAGAAGATAGATCGCAGCTTCTGGACTAGGCTTCCGAGAAAAGCCACTTTGATTGGTTAAAATTTCTGTGAAATAGTGGGCCAAACCCAAATTTTCCAAAATTGTAAAAGCATTGTCCCCTTTATGGGTATAAACAAACTGCTCAATTCCTTGCTGGTCTGCCCAAGCTAAGATTTCACGCGCCCCCGGCATCAGAACAACTTGAGCATTCTTCTCAGCCAAACTCTGAGCACGAACCTGATTGAGCATATCAGCATCCAAGCCTCTTTCTTCTCCCACCTTTTCCAACAGATCTTGAACGGAAGTTTTTAGAATAAAGGCACGAACCTCAGCCTTATCATAAGGAATGTCAAACTGAGCAAAGGTCTCTTCGATTCCTGCTAAGATAGCCTCATAAGAGTCCAATAAAGTTCCATCTAAATCCCAGATAAATCCAATTTTTTTCATATGTCATCCTTTCAAAGAGATATATTGCTTATAACGATAGCGCAGGAAGAACCAGCGAAAACCATTGTCCAAAAGCGTTCCTGCCCAAATACCAGGCAAGCCCCAACCAAGAACAATTCCCATCAGGTAACCTGTCCCTATACGGATACACCACATTCCGATACTTGTCGCATAAAAGGGGAGGCGTGCATTCCCCAAACCCTGCCAAACAGCTGTATAAATGACTGTTCCCGTCGTCATAGGAGTCCCTAGTAGAGAGAACAGCGTCACCATAACACTGGCTTTAATGGCCGCAGAATCACTGGTATAGAGGTAACTTAGTGGCGTTCCCAGAGCATAGATACTAAGTGTTAAGGGCAGCATGAGAAAGAGGGATAGCCAAAAAGTTTGCTTACTTAAGTTGTCTACCCTTGCCCAATCATCTTCCCCTACTGCTCGAGCCACCTGCATAACTGTTGCCGTAGCAACACCAAAGGCTGGCATATAGTTAAATTGAGTCAAGACTTCACCAATCGCGTTTCCTGCGACAGCCTCTGTCCCAAAGGAAACAACTAGGGCAATAATAACCACATCGCCAGCCCGCATCATAAGACGTTCTCCTGCCGCTGGGAAAGCCAAGGTCAGTAAGTCTTTGTCCAGTCCAAAGCTTGGTCTCGTATATGGAAGTTTTAATTGTGACCACAAAATCACAACCCCGACCAAACGTGACAAAATAGTCCCCCAAGCTACACCAGCTATGCCCATATCAAGAACAAAAATAGCTAGACTTGAAAAGAGAATATTCAAGGCATTGGATAAAAGACTCACATAAAGGGGAAGGCGCGGATTATGAGTGGCGCGAATCAAGGCACCTAGACTAGTCATCAAGCCCAAGAGGACGATTGTCCCACCAACTAAAGCTAGGTATAGTCCACCACTCTCAGCCACAGACGCTTCTGTCCCCAAAAGACCAATCATCTCTTGACCGGCAAAGATGGACAAGCCCCCTAAAACTAAACTCAGTAGCAGGGTTATCTTGAGCGCTTCTGTCACATGGTAGGCTAGTCTAGACTGGTCCTTCTGCCCCAAACTTTTGGAAATAACACTGGAAATCGCAGCTCCTAGAGCAATAAAAATTGCCTGGTAAATGGTGATAATATTGCCCGCTACGGATACACCCGAAATGGCTATCAAACCTAGATGGGCTACCAGATAGCTATCCACCATTCCCATGAGCATCTGCAAGAAATTTTCACCCATGGCTGGCAGAGCTATGTTGAGAATATCTTTATATTTCTTAAACAATCCTTCCTCCTGATGAAAAGAAACTCAGTTAGTTTCCCAACCGAGTTTACTTCCTCTCTTTTAAAGTCCTAGATAAGATTCTACTGCAGTCTGCATCTCTGCTGCTGCAACAGTTGTCTTGTGACGAACTGGAGCTGTTTCAAGGCCATCCACTGCTGGTGGCACTGCTACTCCTGAGATTTCATGTAATTGAGCCAAGGCTTCAAAGTCGCTAAGACCTGATTGTCCAGTTACAGCTTCCACCGCAACCACTGGGAATTTGTACGGACTAGCTGTTGATGCAATCACTGTCTTGGTCGCATCAACAGTCGCTGCTTGGTATTTTTTAAATACAGCTGAAGCAACTGCTGTATGAGGATCCTCGATGTAAGAGTCTGACTCGTAGACACGCTTAATTTCTGCTGCGGTTTCCGCTTCTGTCGCATACTCCGCTGCAAAGAGGTCAAGAATCTCTGCATCAAAATCTTTCAATTCATACTGACCTTGAGTGTTCAAAGCATCCATGAGTTCAGCTGTCTTAACTGCATCATTACCCAAAAGGTGGAAAATCAAGCGCTCCAAGTTTGAAGATACCAAGATATCCATAGACGGACTAGTGGTAACCTTAAACTCACGCTTCTTGTCATAGACACGAGTTTTAAAGAAGTCTGTCAAAACATTGTTGTCATTTGAAGCACAAATCAGTTTCCCAACTGGTAGACCGATTTGCTTAGCGTAAAAGGCAGCCAAGATATTTCCAAAGTTTCCTGTTGGAACGGTGAAGTTGACCTTGTCACCAGCCTTAATATCGCCAGTCTTAACAAGCTGAGCGTAGGCATAGACATAGTAGACAATTTGTGGGACCAAACGGCCAATGTTCATAGAGTTGGCTGATGAAAACTGTAGCTTATTAGCTGCCAATTTGTCACGAAGGGCCACATCATTGAACATATGCTTAACGTTGGTTTGAGCATCGTCAAAGTTCCCATCAATAGCGATAACATGAGTGTTGTCCCCAGTTTGAGTGGTCATTTGCAATTCTTGTACCTTGCTGACACCATCTTTTGGATAAAAGACGATAATTTCAGTTCCAGGGACATCCGCAAAGCCTGCCATGGCAGCTTTACCAGTGTCTCCAGAAGTTGCAGTCAAGATGACAATCTTGTTTTCCAGTCCGTGTTTCTTGGCAGCTGTTGTCATAAAGTATGGCAAGATAGACAAGGCCATGTCTTTAAAGGCAATGGTTGAACCGTGGAAAAGTTCCAAGTTATATTGGCCATTTAGTTTCACAAGAGGAGCAATGGCTGGCGTATCAAACTTGCTGTCATAGGCGTTGGTGATACAGTAGTCCAACTCTTCTGCTGTAAAGTCATCCAAAAAGGCTGACAAGACAAGCTTAGCTACTTCCTGGTATGAAGCGTCCTTTAATGTTTCAAAATCCAAATCTACCTTTGGATAGCTAACTGGAGTAAATAAGCCTCCATCTGTTGCCAAACCTTGCAAAATCGCTTGGCTGGCTGTTACGGTATTTTTTGCGTCACGCGTTGATTGATAAACTAATGTCATAAATCTCTATCCTTTATCTATAGTCTTATTCATTATAACATGATTTTTCAGAAAATTCTTCCTTTATAAGAAAATTATAGAGTCAATTTTTCTTTCAAAGGCTCTAAATAGGTTGTTTCTTGCTGACCTCTCATTTCAAGACCTTGCTCTGCTATAGCTAGCAAATCTTTTGAGAATTGAACAATTCCAGCTGTCTCCTCATCTGAAAGCTGTTTCTTTGAAAACTGACGTCTCAAAGATTTGTAGTCACGACCAAATCTCTCAAAGAAAGGTGCTGTTTCTAGATAAGTTTCAAGCTTATCTAAATTAACTAGCAAACCTAGATGAAAGGCAGCCGAGGCAAAAGTGCGGTCTAGCGGTTGCGTACAAACACTACGAAATTCGACCGTTCCTCGAGTTGTTAGGTCTTGATATTGGTAACTACGGTGCGTTTGAAAATCCTTCTCTTGAGGAACAAGCAGAGTTTCTTTTCCATTTAGAGTATAGGCCGAAACTTCCTCAGTAGCTAGGTAATCTCTAGCACGAATCGGAGAAAAATAGTAGGTTTCTCCATCTCGTTCTGCTGTAAAAATCGCAGAGCGGTCGAGATAATCAAAGAAATCATCTTCATCTTTGAAGAGTCTGGCATTGACACCAACATTCTCTGGATAAATCCCATGCATGGAGTCTTCCCAAAAGATATCTCGTGAAATCTGAGTATCCCATTCTGCTCCCGAAAACTCAGAATTGGCAAACAGGTAAGCTTTGGCTGCCTCAAGCTGAGTGAAAGCATTAATGACACGTAGGTAGTTAGCAGTCGATACGTCCAACTGAACTTGACTCCCACAGATAAAGGCTCCATATTGGGGAAAGTCATGCAAACCAGCTCTCTCTTGGCGACTTCCCATCTGCAAGTAATCCATCAGCATCTGGTAACGTGGATAAGCCACAGGTCGATTGTCATTCTGATCCCAGTTTGGGTGAATCCCCCAGCCCTGGATAGCATGATCCTTTTCTCCAAGCTTTTCCTGAATGACCTTCATATAGGCCTCGAAGCGTCCTTGGACCTCTTGGATATTCTGGGCTCTGCCAAAGGCAAACTCCAAGGTCGTGTAGGAAACCTCAAACAGAATCCGATCCTGACTCTTCGGTTCTACAAGTTGAATTGGATTGCCATCCTGGTCCTCTTTTTTAACTTCCAAGCTGAGAGAATCCACCAAAAAACGCATCAAGTCCTTACTGACTTCAATATCTGTGGGTTTCCCTTTCGTATGTACGATAGGAAACTCCAACTCAATACCAATGTAGAGTTCTGGATTTTCTTTTATATTTTTTAAATAACGGTTTTTCAATAACTGAACTGAAGGGGACATACATACCTCTCATTCTAACTTCTCATACTAGAAAACAAATTACTCTCTATTATACCAAAAAGTCCTAGAGAAGGACCTTAGAAAATCTGTTTGCAAGCTCGCTCCCTAGATTTAAGACAAAATAACTTCCTCATTATATGAAATTTTATGATAAGACGTCAGATATCATTGTTCAATTTTCACAGTCTTATCAACCGGTTAAGCGATTACATATATTTTTGCATCAAATCCCTTGTACTATAGTAAATATAGTGATATAATTCACATATAGACAAAAAGAGGGCAGTTCAAATTCGACTTCACTTGAATCATGAGTCAAGGCAAGTCCCTTTTCCTCTGCACCTCAACGAATCATCAAGGAGGATAGCTATGAAAGCTGTTGTTGTAAATCCAGAAAGCACTGGTGTTGCTATTGAAGAAAAAGTGCTCCGTCCGCTCGAAACTGGGGAAGCACTTGTTGAAGTTGAGTACTGTGGTGTCTGCCACACTGACCTCCACGTTGCCCATGGTGACTTTGGTAAAGTTCCAGGACGCGTTCTCGGTCACGAAGGTATCGGTATCGTAAAAGAAATCGCCCCTGATGTTAAAAGTCTCAAAGTTGGCGACCGTGTCAGCGTAGCTTGGTTTTTTGAAGGCTGTGGTATGTGTGAATACTGTACAACTGGGCGCGAAACTCTTTGCCGTACAGTAAAAAATGCTGGCTACTCAGTAGACGGCGGTATGGCTGAACAATGTATCGTAACTGCAGATTATGCTGTTAAGGTTCCAGAAGGGCTCGATCCAGCCCAAGCTTCTTCTATCACTTGTGCCGGTGTTACTACCTACAAGGCTATAAAAGAAGCAAAAGTTGAACCAGGCCAATGGGTTGTCCTCTATGGTGCTGGAGGCCTTGGTAACTTGGCCGTCCAATACGCTAAAAAAGTATTCAACGCTCACGTTATCGCAGTAGATATTAACAACGATAAACTTGCTCTAGCTAAAGAAGTTGGTGCTGATATCGTGATTAATGGTCTTGAAGTCGAAGATGTTCCAGGCCTTATCAAGGAAAAAACAAACGGTGGCGCTCACTCAGCTGTCGTAACAGCTGTATCAAAAGTTGCCTTCAACCAAGCAGTGGACTCTGTTCGTGCAGGCGGTCGTGTAGTAGCTGTCGGTCTCCCATCTGAAATGATGGACCTTAGCATCGTCAAAACAGTTCTTGACGGTATTCAGGTCATCGGTTCCCTTGTTGGTACACGTAAAGATTTGGAAGAAGCTTTCCAATTTGGTGCTGAAGGTCTCGTTGTTCCAGTTGTTCAAAAACGGCCTGTCGAAGATGCCATTGCTGTCTTTGATGAAATGGCTGCTGGTACCATCCAAGGTCGCATGGTTCTAGACTTTACTCATTAAGATAAATAATAAATAATAAAACGAGGTAGGGACAGTAGACCCCACCTCGTTTTTTAGCAATAAAATTTTGGCATGACAATTAATTGGACTTGGGGCAATTTTTAGACGCCCAAGAGCACTACTGACGTAAACTTCCTAGCACCACCGCTTTTTTATATTAAATTTTTTTACCATTTTATAGACGATTTTATAAAAAGTTGATATATCAATATTTGTAAAAATGAGGCTTTGAGATTTTTTTCACTCTTTATTATAATTAGTTGCATTTTTTCTGAAAACGATTTATACTTAAGGAGTCTTAAAGTTTTCTTAAACTACAAGTCAAACATTTTATAAGGAGGAATGACAATAATGAGTATCGGAATCATTATTGCGAGCCACGGTGAATTTGCCGCGGGTATTCATCAGTCAGGATCTATGATCTTTGGTGAACAAGAAAAGGTTCAAGTCGTAACCTTTATGCCAAACGAAGGTCCAGATGATTTATACGCCAAGTTCAACAATGCTGTGGCTGCATTTGACGCAGAAGATGAGGTTCTAGTCTTGGCTGACCTTTGGAGTGGTTCTCCATTTAACCAAGCTAGTCGCGTAATGGGAGAAAATCCTGAGCGTAAATTTGCCATCATCACAGGACTTAACTTGCCGATGTTGATCCAAGCCTATACAGAGCGCCTCATGGACGCTACTGCAGGTGTTGATAAAGTCGCTGCAAATATCATCAAAGAATCTAAGGATGGCATCAAGGCTCTTCCAGAAGAACTAAATCCAGCTGAGGAAGTTGCTACTGCTGCAACTGCGCCTGTAGCCCAAGCTGCTATTCCAGAAGGAACTGTCATTGGAGACGGTAAATTGAAAATCAATCTTGCTCGTCTTGACACACGTCTTCTTCACGGACAAGTCGCAACTGCTTGGACACCAGATTCAAAAGCTAACCGTATCATCGTTGCTTCAGATAACGTAGCTAACGACGATCTTCGTAAAGAATTGATCAAACAAGCAGCTCCTAACGGAGTGAAGGCTAACGTTGTACCAATCAAAAAATTGATTGAGGTTGCAAAAGACCCTCGTTTTGGTGAGACACACGCCCTTATCTTGTTTGAAACACCTCAAGATGCTCTTCGTGCTATCGAAGGCGGTGTGCCAATCAAGACTCTTAACGTTGGATCAATGGCTCACTCAACTGGTAAAACAATGGTCAATAACGTATTGTCAATGGACAAAGACGACGTTGCTACATTTGAAAAAATGCGCGACCTTGGCGTTGAATTTGACGTACGTAAAGTACCAAACGACACTAAAAAAGATTTGTTTGACTTGATTAGCAAAGCTAACGTTCAATAATTAACATTAAATAGAAAAGGAATAAAACCATGTCAGATATTTCATTCATTTCTGCTATCTTGGTTGTAGTTGTTGCCTTCTTCGCAGGTCTTGAAGGTATCCTCGACCAATTCCAATTCCATCAACCAATCGTAGCATGTACCCTTATCGGTCTTGTAACTGGTAACCTCGAAGCAGGGGTTATGCTTGGTGGATCACTTCAAATGATCGCCCTTGGTTGGGCTAACATCGGAGCTGCCGTAGCTCCTGACGCGGCTCTTGCTTCTGTTGCAGCTGCAATCATCATGATTAAAGGTGGTAACTTTACTACTGAAGGTATCGCAGTCGCAACTGCTACTGCAATCCCTCTTGCCGTAGCTGGTCTTTTCTTGACTATGATCGTTCGTACCATCTCAGTTGCCTTGGTTCATACTGCAGATAACGCTGCTAAAGAAGGAAACATTGCTGCTGTTGAACGTGCTCACTACTTTGCCCTTGCTCTTCAAGGTCTACGTATTGCTATCCCAGCTGCACTCTTGCTTGCAATGCCAACTGAAGCCGTTCAAAGCGTATTGAACCTTATGCCAGAATGGCTTAAAGGTGGTATGGCTGTCGGTGGTGCTATGGTCGTTGCCGTTGGTTACGCTTTGGTTATCAACATGATGGCTACTCGTGAAGTATGGCCATTCTTCGCAATCGGTTTTGCTCTTGCAGCAATCTCTCAATTAACTTTGATTGCCCTTGGTGTCATCGGTGTTGCCCTTGCCTTCATCTACCTCAACCTTTCTAAACAAGGTGGAAACGGTGGCGGAGGAGCTGCAACTTCTAACGATCCAATCGGTGATATCCTAGAAGACTACTAGAAAGGGGAACAATCATGGCTGAAAAAATTCAATTATCAAAATCAGATCGCCAAAAAGTTTGGTGGCGTTCACAATTCCTTCAAGGTTCTTGGAACTACGAACGTATGCAAAACTTGGGTTGGGCTTACTCCTTGATCCCAGCTATCAAGAAACTTTACACTAAAAAAGAAGACCAGGCTGCTGCTCTTGAGCGTCACCTTGAGTTCTTCAACACTCACCCATACGTAGCTGCTCCAATCATGGGGGTTACTCTTGCACTTGAAGAAGAACGCGCTAACGGTACTGACATCGATGACGCTGCTATCCAAGGTGTTAAGATTGGTATGATGGGGCCTCTTGCTGGTATCGGTGACCCAGTCTTCTGGTTTACAGTTCGTCCGATCCTTGGTGCCCTTGGTGCATCACTTGCTGCAACTGGTAATATCGTTGGACCACTTCTCTTCTTCTTTGGATGGAATGCAATCCGTATGTCTTTCCTATGGTATACACAAGAGTTTGGTTACAAGGCTGGATCTGAAATCACCAAAGACATGTCTGGTGGTATCTTGAAAGACATCACTAAAGGAGCTTCTATCCTTGGTATGTTCATCCTTGCCGTTCTTGTACAACGTTGGGTATCAATCAACTTCACTATCAACCTTCCAGGTAAACAATTGTCAGAAGGTGCCTACATCGTCTTCCCAGAAGGTCCTGTTACAGGTGGAGAATTGAAGGGAATCCTCGGCCAAGCACTTAGCGGATTGAGCTTGGATAGCGTTCAACCACAAACCCTTCAAGGACAGTTGAACTCATTGATCCCAGGATTGATGGGACTTCTCCTTACTTTCCTTTGCATGTGGTTGCTTAAGAAAAAAGTATCTCCAATCACAATCATTCTTGCCCTCTTTGTAGTTGGTATCGCAGCTCGTTTCTTCGGTATCATGTAATCTCGGTGAGAATTTACAAACAAAAAAAGAATCAGGTTTATCACCTGATTCTTTTGGCTCTTTGTCAAATAGTGTTGATGAAGAACCTAATGAAAAAAGAATCCAACAAAAATTGGACTATCTGTCTCCGGTTGGATACCGAAGACGGTAGCCCTAGGGTGTTTTTATTAAATTCTCACTTTTTGGGGTCAGTCCCTAAGCCTGATAGTAATTTTTTGTTCATACTATTCCCCTTTAGTCATTTACTACTTTAAGTTGCATTGCTTTAGCTACTTCTTCTGCCTTTGATCCCTTAGGTGTATGGATTTCTACATCTGGGTTACAGTTATCCACAAAATAGAAGTATTCTGTAATTTCTGTTACACTTGCTGGAATTGTAATAGATTTAATTGATGATGTCCCCCAGAATACTAATGTTCCAATACTCTTTGTTCCTTCTGGGAATACAACTGATTCTAATGAACTGTCAGAGTTGAAAACATCATCTTCTACTGTTTCTATTGACTTACCAAAGTGGACATACTTTAACTTATTGTCAATCGTAAACGCACCTTTTCCAATATATCGTACTGTATCTGGTAAAACGATTGCCTCACAATGTTTCAAGTTCGCAAGACCACGTTCTCCAATTGCGATAACAGGTTTACCTTTAATTTCCTTTGGTACACGAACAACCTTATCGTCAGAAGTACAACTATAGATGACATAACCTTCTTCCCATAAATATACGCATGTTAATATATTGATATCTTTAAGGATTTATAACTATAGTTCCTTAATTTTCCCAGTAAAAAAACGAAAGGCACCACAAGTTATTTATGTGTTTTCTTTAAACGATTCATGTACTTCTGTCGCAACTTCTCACCCGCCTTTAATTGCGGTTGCGATAGATTGAGGACCTAAATATGCATCCCCTGTTATTAGTTCATTTCTATTGTATTCTGATGTTGACCAAAAGTCAAATTTTTACCTTTCATCTAGAACACTAAAGTCTACTTTTGTTCAATTGCTGCAACGACAAGGTCACATGGAATAATATGTTCACTACCTGCCACTTCATGCGTTGATCTTCTTCCACTTTCATCTGATTCACCAAGTTCCATTGTAATAACCTTTACACCAGTTACTTTCCCACTCTCATCACGCAATACTTCTTTAATATTCTCTAAGAAATGGAATGTAACACCTTCATTGTGTGCACCTTTGATTTGTAGTGTAGCTTCTAGTATATTGTTCATATGGTCATCATTCTTTTGTTTTAGGTTTCAGCGCTTTTAATATAATGGATGTTGGCCTTTTTGTATACACTAAAATAGGGTTGGTGGAAAATTTCCATCAACCCTAAAAATTATAGAACCACACAAAACCCTGACCAGAGATGGCCAGGGTTTTGTATTTCAAAAATTATTCTGTAAATTCTATAGTTACTTTTACTTCAGAATCCATTGAAGAAAATATTGTTTTATAATAATTGATTGCAGATTCTTTAATTTCACTCTTAAATTTATCTAAATACTCTGCTTGTTTATCACTAGAAAGTTGGTTAGCGACCAATTTCCCAGTATCAATATCTTCTGTAGTTCCACTTAATAACTCTCCATGACTATCATATAAATCATAAGGATTATCTTTTGAAAGTTCAACACCAATTACTTCCAATTTTGGAACAATAACCTTATATTCTTTTTCGCTTATTTGTTCAACCTTTACACTACTTTTAATTCCAAATTTAGCTTTATAATTTAAAATTACTAATGCTGCTTTTTTAGAGAACGGCACATCAAACCCAAAAACTTGAGTTGTTTTTGTTTCAGAAATAATTTCATTAATTCCCGCATTCAAAAATACAACTTCATTCACTTTTTCAATACTTTCGATATTAATTGACGATTTGACTTCTGATTTATGTTCCTTAGGTAAGAAAAATAGCACTCCAATAGCTATAATAGCTATTAATACCACATTCAATAGTACACTAAACATATTAACTTTCTTCTTTAATATAGACAAGATAAAAAAACCTCACTTTAAATAATCTATCTAAATTTTACACATTCTAAAGAAAATAGTCAATATTTTTTCGTACTATCTTCTAAAATTAATTGTGCCTATTAAAAATGAAATTAGTTTGTTGCATTTGATTATATTTTTTGAACACCAAATCCATTTAAAATTGAGTGCTATTTTGAGCACTAAAAAAGGGCTCTTTGTCAAATAGTGTTGATGAAGAAATTTAGGAAGGGATTAAGCAACTAATTGTTGCTTAATTCCTTTTTGTTTTGGGCCAAACATTTTTGTTATTAAAATAATCCTATTTCTAAAATGGTAATAGTTTCTAAAGCCGTAGGCATTTCTTTTAAGCACTTTTATTTTATTGTTTATTCCTTCAATAGGGCCATTTGTTCTAGTTGGATACTCACAAGTATTTTGAATATATGGCAAGTAAGTCATAAGAGTCTTTAATACTCTTTTTAAACCAGGAGATAGGTCTAATTGCGTAGCTGCTTCAATCGTTTCCTTGAATTCTATATAATCTCTATCCTGTATACATTCACGAAGTGAATGTACAACCTCATAATCATTTTTAAGAGATGGATTTTTTTCTAAGATATAATCTACGATTCCTTTACTTGTTATGAAGCTTTCAAAAAGCTTATAACGATTATATTTATAGTTCTGAAGTTCATTAGAGTTCTTTAAAATTAACTTCCAATAATGTTTTAACTTTCGATATAATTTAGAGTCTTTATAGCGATGCTTATTCATGACACGTACCCGAGTTCGATTTAATTCTCTATTTAAGGCTTGTACGATATGAAAAGGATCAATGATAATTTTAGCGTTAGGAAACATTTCTTTTATTAATTGAATGTACGGTAAGTACATGTCGATGGAGATAGTTTTTACCTTTAATCTAGTCTTAGGCTCAAAACGATGAAAATACTTTTTCAAGCTGTAAGATTTTCTATCTCGTACAACATCGACCAGCTTGTGTGTAGTGCTATCACAAATAATGAAGCTCATATTACTATCGGAAGATTTGACGGATTTAAATTCATCAAAACACAAATGCTCAGGTAAATCGTGTAATGGTTTAATCTTTAGTAAACGTGTTGTATCATCTATGATACGTCTTACCGTATGAACTGAAACATTTGTTTCTTTTGCGATATAGGTTTCAGATACTGTTTCACTTATTTTTGATTTAATTTCGTTTTTTAAGCGTTTAGAGATATGACAGTGTTTTTCTACGATTCGACTAGTGTCTGCGGTAAATGAAGAGCCGCATTCTCTACAGAGAAATCTCTGCTTGCGTAGATTTAAGTAGGCCGCTAGGCCTGAAACAGAACAGAGAGTGATACGAGATGTTTTCGTGCCGTTTTTAACGATATTATTATTTCGGCTAACACACCCACAAACGGTACAAAATTCTGGTTTATGCGTATAAGTAGCTGCATAAAATAAAGATTTTCTCTTTTTAAATATCTTCTCTTGAACTTTATTATCCCAAATAATGTTTTTATCTTTGATTTGTAGTGTAGCTTCTAGTGTATTGTTCATATGGTCATCATCCTTTTGTTTTAGGTTTCAGCGCTTTTAATATAATGGATGTTGGCCTTTTTGTATACACTAAAATAGGGTTGGTGGAAAATTTCCATCAACCCTAAAAATTATAGAACCGTTCTTTTTATATCTCATTTATTCTGCCAAGGCACCCATTGGATCCCATGGAGCAAGTACGATTGGTTCTGCTTCATAAGCAGCTTGTTCTTCTGCTGTTAGTAATTCCTTACGAACAACAATCTGGTAAGTGTATTCGTCCATCCAAGCATCTGAGGCAACAAAGTATCCATCTGTACCGACCTTGTCTCCCCATGAGTTTTCAACTTTCCACTTGATTGATTTGCCATTTTCATCCAAATCAACCCCTGTCAAGACCATGGCGTGAGTCATCAAGCTTTCGCTGTAGTCCAAACGTCCTGCCTTGTCTTGAGTGAGTTGAATGTCCATGCTTGATTCAAAGTCATAGACATCTGTCGCAAGTATTCCGGCTTTACGGTTGCTGAGCTGGCCAACATCTGAACCAAACCAAACAGTTTCTCCTGTCTGCATTTGGGCAATCGCCAATTCTTTCAAACGTTCCATCGGTACGTTGATGTAGCGAACTGCACGGCTACCAACGACATTTCCCAACATCTCAACTGTGTAAGATTTACCGTAAGGTTTGTCAGCAGTTGGAGCATTGATCACAGAAACGTAGTCTTCTAGTGGAAGGTCAACGTATTTCTTGTAAAACTCTTGTGGTGTGATGCCTTTTTCGCTTTGGTAGTTGTTGTCCTTATCACGATAAGCAAAGTCAAATTGACGTGGTGGAAGTCCTAGTGACATGGCAAGGAAGTTAAAGATTTCTTGCAAAAGGTCTTCTTTCTTAGCTTGTACAGTCGCTTGATCTGCACCAGAAGCCAAGAGGTCACGCAAGATTTGAGCATCTTGACGAAGCAATTTGTTAAGGATTGCATTGAGTTCACGGCTGCTGCTAGATGAAACAGACTCTGGATAAACAGACTTAGGAACGACACCATATTTCTCAAAGAGAGCCACAACCATATCCCATTGACCACCATCTTGTTGTGGAGTTTGGAGTAGGAAGCTAACCTTGCGACTTGTCAATTCTTGGTCTGCAGTCGCAATGACTTGCTCCAAGAACCAGTTTGATTTTTCATACTTGTCCCAGAAGAAGGTGTGAGCTTGTGACAATTCAAAGTTTTCAAGTTTGTATTGAGAGATGAGTTTGTGGCGGAAGGTATTAAGGGCCGCAAACATCCAGCAGCGACCAGAAGCCTTCTGGTTAGTGACCTTGTCCTTTGTCAAATCAAGTGAGAAAACAGGTGTGTTATCTACATGGCTTTGACGACGCTCAAGGGCTGCAAAGATTCCATTGTGGCTGGCAGCATTTTCGATAGCTTGGTATTTGACATTTGCTTCATAATTAGCAAATAATTTATCTGTAAATGATTCTTGAATCGCGTTCATAAAATCCTCCTTTTATTCTACAGTCTATTATAACTCTTTTCACAAAGGAAGCAACCAAAAACTGAAAAAGGCAAGGATATTTTCCTCACCTTTTTCAAAGATTCCACAGTTTACCTAACACTTTCGAGCAAGCCTTCTAATTCCTCTTTGGCCAAGCGACGCCATTCTCCACGTTTCAAATCCTCATCCAAGGTCAAAGTTCCCATGGTCAGACGTTGCAAGTCCATCACTTCCTTGCCACAGTAGGCTACCATGCGTTTAACCTGATGGAATTTCCCCTCGGCAATAGTCACACGAACTAGACTTTGGTTTTTTTCTCTATCAAGAGCCACAAGCTCCAGTTTGGCAGGCTTACAGGTAAAGTCTTTTAGCGGAATCCCTTGTGCAAATGTCTCAATGTCTTCATCCGTCATGATTCCCTTGACCTGTGCCAGATAAGTCTTATCCACATGACGTTTAGGAGAAAGAAGAGCATGAGCCAGTTGGCCATCATTGGTCAAGAGTAGGAGTCCATGCGTGTCGATATCCAAACGTCCCACTGGGAAAACTTCCTTTGATCGAGCTAAATCATCTAACAAATCCAACACAGTCTTATGTTTAGGATCTTCAGTCGCTGAGATAACCCCCTGGGGCTTGTTCATCATATAGTAAACAAACTCCTCGTACTCTAGCTTTTGCCCGTCAAAACAAATCTCGTCTGTCTCTTCATTGATTTGTAGCTTGGCAGATTTTTCCTTTTTACCATTGACCGTCACGCGCCCTGCCTTTAGAAAGTTTTTAACCTCAGTCCGACTCCCGACAGCGCAGGCAACTAAAAATTTATCTAATCTCATAAAGCTATTATATCATGAAAAAGCATAGACTTAGAACAAAAAAATAAGCCGCCTGATTGGGCGACTTTATTTTATAGGGAGATTATTATGAAAAATTTTTAGGAGTTAAAGTTAAGGTCTTCTTAACTTATGCTTATAGTATAAGCTAGATTCCTAAAAGTTTTCTTAAACTTTTCTCCTCAAACTTAAATTTCTTTAAATCTTCACTGTTAAAATCAAGCATTGTCTCTTTAAAAAATATAGATCATGAAAATGTTAAGGCCATAAAGAGGAGTAGCATCACAAATAAGGCTAAGCTAACGAGCAAAGTTAGAACTTTAACAAGCGTATTGCTTTGCCAATAGCTGGGCTTTCCGATATTACTAGTTGCATCCATAGAAAAAATTTGAGTTTGTCTTGGTTGAATGGTCACAAGGATGATTAAGGCAATAGCTAAAATAATGGTTAAAATTATCAATAATTCAGTCATTTAACTACCTCAAAAGTCCTATTAAAGTAAACAGCAAACCTATCAAAATAATCAATCCCAACAAGAAAGAGAATGTTTTACTGATTTTTTCACCACGTGTAGATTTTTCTTTTTTGATGGGTTCTTGTTTCATCTCTTCCATACGACCTTCAACATCCTGATAAAATAGATCTTTTTTAGTCATGGCTTTCTCCTAAAATGGTTTCCATCCGCTCCTGATACATGATTGGATCCACATAATTGGCATGGTACCCTTGATCTCCAAGAGCTCGACCCATCTCTTTGACATGAGAAAGGGCTAACTCAATGGTATGAATCATGTCATCAACTGCTTCCTTAGCGAAAATATGATTTGGAGCTGTATAGCGGCGATTATGGGCTGTTTCCTCAAAAGCTAGGACCAGTTGGTTGTGTTCAAAAGCCTGACGAACAGCTTGAAGTAGTTCATTCCCATAGTTGATATCCAAATAGATATCTGATAACTGATAAAGCTCCTGAATCTTTTGGGGACTGGCATTTTGATAGAGTACGACATTGGGATAGCGGAGCATATCCAGCAACTTGGATGACATCTCTGTCACTGCTGCGATTCGGAAAGTAACCCTTGGTAAACTTTCCACCAGTTTTTCGACTTGCTCTAGTTGGTCCGAATTGGTCACTATCAAGGCATCAGGACGAACAAAATTATCACGCTTAAAGTGATAATGATAGCCTAAATGACTAAACTTATGATGGAATTTTTCATCCGTCAACTGCAAAGCGCGTTCATAGGTCGCATAATCTGGAATGATAATGGTCTTAGCTCGAAGCTGGTCATTCTCCAAGATTAGCTGCATATTTCCTGGTATATCATTATGTAATGGTTCTTGCCAAACTAGAATATCCTGACCTGATTTGTCTGGGAAATGGAAGGAAGTCAAAAACGATGTAGATAGGGTATTAAAGAGAATGTGGTCAAGATTCACTTTCAAACCTTGCAAGAAGTCTATGATAAAGGCCACTCGACCAGAAAAATGGCGCAATCCTTGACCTTCCAAGGTCAGGAGAATATCACCTGTGACATGGTTTTCCAAAATAACTTCTTTTTGATCTACATTCCGATAAGAAGTCATAATAGCTTGACCAGATCCATCAAAGGTAGTCTTAGCAAAACAAGCTCCAAAACGATTGTAGTGATCCACTTGGAAGATGCGGCCTGCTGGTGTTTTCCATTCGACTTTTTTTACCAAACGAGCCTGTAAGCCATCTGCAAAATGTATCACTGCTCGTTCTTGATTGAGGTCATTGATGGTTCCAAATTGATTATTCCCAGCAATCTCCCAAAAGTCTGGTACAGGAACTTGGTTAAAGTACAAGGGTTTACCGCTGTCATAACCCAAATAATAGGTGAAAGGTGAGACAACTCCATCTGGCAAAAATCCATCTGGTTCAATAACCACAGCCAAATCAGACAGGCCTGCCTCAGTCAGACTATAGTGCAAATCTTGGCTTTCTTGATTATATAGATCAAATAACTGAATCATCCACTACCTCCTTGATTGTTTTTTCCCATTTGTTCAAAATCTCTTGAGTCAAGAATTTCTCAGCAATCTGGTAGGATTTTTCTCTCATACTTTCCAAACGATTTTCCAAATACAGTTGGCAGATTTTTTCTGCATAAGCTTTCTTAATTTCATCTTCGACATGGTCAGATGAACTTGGAATCAAGTAACCATTTTCGCCATCTTCGATGAAGGTTTGATTTCCATAAGGAACATCAAAACCAATCAATGGCAATCCTGAACCAATTGCTTCCATGAGAGTCAAACCAAATCCTTCACTTGTAGAAGCAGTTAGATAAACTTCATACTGTGAATAGATTTGGGAAAGTTCTGCATGGCCCTTGAGTTTAATATACTCTTCTGCCTGACCTGCAGCGATAATCTCATGTAGACGTCCTTCTTCGCCACCACTACCGTAGATATCAAAGGTTAATTCTGGCAATTCCTTATGAGCCTCAATCACAGCCTTGACAAGCCAATCAATATGTTTTTCCTTAGCTAGACGCGAAGCTGTAATGAGAGAAAATGGCTTACGGCTCTCTTGTGGTTTTGTTAATTGGTCAACACTTCCAACTGGAATGGTCACAATCTTAGGAGCATGTGTGGTATAGTGAGCAAACTGTTGCTCTAGAACTTCCTTTTGACGATCCGTTGAAACGATAAAGAGATCGACCTTATCTGCATTGGTAAACTGGTAGTCATAATAGTTGTTCCAAAGGATATAATCATCATTGGTCGCATTTTCACTATAGTGCTCAGCGTGAACGACAACAGCAAGGTGAGCAGCACGCGCTTCTTCAAAGACCACCTGACCAATTCCTGTCTCACGGTCTAAAATCACTAGATCTGATTTACTTAACCCAAGTGTCTGCATGAAATAACGGATCAAGGCAGGCTTCCCGTATAAAATGCGATCCTTGAAACGGTAGACTTCCTCGGTCCCTTGATTCATGAACATTTCATAAGCCGGAGTCCCATCTTCATTGTAGAAGGTTCTTTGATAGAGTGTCGCTACATTGTCTTTAGGAGCAAAATATTCTGTGCAGTAGCGTGTGTATGAGAAGTAATCCTTGCGGATTAATTTACCAGCATACACATACTCCACATGTTGAACAAAATCTTTTTCCTCATCTACCAAATAACAAGTGATAAACTTGTCTTCATCTGAGAAGAAGATTCGTTCAATTTTCCCATTTCGTTCACGACGGCTTTCTACACCTTCAAAGTAAGCCAAAACATCATCTACCGTCACACTGGTCGGTGCAATCTTGATGTCTGTGAAATGAGTGTAGAGCCAGATAACCTGATCATCATCAAAACCGATATTTGCTGTTAAATGCTGGATATTATCACCCAAAATCATGTCTGTAAAGATAAACTTCGACGGCAGATTCAGGCTGCGAAAAATACCCGCACGATAAGCTTGGGCATATTCAACACCACTGCTGGCCCAGCCGATTCCTAAATTTATATTGTAAATTGTCATATTGTCCCCTTTTTATGGAAAATGGGTTACGATTTCGCCCTTAGGTCCCATCTGTACCAAGCCCATCAAGATATTCCGTACCATATCTGAACGAATCTGCTCTTTCATGGTTTCAAATCCCATATAGGCTTCTCGGTAATATTCTACGATCGGATTCGTTTGACTGGCTGATTGTCCGCCAATTGCCATCATCAATTGTTGCAGGTAGTCCACCTGTTCCACCCAGTTATCATCAATGGCTTTAAGCATGGAAACTCTCAAAAATTGGTCATATAAATCATGAGGTTCTAACAAGGTCTTCTTATCATTTAACTCATTGTTAATGATCTGAATCAGGAAATTTCTCAACGCTTGTTGATCTTCAATGACTAGATCAAGAGGTAATTCTCTAATATTAAAACTGATATTCGTGACAATATAGTGAAATAATTCTTCTCTAGTTTTTATGTTTTCAGATAAAATTGTTTCAATATACTCGTCAATCATCTCAGATAATACATCTCGAAGATCCCTATCTCCGTTTATTAAACGATTTCTTTCCTTATAGATGAGATCACGTTGGATATTCATACTCTCAGCATATTCTAGTGTTCTCTGTCTGTTGGCGCGACTAGCACTATCACTTGCATTTTGAGCTTTCTCAACCAGTCTGTGGTATTTTCTTCCCTCAAGGACTTGTGGTTGAGTAATATCTGCAACACTGTACTCTTTGTACATTCTGTGAACCCAGGATGGACCGAACTTCTTGATAACATCATCTTCTAATGATACAAAAAACTTCGACAGACCTGGATCTCCTTGTCTACCCGAGCGTCCTCTAATTTGCAGATCGATTCGCTGGCTTTCCATTCGTTCTGTACCGATAACTACTAGGCCACCAAGCTCGGCAACTCCAGGTCCCAATTTAATATCTGTTCCTCGACCTGCCATGGATGTTGCAACCGTCACGGCTCCCATCTGACCTGATTCTGAGACAATTTGTGCCTCACGCGCAGCATTATTGGCATTCAAGACGTTATGGGCGATTCCTTCCCGCAACAGTAGGGACGAATAGAGATGCGACATCTCAACCGATCCTACAAAGACTAGTAGTGGGTTTCCTTTGAGATGGTATTCCTTGATACATTCAAGTGAAGCATAAACCTTTTCTGGTAGTGTTACATAAAGATTGTCTGGATAGTCTTTTCGGATCAAGGGACGATTAGTCGGAATTCGGATAACAGACATATTATAGGTTTCCAAAAATTCCTTCTCTGCGACCTTCCCAGTCCCAGTCATTCCTGATATCTTATTAAACATTTTGAAAAGACTTTGATAGGTAATAGAGGCCATTGCTCGCGTTTCAGGAGAGAGTTTCACATGCTCCTTGGCTTCGATGGCCTGATGAAGACCTCCCTGCAACTTGGTCATTTCCATCAAACGACCTGTTCCTTTATCCAGGAGAATCATTTCATCATCTCGAATGATGTACTCCTTATCTCTCGTGAACAACTTATGAGCTCTCAAGGAATAGACTAGATGTCGTACATAAGTCGCGTATTCTTCCTTATACAAGTTATCAATCCCTAGGAAGCTTTCAGCAGTTTTAGCCCCCTTTGTAGTCAACCATATCTCTTCTTTTTCTTCTTTAAAGATATAGTCTTCATTTTCAACCATAGTTGTTACTAAAGTATCGATGATGCCATAGTAGTTGGACTGAACACGAGGAGATCCCGCAATGATGAGTGGGGTCTGTGCACTATCTAGTAAAATATCATCAATTTCATCAATGATGACATAGTCAAATGGGCGCAAAAACTTTTCATTACTACTGGAAGCTAAATTATCACTTAGATAATCAAAACCTAGACTACTATTGGTTAAATAGATGATATCTGAGTTATAAATTTTCTTTTTATCTTCGGCTTTTAATTCTTCCTCAGGATCATCAGTGAATGGGATCCCTATACTTAAGCCTAAGAATCGATAGACCGGCCCCATTTCCTCTGCGTCACGTTTAGCTAGATATTCATTGGTCGTAATCAACATGGCACCTTTACCAGTTAGGGCATTGAGATAAAGAGGCATAGTCGCAGTCAAAGTCTTTCCTTCACCGGTATTCATCTCCGCAACATTCCCCTGGTGGATGACAATGCCCCCCATAACTTGAACGTCATAAGGAAACATCCCTAGGATTCGCTTATCAGCTTCACGTACAACTGCAAAAGCTTCAACAAGTAAGTCATCTAGGGTTTCCCCCTCTGCTAAACGTTGACGAAACTCTACCGTTTTTACTGCCAAGGCTTCATCGCTAAGAGCTGCCATCTCATCTTTGAGACCATTGATCTTTTTTAAAGTAGCTCCGACTTTTCTGAGTTTTCTATTTTGATACAAACTATTAAACACGATCATACTCCTTAATTGAGAAAGAATAAAAATCGAGTGACTCAAACCCAGCAGCAATGAGAGAAACTCTATAGGTATAAGCCTCCTCAGGATAAACGAAAGAAAAAGATAGGGTTTTCTCAACTTTTTCTTCTAGCACTTCTTCGTAACGGTCCAAGAAAACTAGTTTTATGTAAATGCTATTTTCAGGATAACAAGTCATATTCATGGTGAATTGATAGCGATGATTTCTTTTTAAGAGAGGTAGGCTGGGTTGACTTCTACCACCTTGATAATTCAAGCTTGAAAGCCATGATTTGAGAACTTCTCCTGGAGCTAGTAATGGATTTGAAAGACTGATATGGCCATCTTCCCAAAACTGAACTCGAGTTCCATACAGGTAAGTTGCTCCCATATCTCCCCAGAGTATGTCTTCTCTTTGATTTATAATCATGTCTCACCTCTTCCAAATTCTGCTTGTAATATCATGTTATAAAAATGGATAAACCAGATAACGTTGGTTTCTGTATCATCATTGTGTCGACCTGCTGTTCCTTTTGATAAGATCTTCGCTCCAGTTTGACAGAGCGTAGTGACTAGCTGATCATAGGCATGACTATCCATATCCTCATCCTTCATGTAAGAAAGACCAAACGTCGTTTGAGAAAAATCTGCTTGTTTGAAGGCAGACCAAAAACGGTTATCCAACTCATCCATATGGGCCGGGCTGATCCCTCCAGTTTGATGGTGGAGCACGTCAAATCCTGTTGGAAAGATACCTGGTGCTTCCAGTCTACCACGTTTAGCAATTGTCCCTAAATTTGCTAAGGGTTTACCCACAACGATTCCTTTCGGTTCAAAGAATGAGCCATAGTAAAGAGAAGGGAAGGTTCCCATTGATAAACCTGATAAAATCAAATCTTTTTTTTCAAAACCTAAATATTCCTGATAATGTTCAATCGTTTGTTTGATTTTTTCTTCTAGTTCTTCACTGCCTAGGTAAAAAGCTCCACCTATTAAGCGAGGGTCCGAGAACAAAATGAAGGGGCACTTGAAATTTTGCATCATCCAGTATCCTTCAAATCCCTCGGCAGGTCGGAATCCTGAAAAGTAAACAGCCAATGGTGGCTTAAAATCCCCAGGATGAAAGAAGTAGTTAATCTCGTCTCTCTTACTATCGTGTAAAATATTGCCTCCAAGGACAAATTTCCCAAATTGTTTACGGGTCCAACGCTGATGTAGATTTCCCAATTTTAAGCTTCCCTGACCACGCGCTTCAATAGACATACAGAGGTGGGCATTGTAATCCTGCTCCATGACTAGAGCCGTTTCTAGTTCCTCTTCTGTATACATCAAGTCTTCAACCACATCCGAAACTGAACCTTCAGGCATTTTTCGAACACGAAACTGAAATTCTACACCTTCACTTTTTTCATACTCTAACCACACCTCGATTGGAAGTTTTGTTGATGATACAAAGTTGTATTTCCAATTAGCTACTTGGGAAAACTCAGAACCAAAATCTCCCTCTAAGAGCAAATATTCAAACCCTTGATAAGAAATAGAACCCTTAAAACTTGGATGGACATCAATTGCAGAGGGATTCAACTTATCTCCATAACCACCACCAAATAAGGAAGTTGATAAATCTTTTAATAGCCTCTGTGGATCTGAAAAGTCGATTGCTTGGGCACAGCGTTTCTTGATTAAATCTAAAATAAGAGGGTTGCTTGTTTGAAACTCTTGGTTATAAAAAATCGTATAAGGATCGATCATTTTAATAATTGGTAATAGGTCAACCAAGTAACGGCCGTCTTCAATGAGAATGGCATTAAACTTGCGAATCTCATCCATTTTTATCGTTTCCTTAAGTACCTTAGGAGAATTAGGATAAAAATAATACCATTCCATTTTCTTAGGGATCTCATAACGATGTTTCCAATTTCCCGTCCCTATCTGTAGGATTTTAAGATCCTTTGACATTTGTACTCTCCTCTATCCATTGATCTAGTTTTTCCACAAATTTTTCACCTGTATGTTCCTTGATTTTATCAATCGAGTAGATTAAAGACTGATTCCATTCTTTTAGGGTATCCAGGTAGTGATGGGCCGCTTTCTTAAATTCTGTGATGGTAGAAAGCAGGTAGCCATTTTTCAAATGGTCAACATAGACAGTCTCTACTTGATTCACCTGAGGAATTCCTGCACTAATCCCTGCTATTTGGGTATATAGGTGAGGTTGAGGATTCAAATCAACAATCAAACGCACATATTCTAATGTCTTAATCATTTCCAATTCATCATTGATGTTTAACAGGCGATAACGGAGTTTCTGCTGTGCATTTTCCTTTAAAGGATTTTCAGCCCCTTCATAGTCAACCGCTTTTTCAAAACTCTTTGCTGGGAATTTTTCATCTATGATCTCTTGAATTATATCTGCCACTCTCTCCATCTGGTCGTTATTGGCAGCAAAAGCACCGAAAATTACCTCAGTGTCTTTGGTCTCTGCAAGGAAGGATAAGATTTGGAAAAGTCCTTCTTTGTCCACTTCTTCTTCAAAATTAAGTTGATAGTAAATAATGGATTCCCTCTTTGTCTGACTTTTTCCCAATCTCAAACGAGTATCAAATGGCGATAAATGTTTGAACAGATTGTATTTATCTGGATACAATTCCTGCAAAAGCTGAAGGCTATCCTCCCTATCAACCAAGACCAAATCGACTTTGGATATAGGACCAAGAAGGTCTCTCATAGTCTGCTTTGGATTGCGACCGATGAAAAGGCTCAAGATTTTCGGATTTGCTTCAGGTAAACGATTTAGAACAAAATCGTTATGCCGAGAATCAGATGGGACAATAAACAAATCACTACTCTCTTCAATCTTCTCGAGTCGTTTCTCAAAAAATTCAGCAACCAACTGCCCCATATCACTATAATGGAGCGAATGAAAACGAAAGGCAAAAATAGGATTAATCTCTACCCTACCATCCTCTTGTAAATACTCTCTGAATTGCCAAATCCCTTTAGGATTCAGGTAATCTTGACAAGCTGGATAATTGTCCTGATAATAAATGACACTCGAAACAAAGCCTCTGTCATCCATAATATAGCGTTTAGACATTTGCCCCTGGATATCAAAATACTGGATATCACTAATAAATCCTTCCACTCCATGCTCAATCTGAGCATAGCGATTTCCATCTTTTTGGACAATAATGGCGAAAGGACTGTATATAAATTCACAGTCCTTATCCCACTCGATATCTCTGATATTCAAGACTTGTGGAGAAATATCAGTAATATCCTGCATCTCATCAAAAATAGAATATACTTCAGCTTCTAATACACCATGACGATGTAAAAAATAGCGAAGATGTGGCTGATAAGCCAAAATCAATAGACGTGTCGATTGTTCCAACCTATCTAGTAGACGAATCTGATTAAAGGTATCGTCAAATTCTAATTTAAATTGTGAAAAGTACCAAGGGGTTATATCAGCATGCCACTGCTGATGGCTACCATACCAAGCCGGAATAAAATAATACATAACACTCTCCTAAATCAGTGGTTTATAAGTTTCATTTAACTTCAGTGCTCTAATTTCATCTTTAATGTTAAAGATCATACCACTTAAAATCATAAACAAACCTGGTATCATACTCACTCTTAATAATTGTTCATCCATTAAAACAAACAACATCGGTAGACCTGCGAATAACACATTAAAGATACCACCTACAATAGCAAACTTGAATACTAGATTATTGATATATTTACTAGTGTCCTCACCTGGATAAATGCCATAAATATACTCGCCAGATTTTTTCATCCGTTCTGCCACCTGCTCTCCACTAATATTGACAAAAGCAAAGGCAATACTAAAGACAAACAAGGTCGCTATATAGGTATAGATCCACAAGGGTTTCCCCATCGCATATTGGATCGTTATTTGTTGATAAACTGGATTTCCTGGATCAAATAATTGCAACAAAAGAAACAAGTACGTTGGTAAGTTAATTAAACTCATCACGTACATGAAGGGCATCCCACCTGCAGGATTCAGCATTATATCAAAATAAGAATAACGCTTAAAGCGAGAGTGGAGACCAATCTTATTGACTGGAATCCGATAACGAGCACGATAAAAAATTGCAATGAGATAGGCAAAAACGATCCCCATCGCTCCGAGTATTTCAACAATCCACATAGGAATCCCTAATTTTTGTATCGATTGTACAATGTCTTGGGGAATATAGATAATCATACTGGTCAACAAGATGACAATAGAGCCACCAACACCTATCACCGAGTTAATATCTGATAACCATATCAAGAAAAAGGTTCCAGCTATCAGCAATATCGTGTTGAGTATGAGTACCAAAAGTGTATTATAGTTGTCCTTGATTGGTAGATTTACCGCTAAGGCTAGCGATTGAATCAAAGCGATTGTCAAGGTTAGATACATCTTTCTCCTATCCTGAACCTCAGTCGAACCAGAGGCAAGATTCAAACGCTTAGAAAAGGAGAACATCTGCCATAAAATCATCGATGACATCCAAGGAGATAAACCGACTGAAAAGATTGACAAGCTCCGTAGATTTCCACCTGTAATTGCGGTTGAAAAGGCCAAATAGGCGGTAGCACCGCCAAGGAAATCCCTGCTATTCAAATCGATAAAAGGAAGAGTAATTCGACTCCCTAATACATAAACAAAGAGCAGAAACAAGGTTCCTAGACCTTTCTTTACTGCTATAGATGAAAAAAATCGTTTCACGAAATACTCCTTTTCATTAGTTATAGGTTGCAGTCAAATCACTCAAGCTGTTGTTACAAATGAGATTTGAAAATTATATCATTCTTCACTCATCCTCTAATCTTACAGGTAACTCTCAATCACTTGGTAATTAGTTAGTATCCAAGTTTTTCATAGCAGCTACCAAGTCCTCTGGTTTATCGATAGAGAAAATGCCATCATAGATACTATCTTCAGCTTTTTTTCGAGTGTCTTCAAAAGCAAAAATTTTCTTTCCTCTTTCTTTTGCTCTTGAAACTACATCCAAGACTTCATCACCCCTATTAATATCCAAGTAAATACTGGAATCATCCAATAACCAATCAATTCTTTGATGAAGGATAGACTGGTACAAAGTCATATTAGGATAAGAGGATAGCTTTGTGACCGACTCAATACAGTAAACTGGAGCTGCTAGATGGAAATGCCAATCTGGTAGGCTACTAATCAAATACTCTAAATGCTCCACATTAGCACTCCAAGTCACAATCATCGCTTGTTTTTGAGATTGATTACTCCGTTTAAAGTAGTTCAAACTAGAACGTTTAAAAGCAATCTCTGTCCAATCCAAATCTCTATAAGTCCACCAGAGTTCACGAAGCCGTGAAATACTATAGGTGTTCCATGGCTTATCATGACTAGCAAAATGAACAATTACTGGTGGCTGATCATCCAGACGTTGACACTTCTGGGTTAGATGATAAGTATCTACACCAACCATATAATTATAAGTTTGGTCTAAGGGCAGCCATTTGTTTTCAAAGTAAATATTTAAAATACTTTGATCCCCTAGATGCACAGCCTGATTCTGTTCTGCTGCTAATTCTAATAGACTATTAACAATTAAGTGCTCTTTCCATTTTGCTACATCCATGATTAAAACACCAGAATTAAATCCTGATTCCCTACCTTCGTAGGCATATACATCATCGACAGCACCTACATAATAGCCTTGAAGATCCATTGTATATAAAGGTGACAAGTCCCCTGTCACAATGATATCTGAATCAAGATACAGAACTCGTTCAGAATGAACCACTTCCGTAGCAAAAAAACGAAAGTATGAAGCGTAATTTAAATGAGGCCCCGTCTTATAACCTTCAAATATCTCTTTGTTCAAATGGACATTATGAATAGTAGAATTCACAACTGTCATTTTCTTTGCTAATAACTTGAACCACTCTGGTGCGATATCACTATTTAGTATATAAAAATCAACATCTTGATTATGATATAAAATCGATTTGATGGTTGTTTCTAACTGGATGAGATAGGCATTATCTGCCGCAAGTACAATTGACTTTCTCACTATTCTCTCTCCTTCATATAGCACTTAATTGCTTCTACTAATTCTTCTGGTCGACTTTCAGAGTAAACACCTGCATAGCAAGTATCAGGCAAATCTGGACAACGACTACTATCAAAACTGAGCATCGGCTTTTGGTATTTTTGAACCAAATCATAAATGTAAGTTAGTTTTTGATCCATGTTTAGGTCTAAATAAAGATCCGATTGTTCAAGAACATTCTCCACTAAAAGAGGGAAGGAATTTGGATAGAGAGTCACATTTTGAAAAGCCGATAAGCGCTTCAGTTCATCTGCCATAAATGTATGAGCAGCAATGTAAAAATGGACCTCAGGCAAGTGTTGAGCCAGATAATCTATTTTCTTAACACACCAAGAATTGGTTAGGTTCATGCATCTTAACTTAGGTTTGTAAACATCTGCAGTACAAACAAGATTCTTTTCTCTCCAAGTAGATACAATATATGACCACTCCATCATGGAATAGTGCCACCATTGGTCTCTGAGACGACCAACAGAGAATTGGTTCCAAGGTTTATCTGGAGAGATATAGTGTAAAATTTTTGGAAGAGGTGTTAGCGGAATATCAAAGACAAAACGATGATTCATTTCAGCTGCACCAGCATCAAAACCTATTTGAAAATTATAGGTATCTTCTAGCTGATAGCAGCTATCCCTAAAGAGAATATTGAGAATAGACTGATCTCCTTCTCCCACGTTTTCATGCTCTCTCTCAGTTAAATCAACCAATCTCTGTCTGATGTCATTTGATTTCCACTTTTTATTATTGATTAATAATACACCTGCATTAAAACCAACTCCTGCACCAAAACAAGAACGAGCTGCTGCCAAATAATTTTCTTCTAGTTCTATTTCAAACAGCTGACTCAAATCACCAGTCACAACTAAATCACTATCTAAATAGAGAACCTTATCTTCTTCGACAAAATCTGGAATAAAGTAGCGGGCAAAGGTCATGTGATTGATATGAAGCAACTGATTGGTCCAGTTCATCTTATATTTTGCTCCAATGACCTTACAATCAATCAAATCCCCACCCATTTGTTGAATATAGGTCCGAATATTCATAAACCATTCTTGTGGAATATCTTGATTAAGTACATATATTTTCAAATGGCTATTGTGGCGACAGATTGATTTTATAGCAGTTTCAATTTGACGAATATAGGCATAATCTCCTGCAAAGATAACTGACTGCTGTTTTTTCATTCGTTCTCCTTTTACTGAGTTGCTTTTGATAAATCAGCAACTATTTGACTTGTATAGGTCTCATCTTCGATAAATTCAATATCTTGATCAAAATTATATTCAGCCGTATGTTTATGGGCAAATTTAACCTTAGTTTTAGCTCCCATCTTCATCCACTCATATTCTGAGTCGATGTGTCCAATATCTAAGACCTGATAGCCTTTCTGACTTAGACGGTAAGCCAAAACCTTGGCTGTAGGTCCAAGCATACATAAAACAAGACGCCCAGCTGCATGCTTTTCTATCTCTTGCTCAATCTCATCGATACGCGAATAGGCACTATGAGATGAACAAACGATTCGTTTAATCGATTTTGCTTCATCAAATAAATCATTGCCGACACCCGAACGTGAAGTAGCCCCTTCTACAATGAGTAGGTCTTGACTTTCCCAAATACTTTTCAGTTTATCAAATTGACCTTTGGCCTGACTCTTATCTTCGAAATCAATGTAAGGACGTGATACAAAGGTTGAACCATACCACGAACCCGTGCAGAGTTCGCGATAAAAGCCCATATAATGATCCATATGTTCTTTCCAGAAGGGAATGGCCCATGATGTAAATTTGAAACGATCCGTAAAAGCATCAGGAAGGCAGACTACTAGGTCTTTCGTACTTTCTAAACCTATAATCTCTCGCATGGTAGAAACGAGCTCTTCATCATAGTTTTGGTAGGGAATTGAATGACCAGCTAGCATATTAATCTCACCATCTCCAAAGCGAACTAAAGACGACTGGTGTTCAATGATATAATCCAGAGTTTCATCAATGCTCTTAACCTGAATAGGATCTTCTTGTTTTGCTAGCGGTTCTCCATCAAGGAGTTTCTGTAGATCTGCCAACATCCGTTCAGGGTGCTCGCTCGAATATAATCTTTGACCATGATAGCCATTTTGAGATTTATAAAACGCAAATACAGGCTTAGACAGTTGAGCTATATCTGCAACCATGTTTGAAGTTGAAGTTTCTAGGTTAATATCCAGATAAACATCCATCTGCTCTTTTAGTTCTTCGAGTTTTTCTTTTGAAATAGCTGGATGGAGGTGAATATTTGGATAACGATTGGATAGGTCATAGAGTTTTGGACCCATGCTTGTCCAGGCTGCTACATGAAAGGCTACATTCGGTAATTGTTCTGCTAAGTAGTCTAATTGTTCTAGTTCTTGAGAAGCCGTAAAGGTTAAACACGTTAATTCTGGAACTTGATAAAATCGTGTAAAGTGCCCATTCTCCTTGAAATCTTTGATTGCCTCAATCATCAAAGCAGTTTTCCCTGTTTCAAATAAAACTTGGCCACAATTTCCATGTTGGGTGGATTGGAAAGCCAGCATTGGTTTCCCTTGTTTTTTCATGGACTCCAACATCGATTGCTCCACATTGCCATGGTTAATATCAAGGTAGATTGAAGCTAAATTTTTAAGATTTTCTAATACTGGAGGAACAATTTGAGGATGTAAGCGGACATTATCATAACTTGCCAGCCTTTTTAGCTTTTCTCCCATATCGGTCCAGGCTGCAATATGGAAAATCACGTCTGGTAAAGATGTAAGCAGTTCTTCTATTCCTTCTAAATCTTGCGATGTTGTAAGCGTCAAGCAAGAAAATCCTCGATTCTGAGGGGAAACTAGTTCAAACTCACCCATATGGTGTTGCAAAATTTGCGTCCATTCTAAATCATGAAAATCCCACCAGAGATCACGGTAGCGATTAGCTATCAATGTCGTCCATGGTTTTCTATGAGATAAAAAATGCAAAACAACAGGTCTATAGGATGATTCATCAAAAAAATTTGGCCAATTACTATAAAAAGCGACAACATCATGTCCAACTTGCAAATTGAATCGACGGTCCAATTCTAGCCAATTATCCTTGACAACCTGATTAAAAATAGTCTGATCACCATTGAAATTTTTAAAACGACCTTCTGCTACTATTTTTAGAGTTTCAATTGATTGAGAAATTAGTAACTCTTTAATATTCTCTTTTTTCCATTTGGCATTGTTAATTAGCAAAACCCCAGTATTAAAGGTAACACCCTCTGTATCCCTAACAGCAGCCAGCCACTTATCTTCAGGATTGATAGTAAATAATCCCTCTAAAGAATCATTCACAATCAAATCCGAATCTAGATATAAAACCTTGTCTTCTGGAATGTAGTCGGCTATAAAATAGCGAGCATAGGCAATCGCACTGATATGATCCTGCTTGCTCCACTGTTGAAACACGGCTTGCTCGGGTAACTTCACATCGATAATGTCACTTCCCAGCATTCGAGCTATTTTGCGAGGCTTCCGAAACCAATCAGGCATAATATCTTGGTTTAAAATATAAATATTAAGATCTCGATTGTGATATAGAATGGACTTGATAGTTGTTTCTAGTTGGGAAGTATAGCTGCAATCCCCAGCTAGTACAATTGCTTTTTTCATATGTTCTCCTAGTTAATTCCTAAGTGATAGATGGCATCTACCAGTAATTTTTTTGTAAAATAACCCTCTTTTAGCAAATAACTAAAGGTCTTTATCCGATTCGTCATTTCTTGATATTCTTGTAGATTCATTTTATCAACTATCTCATGAATCTCTTCTAGGCTATCTGCCACAAAGCCCAAGCCTTGATCTACTATAAATTTAGCAGTTGATAAGCTACTTGGTACAATGACTGGGATCCCGGCTGTCAGATAGGTGCTAACCTTATGAGATGTATTCAGGGTGTAATATTGGTTACTTTCTCCATCATTTTGATGAGTTCCCCAGACAAGACCAAATCCACCTTTTGATAATTCTAGCAACAGTTCCTCATCTTTTTTCCATCCTTCAATACTAAGATTTCTAGCACTAAAACTAGCCTCCCCTTTATTTGAAAATACTCTTAAAGGCGTATCTTGAGACCAATTTTGTAAGTCTGGAAAACGCTCTAAACTTCCAGCAAAAAAGAGTTCTTTTTTAAAAGCCGGAGTGTATAAGGATAAATCATGAGGATGGTCCCACATCCCTTGAACGAGGATTTTCTTAGTTGTCAAGCCTTCTTCCATCAAGCGTGCTTTCATTCTCTCTGATGGAACTATCAAAACATCTGATAGATTATACATATACATGTATTCTTTCATGAGATAATAGTTACTATCAAACATGAGAGGAACAACGTCATGAATAAAGCAAACAATTTTCACCTGCATATCCTTCAGCTTATCAAATAAGACACGATCAAATTCAAAACCATTCCAAGTAGGAGATTGAAAGACTAAGATATCACCAATAGAGATACTAGCCATAATCCCATCCAGACGCTTATTCATTTCAGAAGGGCTATCTGAAGCAATATTGTAAAAATAAATGCCAACCTCTCTAAATCCCAGTTGACTGGCTATTTTTTGTACAGCATTTTGGGCTAGAATAACAGTACTATCACCAGCCATACCGTATAAGTTTGTTAAATGTAGTTTCATATTGTATTATCTCATTTTTTATTACTACGGTAGTAAAGACAATTTTTCCATCATTCTTCTATAAATCTCCGTAGACTGCATATTTTGTACTTCTAACTTCGCTATCACTATTTGTAATCTATTTTTATAAACTAAAATATGATTGGTCAAGTCATAATCTAAACTTGCCAAAATAGAGATTTTCTCTTCCCTAGCCTCTATTTCATCATATATACGTTTTTCGCTCCATGTATTTGATAAAGTACCAGTCAAACCAACACGGTACCAGTAAATACAACGATTTAAATAGACCACCTTCGAAGCTTTTAGAAGTACCTTCCATGTCCAGTATGTATCCTCAGCCATTTTTCCTATAGGAAATGGTAAATCTTGTAGTAACTCTCTCTTGAATAATTTCAAATAAGCTACAGTCCAATTCCCAGTTTTCATTTCTTCGACACCTTCTCTATCTATGATTTCTTTTCCTTCTATCACCTCAAGAGAATCATCTGGATTAGAATCATAAAACAAATATTGGCAACGTGATTCATCGTAACAATTATAACGTCCGATACTAATATCCGCATTTTCTTTTTTCAATGCATCATATAACAGTTGTAAAGCATCATGTTCCAACCAATCATCAGAGTCTACAAACGTAACATACTCCCCCTCCGAACGTTCAATCCCAAAATTTCTTGCTGAAGATGAGCCACCATTTTCTTTTTCAAAGTAACGGAAACGAGCATCTTTAGCAAGATATTCTCTACAGATATCTGCTGAATTATCTGGAGAACCATCATTGATTAATAAACACTCAAAATTTTGATACGTCTGATTTTGAATGCTATTCAAACACATTCGCAAGTAATTCTCAACGTTGTAGATTGGAACTACAATACTGATTAATTCATTCTCCATACTATAATTTTTCTTCTCCTAAAAATTTTTTCATCTCTGTCACCATTCCATTTGCATCTTCTTGTCGAAAAACTTTACTAAATCCACTTGAATCATGATTGGTATTCTCAAAAGCATAAACAGGCTTATTCTGTTCTATTGCTCTATGAACAATACCATCCACCTCTCCCCAATGGTTAATATCTAAATAAATATCTGATTTCTTCAACAAATCCTCAATAATATCATCATGATGAACATTTGTGTATATATTCACGTTCTCATAACGATTGAAACTTTCAAGATAATCCGAAATATTTGTTTTAGCTGCTATATGGAAAGCTACCTCTGGAAGATTCTGAACAAGATAGTCTAGGTTTTCTAAAGTGTCTGAAGCTGTTAAAGTAAAAACATGAAATTGGTGTTGTTTCCTAGGAATGATTTTTAAATCCTCCTGAGAAGTAACGATAGAATTAGCTGGTATATCTTTATAAATTAGGGCATTTGCTCCAATAATGACATTATCTCCAATCGTCACCCCTTTTAAAATGACAACATTGGTTCCAATCCAGCAATTTTTTCCTATCGTTATTTTATCAGCAGTAAATTGAATTTTTTCGATATGGTAATTTGAGTATTTATGATTATGGTCAAAAATCCTTACCCCATCTCCAAACATGGTATCCTTACCAATTTCAATTTCTTTACCACAACGAATCGTACAATGGTCATTAAAGAAAACTCTATTTCCAAGTGTTAATTTAGCATTATTAGCTACTTCTAAACTTACAAATGAACGAAATGTAACATCTGTTCCTAATTCAATAGTACTGGTGGGGGAAATCTCTATATGATGAAAATCTCCTAATAACTTTACAGAATCTTTAAAATCCATGTTTTTCTTCCACTTCTCTTAATTTTTCAATCATTTCTTGAACTTGTTCTACTTTGTAGGTTATCTGTCCAACTTCACGATATTTTGTATTCTCAAAAGCTAAAATCAACTTTCCTCTTTCTGAAAATTGATCTAACATTTCCTCTGTTTTTTCACCATGATTAATATCTAAAAGTACCTGACTAGTCTCAATTAATTCTTGATCTAGTTCTGCTAAATAATTAATTCCAGCATAAACAGTTACATTTGGATAGACCAACAATTGTTTCAAACGATCACTGACCATCACTCTAGCCGCAATCTTAAATTGAATATTAGGCAAAGATTGAATCAATGTCTCAATTTGTTCAATCTGATCTGAAGACGTATAAATTAAACAAGTAAGCGGTTCTCTGATAGGATAGATATGTGATTTTTGTAATGGATGTAAATGATGATTTTTTCCTAACTCTGTCCATTCGAGACTATGATAATACCACCAAACATCACGATAGGTCTGCGCAGCTAAATCAAACCACGGCTTTCTATGTGAGAGATAGTGGATAATACCAGGATAATCTTGACCTGCTGGTAACTCATAATCTGTGAATTGCTTATGAATCACAACATGGTTATTGTCAAATTCCATCTCTAGCCATCTATTTTCAAAGAGCATATTTAAAATACTTTGATCTGCTTGATCCACCTTATCATGCCACTCATTTGTCAAATCTATCAAGCGTTGGGACATATTTTCTTGTTTCCACAAACGATTGTTGATTAGTAAAACACCCGCATTGAACATTTCCCTACCATAGTATACTCTTCCTCCATAATCTCGAACAGCTGCTAATGGATAGTCTTGCAAATCTGTTTCAAACAAGTTATCCAGATTTTTAGTTACTACCAAGTCGCAATCTAAATAGAGAGCCTTATCTTCTTTCACAAAGTCAGATACAAAATAACGCAAAAATACTGTGTAACTAATATCTGTTTTATAACGCGAAATTTGCTCAGAAGTTACCCGACAATTGATAATCTCTGAATCATATACTTCTAATCGCTTATTTAATTGTTTAAACCATTCATTAGGAAAATCACTATTAATCAGATAGAACCGAATCGAGCGATTATGGTAACAGATAGATTTAATAGTCGTCATGACCTGCTCAACATAGGCATAGTTAGCTGCGAGGACAATAGCTTTCTTAAATTCCTGATTTTGAGTCTGAAGTAAATCTAATAACATCTTCTTCTCTTTTATCTGATCTAACACATGAGATTCTGATATTCCTCTGTTATTACTTTCAGAAGTTATATGATTTAAAATAAATTTATAAGCATGTATATGTTCTGACATTGGATAACCTAATGTTGATAACAATGCCAATCTATCTTCTATAGCGTATATGCAATCTCTAATCCATTTTTCATCCCAAGTATTTGAAATACTTCCACTCCTAACTCTGTAGATATAAGCAGCTTTATTAATATAAACAATACTTTTAGAAGCTAATAATATTTTCAAATTAAATACTGTATCTTCAGTCACTATTCCTACCGGAAAACGAAAATTAGAAATAATTTCTTTTCTATAAATTTTTCCCCAAGCAACTATCAATGCTGAATTTAATAATCTATTAGAATCATTTAAACAATCCACTATAGAGACATTGTCATAAAGTTTCTCAAAATAATTTCCAGATATATGAAAATAGAAATTTGAATCAGACTCATTAAACTTACAATAATTTCCAACCGCAATATCAGCCTGATACTCCGTTATTTTTTTATATAGGGTTTCTACATAATCTAACTCGACCCAATCATCCGAATCAACAAAGCTCACATAAGATCCAGTCACTCGATCCAAGCCCATATTTCTTGCTTCCGCTTGACCACCATTTTCTTTTTCAATATAGACAATTCGATTATCTTTTTGTGCGTACTCTTGACAAATTGTGCCCGAATTATCTGTAGAGCCATCATTGATAACGATAATTTCAAGATTTTTATAAGTTTGGTTTATTAAACTATCCAAACATTTTTCTAGATAATTTTCAACATTATAAACGGGTACAATCACAGTAATTTTTTCAGTCATGTAGTCGCTCTCCTTTCCTACTATTATAACATTTTTTTTTTGCTATTTTTTGAGCTATTAAGGAATTTCAATTTCAAAAATATATTTATTTCATTGACAGTATCGTTCATACAGTGTTAAATTATAATTACTTTCCAAATTAAATAATCATACAAAAACAAAAGTAAAATAGCTTAATAAATTCAATATTGTAATCTCGCTGTAATTATATGATAACATTTTCGAATAATCAATCCTAAAGATAAATTTTTATAGTGAAATGAATTAAAAACTGAACAAAATAATTAGGAAATTTAAATCACTTTATAAAAATATTTTAGTAACTGTGGTGTGCTATTCCAGATTCAACTCACTATAATTCATCTCAAGTATATTTTAGGTATCTATCGATGTAAATAACCTTATTATTTTATACTATACTAAAATCAAAAAAACATCTTATAATAGTAGTTATGAAACTTACAAATGAAGAAATACAAAAAATTGAACAACTCCTAAGAGATTCATCGTACGCCAAATATCATAAACGTCTACAGATTATTTATTTTCGCTCAAAAGAAAAGTGTTATAGTCATTTAGTTTTAAAAAGCACTCTAATGATTCAAAGATATTGGGGACTTCCCTTAATAAAGCTGTCACTTTCTTTTTCAAGACAGCCCAAGCTTGCTCAATGGGATTCAAATCTGGTGAATAAGGTGGTAGAGGTAAGAAAAAGTGTTTATCTTTGACGCAAAGTTCATCCAAGATGTTCTTGGGATGAAAACTAGCATTGTCCATGACAATGACATGAGGTGTCTTCAAAGCAGGCAAGAGCTGCGTTTTGAACCACTTCAAAAAGAAGTCGCTCGTCATGCTTTCCTTGTAAATCATAGGAGCTATAAACTCTCCATCTACTTGTCCTGCAACAATTGAAGCCCGCTCAAAACGCCGTCCACTAATCTTTTCATAGACTTTCTCTCCTCTAGGAGCCCGTGCATGAGGACGATAGAGGTAGCGGTCGATTCCTGTTTCGTCAATATATACGACTGGTAAATCTTTTAGGTTATCCAAAATATCAAGAAATTCAGCGACTTTCTCTGGATCTTGTTCCTTAAAGCTAGTCGTCTTTTTTTAAAGTGACATTGATCTGCTTTAAAGCTGCCCATACTGAAGGAACAGCACAATCAAAATGTGCCGCAATTTCCCGTAAAAAAGCATCTGGATGAGCCTCTACAGAGGTCTTCAACTCCTCCAAAGGAATTTTTCGGCTTTTGGCGACTCGCTTTTTCCGTTCTAAGTGCCCTTGTTCACGTAATTTCTTTTCCCAAGTAAAGAGAGTTCTAACGCCAACATCAAAAACTTTGGCTGCCTCGACATGGCTGTGTCCCTCTTTGATGTAATCTAATGCTTCTTGTCTAAAATCTGTACTATATGCCATAACTTTATTATAACATGTATTTTATAAACTAAGCGACTATATCCCACCTTACGCACCAGAAATGAACCCTATTGAACAAGTCTGGAAAGAAATTCAAAAACGAGGTTTTAAAAATAAGGCTTTCCAAACATTGGAATCTGTCATTGATAAGCTTCAAGAAGTTATTCAAGGACTGGAAAAAAGTATTTTAAAGTCCACTGTCAGCAGACAATGGATGAGGTTGTTTTTTGAAAACAATTGAGTATTAGAATAGCTATCTGATAAACGTAAAAAGCAACCTACATCAAAAACGAGATAACATTCTAATTTTTGAGTATAGGTCACTTTTTCTATCTAAAAATAGAGAAAAATCAATTTATAAAATGTGTTTGACTAACCTTCAAAATATTTAGCTGCAATTGCTTTTTTGACCAAAATTTGTTGATAAGATTCCACGTCCCCATGTTTAAGAGTTTCTTCTTCATGAATAGATAATCGCCATTTATAAGCTTGAATTTCTCTATCTAATAACTCCTGAGGAGCTCCAATTAATTGGAGAATAGTCATACGTTCTTCAATACTCTTTAAGGGATATACATCTGCAAGATTGACTGTCCTTGTAACACTTGTAGAACGTTTTCTATGGATATAAATAGCCTTATTCATAAAAGCAATTTTATCTGCCTGAAGATAAACTTTATAAGTTGTGTAATCATCCTCTACACTTTTATCTGTTGGATATACAATATCTTTAAATAGCTCTGTCTTGTATAACTTCGCCCACGGAACTGTGAAGCATTGACTGAAATTATACTTACTATCATATTGATGGTTAAACCATTCAAATGGCGTATAAGTCTTCTCAAAATAATCATCTGCTCCTACATGAATCAAAAAACTAGCTTGATCATCCAAAAATTGAGTAAAGTTTCCGATTGCAATATCTGCATCTGTTTTTTTCAATAAATCATAAAGATTTTGGATATGATCCAACTCCAACCAGTCATCATTATCTGCAAAAACGATATAATCCCCAGTTACCACTTCCAAGGCACGATTGCGGCTAGAAGAAACTCCACCATTTCTTTTATGATAGACTTTAACACGTGCATCTTGCTTTTGATAACGTTGACAGATTGCGGCTGAACCATCTGTTGAGCCATCATTAATCAAAATAATTTCAAGATTTTGATAGGTTTGTTGAACGATACTATCCAAGCATTTTTCAAGATATAGTTCTGACATGTAAACAGGAACAATAACACTTATTTTTTCCATCATTTTAATCATATACTCCTTTTCTGATGCAATATCTAAAAACCAAAGTCGATTTCAGTACAGTGCGATTTCTTTAAGATACATTCTAAATCAATTCTAATATTTCTGAGAACAGATCAATCATGTTTAACTTTCCCAGCATTTGGTAAGTATTCTTTTATAAATCCTGATATATCCTTACTCATGATTTTATCCAATCGTTCAGAAATAATGTCTTCCGGCCAATTCCACCACGCAATTTCTAACATCTGTTCACGGAAAGTAGGATCTGCTATGCGATAACGAATAAGCTTAGCAGAATTTCCTCCAACAATAGCATAGGGTTCCACATCCTTGGTTACTACAGCACCTGTTGCTATCACTGCTCCATCTCCAATAGTTACCCCTGCCATGATTTGAACATTGTTTCCAATCCAAACATCATTCCCAACTCGAGTTGGACTTTTCAAAATATGATCATCAGTCATCTGCAGAGGCTCATCCGTGTAAAACACCTCTAAACTCTTGAATGGATAGGTTGTAATCAACTCTAAATCATGATTTGCTGTTACAAATTGAACATTTTGTCCAATAGAACAATAATCACCAATAATGACCTGGCCTCCATGGTCATAGTCAACTAATTGAGGAATACCATAAGTATGATTGCCCACTGTTAAGGCCCCGTAGTCAATCAAATAGCGACTAGTAAATTTCGTCAGGTAATCAAACAGATCCGAACGCGAATTATAGACACGAATTTCCAGAGGAATCGTTTCCTGATGCAAACCTTCCCAATAAGAATAGCCGACTTCCTCATAACAACAGTCAAAAACTGCCGTCAACTCTTTCGAGCTAGAAAATAGTTGAAGTTTTTTCTCCTGCATATGCCAAAACCGCTCATTATCATGACCGGTTCCACCAATATCCTTGATTTGACCATCAGGTAAAAGTTGAAAAAAGCGCTGATGTTGCTTATTTTTATGTGAAAACATGCAGAATTTTCCAGATAGCAATTAAAACTTCCCCCTCCAACTAAATTGACTATATCTATCAGTGTGCCTACAATATGAATAACTTGTCATCTAACTAAAACTTTTATACAAATTTAATGTTATTTACCATTAATATAGAGATACTATATAGCATTCTGTTATTATGTACATCTTACCACAAATAGCCTTATAATAAAAGCAACTTACATAAAAATATCAATGCTATCCAAAAATTGATAATTAATAAATTTACATACAATTAGCAAATCGGAAATATGATCATACACGATTTAAAGTCATGCCATTGAAGTTTCATTTTTTCAAGGATATTAATCCACAAGCAAAAAGAGGTCTTAAAGCCTTTTTTACCATAAGCTATAATCGTACAGGAAAAATGCGAATACAACTATAGATCATTATGGGACGGTTACAATAGATGGAAAAATCAAGCTCTTTTAACTGACAACGAAAAATCATCTTATTCTTCTTTTTCTTATCAAAGCGGCGAGATTGGGGTGTTTCCAAAGGGACAATAAGGTGTGACATTAAAATAACCTCCAGTACTGTTTTTTCTACTAACAGTATACCGGAGGAATGGAAAGTTGGCTAGGTACTCTGTTATGGGGCGGTTACGAAATTTCTACTCTTTTTGATTTTAAACGAGTCTTACGAATCAACAAAACTCCAACCAGCTAATACTCACTTCCTATAGACAAAAACCTCCAAGAATTTTACAATCCTTGGAGGCTTTCTCATAGCTTACCTAGTCTTTTAGCAACTTTATAAAACAAGGCTTATTCTTCATCATCGCGCTTACGACGCTTAGCTACTAATCCTAATCCTGTTAGACCTGCTACAGCTCCTAGGAGCAGATTTGTAGCCGAAGTTGCTGTTCCAGTATTTGGAAGTTGCTTACGTGTCTTAGTTGTATCAGTTTGAGGAGCTTGACTAGTCGAATGAATCATAGATGCGCTTATGCTTGCTGATTGGCTCGCACTTGTTGACGCTGATTCAGATGCACTTGTGCTTGCTGATTGACTCGCACTTGTTGACGCTGACTGGCTAGCTGACGTGCTTGCTGATTGGCTTGCACTTGTTGACGCTGATTCAGATGCACTTGTGCTTGCTGATTGGCTCGCACTTGTTGACGCTGATTCAGATGCACTTGTGCTTGCTGATTGACTTGCGCTTGTTGAAGCACTTTGGCTTGCTGACGTGCTTGCTGATTGGCTCGCACTTGTCGATGCTGACTGGCTTGCTGACGTGCTTGCTGATTGGCTCGCACTTGTCGATGCTGACTCAGACGCTGAGGTGCTTGCTGATTGGCTTGCACTTGTTGACGCTGATTCAGATGCACTTGTGC
>NZ_JASHBO010000006.1:0-138119 GCF_047464615.1 Streptococcus infantis
AGTATCGTAAGGAAATGGTAGACCAACAAGCTAAATTTATGAGTGAACAATTGGCAGTTGAGATTGATTTAGATAGGAAAAAACACGAAAAAAAGTCCTTAAAGCCCGCAAAAGAAAGTGAGGCTAAAGAAAAGAAAATCTCAACGACGGATCCCGAGTGTGGTTGGTTTCATAAGGGCGAACACAAGGAAGTCTTTGCCTATTCTGCTCAAGTTGCTTGCGATAAGCATGGTTGGGCCTTAGCTTATACGGTTGAAGCAGGAAATGTTCATGATAGTCAGGCTTTCCCTGCCCTATTTTCAAAGTTAGAGCCATTCTCGCCCCACTATATTATTGCGGATTCAGGCTACAAGACACCAGCTATTGCCCATTATTTATTAGAGCGAAACATCATTCCTGTCTTTCCTTATACTCGTCCAAAGAGAGTAAAGGGGAACTTAAGGCCTAGTAATTTTGTTTATGATGCAAGTTATGACCATTATGTTTGTCCAGAGAATCAAGTGTTAAGCTATCGCACAACCACTCGAGAAGGCTACCGTGAGTATAAGAGTAATCCCAAAGTATGCGTTTCCTGTCCTTTATTATCCGTTTGTACCCAAAGCAAGAATTTTCAAAAAGTAGTAACGAGACATGTCTGGAAAGATGCCCTTGAATTTTGTGAAGAGATTCGTCACCAAAGAGAAATGAAAGAGCTCTATAAGAAGCGCAAAGAAACAATTGAACGACTCTTTGGGACGGCTAAGGAATACCATAATTTGAGATACACTAGAGAGAAAGGAAAGTCCAAAATGCAGGATCAGGTTGGGCTTACTTTGGCGTGTTTAAATATCAAAAAACTGGTGAAATGGATAGGAAATATCCCTTTTTATTTTTCTCAAATTCAGATTTTGGTATAGATTAGTAGATGATGAGACAAACTATTTTTTAAAAGAGAAAAAGACAAACGCCAAAAATGACGTTTGTCTTCGTTCTGTACTAGCTATAAGCTAGTTGAAGCATCTAATTTTTAGGAGGGCTGGATGGCTAACTTCATTATAGAACTTTCAGTAAAGCAAAAATCATAAAAAGTATAATAAAATTTTCTGAAAATAATTGACAAGAGCTGAATTTTCTTGTAAAATAAATAAAAATTAAATACAACACCGAATGAAGTTTAATAGAAGTGGAAAGTCCTTTGATTTTTCATGACTGTAAATGGACGGAACTCTGGAGAGACCGTAAAGGCACCGAAGGGGCAAGGCAGGCAACTGCTCAAACTCTCAGGTAAAAGGACAGAGCAATGATAGAGCGCTTTTTGGCATTTATCGATGCATTCCAGAGTACATGTTTTTAACATGTACTTTTTCTTTTGGGGTTGAATAGATAGGAGAAAAGGATGTTAAATTTGCTAAAAGAGCTAGATGCTCTGGTATGGGGCCCACCCCTTTTAATTTTATTGGTTGGTACAGGGATTTACTTGACTCTTCGTTTAGGACTTTTACAAATCCTGCGTCTCCCTAAGGCATTCCAGCTTATTTTTACCAAGGATAAAGGGTATGGGGATGTTTCGAGCTTTGCTGCCTTGTGTACAGCCCTAGCAGCAACTGTTGGTACAGGAAATATCATCGGGGTTGCAACGGCTATCAAGGTTGGTGGACCAGGTGCTCTTTTTTGGATGTGGGTGGCTGCTTTCTTTGGAATGGCAACCAAGTATGCAGAAGGACTACTTGCTATTAAATATCGAACCAAGGATGATCATGGTGCGGTAGCAGGAGGACCGATGCATTATATCCTTTTAGGGATGGGCGAAAAATGGCGCCCTCTTGCAATCTTCTTTGCTATAGCTGGAGTACTAGTTGCACTTTTAGGGATTGGTACTTTTACCCAGGTGAATTCCATTACAGAATCCGTGCAAAATACGGCTAGTATTGATCCGACAATTACTGCACTTGTTTTATCTATTTTCGTAGGGATCGCAGTCTTTGGTGGGCTTAAGTCCATTTCTAAGGTGTCAACTACAGTTGTTCCCTTTATGGCTATTGTCTACATCTTGGGAACCTTGACAGTCATTTTCTTTAATATCGAGAAACTCCCTGCAACTCTGGCCTTGGTCTTTACATCAGCTTTTAGTCCCATAGCTGCAGTGGGAGGATTTGCAGGAGCTAGTGTTCGGATGGCTATTCAAAATGGTGTGGCGCGTGGTGTCTTCTCAAACGAGTCTGGATTGGGTTCAGCTCCCATTGCGGCTGCGGCAGCTAAGACCAACGAACCGGTGGAGCAAGGTTTAATTTCCATGACAGGAACCTTTATTGATACCTTGATCATCTGTACATTGACTGGTTTGACAATCTTGGTGACTGGGGTTTGGAATGGTAATTTAGATGGTGTTGCTCTAACTCAGTCAGCTTTTTCTACAGTATTTTCTTTCTTTGGTCCTGCCCTTTTAACAATCTTTTTAGTACTCTTTGCCTTTACTACGATTTTGGGATGGAACTATTACGGAGAGCGTTGTTTTGAATTTCTTTTTGGCGTTCGCTTTATCTGGCTTTATCGTGTTGTCTTTGTACTCATGGTCTTGCTGGGAGGATTTATCGAGCTGGATATGGTCTGGGTCATTGCGGATATTGTTAATGCCCTCATGGCTCTACCAAACTTGATTGCACTCTTAGCCTTATCACCAGTTGTTATCGCTGAGACTAAGAAGTATTTTGATAAATAATGTATGGTTGATATTCCCATTTATAGATAAGACTAGCATCTGTTTGTGAGATGCTAGTTTTTTCACTACTAGGGCTAGTCTTTTATTTTATACTCAATGAAAATCAAAGAGCAAACTAGGAAACTAGCCGCAGGTTGCTCAAAGCACTGCTTTGAGGTTGTAGATAGAACTGACGAAGTCAGCTCAAAACACTGTTTTGAGGTTGCAGATGAAACTGATGAAGTCAGTCACATATATACGGCAAGGCGACGTTGACGCGGTTTGAAGAGATTTTCGAAGAGTATTATGTCATAAGATGAATGAAATTCAAGAGTACCTCTTTTATGATATTCTTTATTTGCACTTTTATTTATTGTATAATAGTCAGCATAAATCTGTTTTTGGTCTGATATGTCTTGTTTCATCTAAGTGCGAAATAAAAATAAACTGGAGGTGTTTATGTCAAAAGATATTCGAAAATTAGTGATTTCACAGGGACTAGCGAATCTAGCAGATGTCTTTTTTAGAGTCATTGTGATTGCAAATGTGTTTGTCTTATCTGGTTCGGTCATTTCAACCTCCCTAGTGCCAATTCTGATAGGTCTATCCTCCTTTTTAGCTAGTTTCTTAGTTCCATTAGTAACGAAGAGATTCGCTTTAAATCGTGTTCTTTTCTTGACTCAATTGGGTAAGACGACTCTGCTAGCGATTTTGGTTTTTCTACTCAAGCAATCTGAAACTATTTCCCTCCCTCTTTTATATGCTATTGTTACCTTAATCTCCGTTTTGGATGGTTTTGCAGCGCCTGTTTCCTATGCGATTGTTCCACGCTATGCAAGTGATTTAGCTAAAGCGAACGCGGCCATTTCTATGAGTGGAGAAAGTGTGCAACTCGTTGGTTGGGGCTTAGGAGGCTTCTTATTTGCGAGTCTGGGAATGAATCCTAGTCTGCTCATTGTGTTAGTTTTGTTTACAATTTCGACGATTTTGATGTTCGGTTTGCCACTAGTCGAAAAAGAAGAGTTATCCTCTGAAACAAGTCTTGAGACGTTAACAAAAGGTTGGCGATTGGTGGCTAAAGAATCAAGATTACTTTTTATTGTCCAAGCCAATCTTTTAGAAATTTTAGCCAATGCTATCTGGGTATCTTCAGTTTTACTTGTGTTTGTGACTGAGATTTTACATCGGTCAGAAAGCTATTGGGGCTACGTCAATACAGCCTATTCCTTGGGGATTATCTTGGGAGGAGCTATTATCTTCCGTCTAGCAGAGAAAGTTGTTACCTATAAATATCAGACTATGACCTTTTCTTTGTTAGCGACAGCACTAGTAACTCTGTTGATAGTGTTATTTCCAAATCCACCTGCTTTTCTATTCCTATCTCTAGTAATTGGTTTTCTATCTCAGATTAAGGAAGTTCCTGAGAGCGTATTTTTACAGGAATCGGTTGATGAGAAGGAACTTGTGAATGTTTACTCCGTTATCGAAGTTGTCTCTACATTGGCCTTTTCTGTCTCTGTTTTTCTAATGAGTTTTATCACAGAATATTTTGGTGTATTTATTGGCTTTGGCTTGGCTATATTCTGTTTGCTAGTAGAGTCCATCTTAGTTTTAAGAAACAAGTATCAGATAAATTAACAGTGTGATCACACATCTGGTGTGATTTTTTTTGTTTTCATAAAAATTTTTTATCAGTGTAATTTAAAATATATATTATGCAAGGTATAGATTCTGTGTTAGACTTATTGTCAACGAAAAGCTAATGACTCATCAATCAAGGCAAGGATTTGTTCAATAGGCTGATGAGATTTCGTAAGATTTTCGCAGAAACCATTCAATTACAAAACGAAAAGAGGTCCCCTTATGACAACATTTACTATCCACACAGTAGAATCAGCACCAGCAGAAGTGAAAGAAGTTCTTGAAACGGTACAAAAGGACAACAATGGTTATATCCCAAATCTTATCGGTCTTTTGGCCAATGCCCCTACAGCCCTAGAGGCTTACCGAACTGTCGGCGCTATTAACCGTCGCAACAGTCTAACACCTGTGGAGCGCGAAGTGGTACAAATCACTGCAGCCGTAACTAATGGTTGTGCCTTTTGCGTCGCTGGACATACAGCATTTTCTATCAAACAAATCCAGATGAATGATGACCTACTTCAAGCCCTTCGCAATCGTACTCCAATCGAAAGCGATCCTAAGCTGGATACCCTAGCTAAGTTTACCTTGGCAGTTATCAATACCAAAGGGCGCGTAGGAGATGAAGCTCTTGGAGAATTTCTTGAAGCAGGCTATACACAAGAAAATGCCTTGGATGTTGTTCTCGGTGTCAGTCTAGCAAGTCTTTGTAACTATGCCAACAACCTAGCTAATACACCGATTAATCCAGAATTACAACCTTATGCATAAGAGGAGGACAAAGTATGGGATTTTTTTCAGAAGAATTTTTAAGTTGGTTAGACCAGCACGCCGATGAAATTGACAAAAAATCATGTCAAGCTGGAGAAGAGCTGATTGAGAAAATTGCTGCAGAAGGTGCCTTTCGTGTAGGAGTACCAAAAGTTCTTGGAGGGCTAGGTGGAAGTGATCAAGATGTTATCGATATCCTTGCAGAACTCGCTCAACATTCCTTAACAGCCTCCTTTATCTCATGGGGGCAACGAACTTTAATAGACAATATTCTTCATACTGATAATGCTTATTTCAAAGAAGTTTACTTGGAAAAACTCTTATCAGGAGAATATGCAGGTGCTACGGCCTTATCTAATGAGGTCAAGTATCTATCTGACTTAGAGGAACTAAATGTTCGAATCCTTGAAGAAAATGGGAATTATTACCTAAAAGGCCGACTTCCTTGGGTGACCAATGCTCGTAAGGATCGCTTCCTCACTATTTTTGTAGCAGGATTTGCAGATGATCCGAGTACAAGTTATGTAGTAGCCGTACCATCGGACGCAGAAAACTTTAGTCGTTCCGAAGATTTGGAATTTGTTTCTCTCCAAGGAGGTAATACAGCAGCTCTGACTTTTAACAAGGTCCCTTTAAAGGAAGAGTGGATTCTATCCAAGGATGCTCATCAATTTTTAGCGCAAAATCGTCCAGCCTTTTTAGGCTACCAATTTGGCCTAGCTTTTGGTTTGGCTGAACGTTCACTCTCAGAAGTCGAAAAAGAATTGGGGAAACGAGGTGTCTTGAAGGAAGAATGGCAACATCAGGTCGAACAGTTAGATGATATTTGACATTCTCTCTATCAAGGACTATCTGAAGAGTCCTATTTCGTTAAAAATCCGCGTGAACTATTCCAGTTACGAATCGATATTGTTGATGTTGTTGCCCAAAGTCTCTTGTTAGAACTACAAGCTGGTGGCGGTAGAGGATACTTTAGTAAATCGACATCTTGCTTCATACGTCGTTGGAATGAAGGTGCCTTTTTACCAATTGTTTCTCCTAGTGCTGTGCAATTGCGACATATTCTAGCGAGAAACTAAAAATAAATAAAATAAAAACGAGGTTTATCTTTTAAACTTCGTTTTTTAATCCTCCATTTAAGCGCTTTTATGCTATACTGATAATAACATGACTATTGGAGGTTCACATGAAAAAACTCCCCTTGGCCTTTTCAGGGTGCTTATTGGGATTGGCTGGAGCAGGCAATCTCATCCTGGATATTTTTCCACTATTATCCCACGTCTTTAGTTTGTCAGGCTTGATTTTATGGTTTTATTTTTTATACAGTCATCTTAGTGATTGGCAAGAAAGCCAGCAAGAACTCAAGAAAGCTCCTCTATTATCGGGAATGGCAACCTTTCCCATGGCAGGGATGATTTTATCAACTTATTTGTTACGAATCTTACCTACGAGTATGAGTATCATAGCGCAAGCTCTTTGGTGGTTTGCCTTTTTACTGGATGTAGGTTTAATCATCTACTTCACTAAAAATTATGTGCAGACTAAACCAAGAACGAGTGCAACGCCAAGTTGGACAGTTCTTTATGTGGGGATAGCAGTAGCAAGCTTGACCTACCCAGTGGTGGGCATAGTCGAGATTGCCTATGGCGCTTGGATTTTTGGCTTTACCTTAACCCTTTTCCTTTATCCTCTGATTTATCAAGATTTGAAAAGCAATCCATTGCCACGGGCTTTACTGGGGCAAGAAGGAATCTATTGTGCTCCCTTTTCTCTACTGTTAGCAGCACTCGTTCGGATCGGAGGTTCAGCTCTTCATGTCTGGATTTTGCTAGTCATGATCCTTGCTTCACAAACTTTCTTTTTCTTTGTTCTCAGTCGTTTACCAAGGATTTTAAAACAGGGATTTCAACCAGCTTTTTCAGCCCTAACCTTCCCAACTATCATCACAGCAACTTCATTGAAAATGGCCCAAGGCATCTTGCAGTTTCCAGTCCTAAACCTTCTCGTTTGGTTAGAGATTATCATTTGTTTAACGATTCTTGTCTATGTATTAGTAGAATATATGCGGTATTTAAGGAACTAAAAAAGCCCCTAGCACTGAAGTGTTAGGGGTTTGTTGTCGAGCATAGAAACAATCAATTGGTTCAGCTTTCTCCTACTGTTCTTCATGTTCGGATAAAAAATAATAAGTCATAGTACCGAAGATTGATCCTACTCCAAGTCCTACTAGTAGGAAAAGTGCGATCATTTTGAGTTCTAGAAACTGCAAGAAGAAATCTGTAATCGAGTGATTTTCAAGGATTACTTTTTTGGAAAATAGGATAAATAAGTAGAGAGTTGGGATGCTAATTCCAACTAACCAACTTCTTAACTTGATTTGATGCTTGCTGTAAGTGATTTGTGTAATCTCGGATTGATCATCATCTTCTAAGTGGAGCCCTCTAGTAGAATATCTTGCCTTGAGACTGAGGGCAAAAATCATCAAGAAGTAGAGATAGGGCATAGCCGTTCGAACTATCTCTATAAAGCGCCCAAACAACAGATAGAATAGGAAGAGGAAGAAGGAAGAGTAAAAGATTTGGACCATGGAACGGGCGCAAGCCTTGTAGATGACCTCTTGACGGCATTCATCAAAGGGGCCTTGAATATGAAAGAAATTTCGAACTAAGCGAGTGGTTAAGTCTTCTTTTTTCATGGTAGTGACCTCTTAATAACCTTGTTTTTGATTAACTTCTTTAAAGAGTTGATAGAGAGTATAGAAGTAGACTAGACTAAAAACGATACAGATGGTTAGAAATAATAGATATCTCCAATCCATAGAATTCGTTAACAGTTGCGGGAAAGATACGAGGATAAAGCAGAGAGATGCGTTTAAGAGGCGTATTTTTTTTGATGTGATTTTCTGAAATCTTTGTCCTTTGTTCAAGACAGGAAGGGCTAAGAGGAAGATGATCAGAAAAGGACGCGTAATTTGGCCATAAACTAGGAAAACTGTCATAAAGATACTGACCAAAATATGGCTGAGAATTAAAGTTTGTAGAGATTTCATAAGTTTCCTCCTAATCGTCGTCTTGATCTTCTCTAGCTTTTTGAATACGAAGAGTGACGACAATATGTACTGTTAATCCGAAAAAGAAGGCTGCAACGATGGTTGACAAGATGCTTCTTGTATTCAAAAGAGCGGTAAGATAGCTTTTGCTATCATCCATTAGGATATTGAGAAGTGGCATTCCAAAGAACATGGCTATTCCATAGCCAAGACCAGCTTTAAGACCAGGATTACGTAACTGTTTCTTTTCTTTCTGGTTCAACACGTCAGGATCAATAGCAGCAATACCAGTTTTTGTAGTTTGACTAGTGACATAGATAGCACAAATCAAGGAAACCAGAAAAATAATGATTGGATATTCGAAAGCGACCATTTGGGGATATTTATAAGCAAGGACAAAGGGGATGAAATTGCCTAAAGTCATCAGGTAAAAGAGAATCATAAAGACTTTATTCCCGATGTGGTCAGCTTCGCGTCGTTTGTGTTCATCAAGTGGCCCTGAAATGCCATAGATACGTTTGATTAGTTTTTCATTGAGGGGTTCTTTTTTCATGGGTAATTTCTCCTAAATAAACGATGTTACTTTGTTGCTTTTACGAATTGATAGAGATAATAAAGATAAGTGATAGAAGAAAGGATAGCGATAGTTAGCAGTATATAATATTTCCAATTACTTGAAATGAGTGTCAGTTGTGGTAAGGATAGAAAGGATAGAATCATAAAGAATAGTGCTAAGTTGAGTATGCGCGTTTTTTGGGAATCTATCTTTAGATAAGTTAGTCCTTTGTTGAGTGCTGGAACAAAGACTGGAAGGAGGACTATATCGTAGATTGGCAAATTCCCTGAAACGATGATGAAGATGAGCAGTGAAGCAAACAAAAGATGATAGGTAAGTAAAGTTAGTAATGATTTCATAAGGTACGTCCTAATCCTTATCCTGCTCTTTTTTAGCTCTTGCAATACGACGGGAAATGAGGAACCGTATGCTCGCTCCGAAGAAGATAGCACCGAAAATGCTTGCTAAACCATTTCTTATAGTGAGAAGAGAATGGAAATAGTCCTGACCTTCACCAGTAAGTATATGGAGAAGAGGGGTTATAAAAAACATCCATAGGCCAAAGAATAAACCAGCTTTCAGACCAGGGTAGTGTAGTTGCTTATTTTCTTTCTCACTCAACATATCTGGTTCAATAGTTGTAATCCCTGTTTTTTGCATTTGGTAGGTGACATAGCCAGCAGCGATGAGGGCAATCACTAAAATCAGAGGAGGATAGACTAGAGCCACTAGTTGGGGATATTTATAGGCTAGAACGAGTGGAATAACATTGCCGAAAATCATCAGATAAAAGAGAATCATAAAGACTTTATTTCCGATGCGGTCAGCCTCACGTCGTTTGTATTCGTCAAGCGGATCAGAAATACCGTAAGTGCGTTTGATCAGTTTTTCCGTGAAGGTTTCTTTTTTCATTTTTCTTCTCCTTTTTAAAAATCATCCTCCCAAAAGAGACTGTTGAGGTCAGTTTGGAGGCTGCGGGCGAGATTGAGACAGAGTTCCAAGGTTGGATTGTACTTGTCGTTTTCAATCATGTTGATGGTTTGCCTCGAGACGCCGATATCCTTGGCAAGTTCGAGTTGGGACTTGCCCAGTTCCTTGCGGAATTCTTTCACACGATTCATACTTCCTCCTTTTTAGATTGTGTCACATATATTTGACTATAGTATATTCTTTTGAAAATAAAATGTCAACTATTTTTGACATATTTTTAAAAGAATCTTGGTGATAATATTTCTATGTGAAGATCTTCTAGCGATTTTATGCTATAATGAAGAAAAATACAGAATTATAAGAGTGAATTGGATAGACTGAAAGCTATCCACTAAAGAAAGAGCAGAAAATGAACCATAAGATTGCAATTTTATCAGACATTCATGGCAATACGACGGCCTTAGCTGCAGTGCTTGAGGACGCAAAAAATTTGGGAGCGACTGAATATTGGCTTTTGGGAGATATTTTTCTACCTGGACCGGGAGCAAATGACTTGGTGGCTCTTTTGAAAGACCTTCCCATTACAGCATCCGTTCGAGGAAACTGGGATGATAGTGTTTTAGAGGTTTTAGATGGACAATATGGTTTAGAGGATCCCAAAGAAATTCAGCTTCTCAGGATGACTCAGTATCTGATGGAGCGTCTAAACCCAGAGCATATTGATTGGTTGAGAAATCTACCTATGGTAGCCAAGAAAGAAGTTGAAGGCTTGCGCTTTTCTCTTTCACATAATTTGCCTGAGAAAAATTATGGTGGTGATTTGCTGGTTGAAAATAATACCGAAAAATTTGACCAACTGCTAGATGAGGTAACGGACGTGGCGGTCTATGGTCATGTTCATAAACAGCTCTTGCGTTATGGTAGCAAAGGGCAACAAATCATCAATCCAGGTTCGATTGGTATGCCTTATTTTAACTGGAAAGAGCTGAAAAATCACCGAGCCCAGTATGCCTTACTCGAAGTTGAAAATGGTGAATTGGTCAATATCCAATTTCGTAAGGTTGCCTATGATTATGAAGCAGAGTTAGAATCAGCCAAGGAAAAAGGCCTTCCTTTTATCGAAATGTATGAAGAGTTGCGACGTGAGGACAACTATCAAGGCCATAATAGAGATTTGTTAGCTAGTTTAATTGACAAGCATGGCTATGTAGAGGATGTCAAGAATTATTTTGATTTTTTGTAAGAGTTGCTTTAATTAACAGATACTAAATAAACGATTGGACTAGCCAATCGTTTTTAATATATCTTATTGTAATTGAGATTGATCTGGTAGGTAAGAACCACCGAGATAGGTTTTGCTGAGTTTTTCAAGGGTTCCGTCTTGGTAGAGTTCTTTGAGGACCTTGTCAAATTGTTCTTTAAATTCTTTTTGATCGCTTGAGAAGATAATGTAGTTGTTTGGATTGTCATTGCTTTCCAAGTCGACTATGTTCAAGTCTAAACCTCGGTCTTGGATGATTTTTTGAACAGAGATTTTATCAAAGATTAGGAAATCAAATTCACCATTTGAAAGATCAGTCAGACGTTTAGCGACATCCTCACCAGAGTATTGGATAGTTGCAGGATTGTCGGAGTGGTTTTGATTCCAGTATGTAACGACCTTGGCAGTAGAAGTTCCGGTGTCATCCTGGGTTGTTTTACCAGCTATGTCTTGAAGAGAAGTAAGTGCCTTGTCTTTTCTTCTCACAAGAACCAAAGGATTTTTTGCGATAGGTAGCGAGTAGAGGTATTTGTCTGTTATTTCTTTGGTGTAGCTCAAGTTGTTGGCAGCAGCTTGGTAACGGCCAGCATCCACTCCAGGGAAGATACTTTCCCAAGCTGTTTTTTGAAATTCAATCTTGTATTGATCCAGTTTTTCATCGACTGCTTTTAAAACCTCAACATCATATCCGGTCAAATTACCATCTTTTTCAAAATCAAAAGGTGGGATGTCTCCAGCAGTTGCTACGACAATGGTTTTAGGACTAGCAGTGGCAGTAGAAGTACTATCTTGTTTGGCTTGTCCACAGGCGATCAACAAGGGACTGATGGCTAATAATAAGAATAATTTTTTCATAAGATAATGGTATCTAGTTTACCAGACAATCAATCAGATATCTAATATATATTTTTTATGGAGATGATAGAGAAACATTATAATTTTAAAATGGAGCCTAGAACTGAAAGTGGAATTTGAAAAAAGATAATTTGTTTCACTAATGAAAAAACTCTGCAAGCTCTTTCAAAATATGGTAAAATGGAAGCAGTAGAATTAGAAAAGGAACTTGCTTATGAAATTTCTTGAGTTAAATAAAAAACGTCATGCGACCAAGCATTTTATTGATAAACCGGTTGATCCGAAGGATGTTCGCACAGCTATTGAAATCGCAACCTTGGCACCTAGTGCTCACAACAGCCAGCCTTGGAAGTTTGTTGTGGTTCGTGAGAGAAATGCTGAACTAGCAAAATTGGCTTTCGGTTCAAACTTTGAGCAAGTAGCATCTGCACCTGTAACCATTGCCTTGTTTACAGACACAGACTTAGCTAAACGCGCTCGTAAGATTGCTCGTGTTGGTGGAGCAAAGAACTTCTCAGAAGAGCAGCTTCAATATTTTATGAAAAATCTTCCAGCAGAATTTGCACGTTATAACGAACAGCAAGTCAGTGACTACCTAGCCCTTAATGCAGGGTTGGTTGCGATGAACTTAGTCCTTGCATTGACTGACCAAGGAATCGGATCAAATATTATCCTTGGTTTTGACAAATCAAAAGTCAACGAAGTTTTGGAAATTGAAGAACGCTTCCGTCCAGAGCTCTTGATTACAGTGGGATACACAGACGAGAAGTTGGAACCAAGCTACCGCTTGCCAGTAGATGAAATTATCGAAAAAAGATAGGAAGAAAAAATGACAGTTATTGATTTTACAGCAGAAGTAGAAAAACGTAAAGAAGACCTCTTGGCTGACTTGTTTAGCCTTTTGGAAATCAACTCAGAACGTGATGACAGTAAGGCTGATGCGCAGCATCCTTTTGGTCCTGGACCAGTAAAAGCCTTGGAGAAATTCCTTGAAATCGCAGACCGTGATGGTTACCCAACAAAAAATGTTGATAACTATGCAGGACATTTTGAGTTTGGTGAAGGGGAAGAAGTTCTCGGTATCTTTGCCCACATGGACGTGGTGCCAGCAGGTAGCGGATGGGACACTGATCCTTATACTCCAACCATCAAGGATGGTCGTCTCTATGCGCGTGGTGCTTCAGATGACAAGGGTCCTACAACTGCTTGTTACTATGGTTTGAAAATCATCAAAGAGCTTGGTCTTCCAACTTCTAAGAAAGTCCGCTTCATCGTGGGAACAGACGAAGAATCAGGCTGGGCAGATATGGACTACTACTTTGAGCATGTAGGACTTGCGAAGCCAGACTTTGGTTTCTCTCCAGATGCTGAATTCCCTATTATTAATGGTGAAAAAGGAAATATCACAGAATACCTCCACTTTGCTGGTGAAAACAAGGGTGAAGCTCGTCTTCACAGCTTCACAGGTGGTTTGCGTGAAAATATGGTGCCAGAATCAGCAACAGCTGTTGTTTCAGGTGACTTGGCTGATTTGCAAGCGAAACTAGATGCCTTTGTTGCAGAGCACAAGCTTAGAGGAGAAATTCAAGAAGAGAACGGCAAGTACAAGGTTACGATTATCGGTAAATCTGCTCACGGTGCTATGCCTGCTTCAGGTGTCAATGGTGCAACTTACCTTGCTCTCTTCCTCAGCCAGTTTGCTTTTGAAGGACCTGCAAAAGACTTCCTTGACATTGCTGGTAAGATTCTCTTGAATGACCATGAAGGCAAAAACTTGAAAGTGGCTCATGTGGATGAAAAGATGGGTGCCCTTTCTATGAATGCTGGTGTCTTCCGTTTTGATGAAACAAGTGCTGACAATACCATTGCCCTTAACTTCCGTTATCCAAAAGGAACAAGTCCAGAGCAAATCAAATCAGTTCTTGAAAACTTGCCTGTTGCTTCAGTTAGCCTTTCTGAACATGGGCACACTCCTCACTATGTGCCAATGGAAGACCCACTCGTTCAAACCTTGTTGAATGTTTATGAAAAACAAACAGGTCTTAAAGGTCACGAACAAGTCATCGGTGGTGGAACATTTGGACGTTTGTTAGAGCGTGGTGTCGCTTACGGTGCTATGTTCCCAGATTCTATCGATACTATGCACCAAGCCAACGAATTTATTGCCTTGGATGATCTCTTCCGTGCAGCAGCCATCTACGCTGAAGCTATTTACGAATTGATTAAATAATGCTATAGAAGTCTGAGATTGTATGCTTGGACTTCTTTTTGGAGGGAAAACAGATGTCTCAAATTGAAAGAATCAAGCAAGCTATTATAGAGGATCCACAGAATGCCAGCTATACTGAGAAAGGGATTGAACCTCTCTTTGCAGCACCAAAGACTGCCCGGATCAATATTATTGGACAGGCACCTGGTCTTAAAACTCAGGAAGCTGGGTTGTACTGGAAGGATAAAAGTGGCGATCGTTTGCGAGAGTGGTTGGGTGTGGATGAAGACACTTTTTACAACTCAGGTTACTTTGCAGTCCTGCCCATGGATTTCTACTTTCCAGGTCATGGGAAATCGGGTGACCTGCCACCTCGTCCAGGTTTTGCAGAAAAATGGCATCCAAAACTCTTGAAGGAGTTACCAGATATTCAATTAACACTCTTGATTGGGCAGTATGCCCAAGCCTACTATCTACATGAGAAAGTTAGTGGTAAGGTGACAGACCGTGTGCATCGGTTCAAGGATTATTTGCCTGATTATTTCCCTCTTGTACACCCATCACCCCGTAATCAAATTTGGATGAAAAAAAATCCTTGGTTTGAGGCAGAAGTGGTGCCTGACTTAAAAGATAGAATCCAAAAAATTCTCGGAGAAGAAAAATGAAAGAAATTACTTTTAACGATTTTTCCCAGCTTTATCAGAAAGAGTCGCTTTCTGTATTGGATGTGAGAGAAGTAGAGGAATTTGAGGCTCTTCATCTAGAAGGTGCTCGTAATTTCCCTCTCAGTCAACTGGCTGATACTTACGAACAATTAGATAAAACCCAGCCTTACTATGTGATTTGTAAGTCAGGTATCCGTTCCGCACGTGCCTGCCAAGTTTTAGCAGAACAAGGCTATGAGGTTGTCAATGTCCAAGGTGGCATGGATGCCTTAGAATAAGAAAAATTTCCTTCGAAACCTTTTAAAAATGAGAAAGGACTCGAAGGATTTTTTTGTATTAAAATTCGGAAAATTGAAAACATTTTAGAATTATTTCGTGACAGCCTTTTCTGGCCTTTAATCATGTTATACTAAGAAAGTATTTTATTTTTAATAAGGAGAGTTTATGGCTAAAAAAGGTGCTTTAACAGGATTACTCCTGTTTGGAATATTTTTTGGAGCAGGTAACTTGATTTTCCCTCCAACTCTGGGCGCACAGTCTGGAGAAAACTTCCTTCCTGCCATTGCAGGATTTGTATTTTCAGGTGTTGGGATTGCGGTCCTAACCTTGATCATTGGAACCCTTAATCCGAAGGGTTATATCTATGAAATTTCTAAGAAAATTTCTCCATGGTTTGCGACGATTTATCTTGCAGTTTTGTACTTGTCGATTGGCCCATTCTTTGCCATCCCTCGTACAGCAACGACATCGTTTGAAGTTGGTATTAGTCCACTCTTGGATCAAGCAGATAAAGGTTTAGGTTTGATTGTCTTCACCATTCTCTACTTTGTAGCTGCCTACCTAATCTCGTTGAATCCTTCAAAAATCTTGGATCGTATCGGTCGAATCTTGACTCCTGTTTTTGCCATCTTAATTGTTATTCTGGTTATCCTTGGAGCTTTCAAGTATGGTGGGAATGCACCACAAGCAGCCTCAGGAGCTTATCAAGCATCAGCCTTTGGTGCAGGTTTCCTTGAAGGATACAATACGCTTGATGCGCTTGCATCGGTTGCCTTCAGTGTTATTGCGGTACAAACCTTGAAACAACTTGGTTTTTCAAGTAAGAAAGAGTACATTTCAACCATTTGGGTTGTTGGAATCGTTGTAGCACTCGGATTTAGTGCTCTTTACATCGGTCTAGGTTTCTTGGGCAATCATTTCCCAGTAACAGAAGAAGCAATGAAGAGTGGAACTCCTGGAGTTTATATCTTGTCTCAAGCGACTCAAGAAATCTTTGGTTCTACTGCTCAGCTTTTCCTTGCGGCTATGGTAACTGTTACTTGCTTTACAACGACTGTAGGGTTGGTTGTATCAACTGCCGAGTTCTTTAACGGACGTTTCCCACAAGTCAGCTACAAGGTTTATGCGACAGTCTTTACCTTGATTGGTTTTGCTATTGCAAATCTTGGTTTGAGTGCTATTATTAAGTACTCTGTACCAGTTCTCGTTATTTTGTACCCAATTACGATTGCCATTGTCATGATTGTGATTGTGAACAAGTTTGTTGCTCTTTCAAAACCAGGAATGCAATTAACGGTTGGCATTGTCACAGCAATTGCTATTGCAAGTGTTTTAGGATCTACTTTTAAAGTTGAGGTCCTTGCAAATATCGTGAACGCTCTACCATTTGCGGAGGCTTCTCTGCCATGGTTGGTACCAGCTATTATCGGTATTCTACTTTCTCTTGTTCTTCCAAATAAACAAGAAAGTGAAGCTTTTGAAATGGAATAATCACTAAAATCACTTTTGTAGCTAAGTCTACAGGAGTGATTTTCTTTTTTTATCCGATGATAAATGTGTTATAATAGGTAGCAAAAGAGGTGAAGAAATGAATCAAACTGTAGAATATATCAAAGAACTAACTGCTATTGCGTCACCAACAGGTTTTACGCGTGAAATTACGAATTATTTAGTTGAGACGCTTGAAAAACTAGGCTATCAACCTATCCGTACTGCTAAAGGTGGAGTGAATGTTACCATTAAAGGTAAAAATAATGAGCAACAACGCTATGTGACTGCTCATGTGGATACCTTGGGAGCTATCGTTCGTGCTGTTAAACCAGATGGTCGTCTCAAGATGGATCGTATTGGTGGCTATCCTTGGAACATGATTGAAGGCGAAAACTGCACGGTCCATGTAGCTAGCACAGGTAAAACCGTATCAGGTACGATTTTGATCCACCAAACTTCTTGTCACGTTTACAAAGATGCTGGAACTGCTGAACGCACACAGGACAATATGGAAGTTCGTTTGGATGAAAAAGTGACCAATGAAAAAGAAACACGTGCACTCGGTATCGAGGTTGGAGATTTTATCAGCTTTGACCCACGAACTGTCGTGACTGAGACAGGCTTTATCAAGTCTCGTCATTTAGATGACAAGGTCAGCGCAGCTATTCTTCTTAATCTTCTCAAAGTTTACAAAGAAGAAGGGATTGAACTTCCTGTAACTACGCATTTTGCCTTTTCAGTCTTTGAAGAAGTGGGACATGGTGCTAACTCAAGTATCCCTAGTCAAGTTGTCGAATATCTGGCTGTGGATATGGGAGCAATGGGAGATGACCAGCAGACGGATGAGTACACAGTGTCAATCTGTGTTAAAGATGCTTCTGGTCCTTACCACTATGAATTCCGTCAACACTTGGTAGCTCTCGCAAAAGAGCAAGACATTCCATTTAAGCTAGATATCTATCCATTTTACGGTTCTGATGCTTCTGCAGCGATGTCAGCTGGAGCAGAGGTCAAGCATGCTCTTCTAGGAGCAGGTATTGAATCAAGCCATTCTTACGAGCGAACTCATATTGATTCTGTAGTGGCTACTGAGCGTATGGTGGATGCTTATCTCAAGAGTGACTTGGTGGACTAAGATGTGCTTGATTTGTGATCGAATTGAACTCATCAAGTCTGGTGATAATCCCTACTTTGTCAAGGAATTAGAAACAGGCTATGTTGTCATTGGTGACCACCAGTATTTTGAAGGTTACACTCTATTCTTAGCCAAGGAACATGTCACAGAACTACATCATCTAGATCCAAGTGTCAAACTTCAATTTTTAGAGGGAATGAGTTTGGTGCAGGAAGCTGTTTCTAAAGCTTTTTCTGCTGAAAAGATGAATGTAGAGTTGTTGGGAAATGGAGACGCTCATGTCCACTGGCATATTTTTCCTAGACGAGCTGGTGATATGAAGGGACACGGTCTTAATGGGCGTGGTCCAGTCTGGTGGGTTCCATGGGAAGAAATGGCAGCAGAAGATTGTCAAGCGCAACCGAAACAATTAGAAAACTTAATTCAAACTTTATCTGTTGCATTGGATAAAGTTATCATATGAAAGGATAAATCATGAAAAAAAGATACCTTATCTTGTCTGGACTACTAGCCCTAACATTGGCGGCTTGTTCGCAAGAAAAACCAGCAACTTCTGACGCAAAAAGTTCTTCAGAGCAATCAACTGTCCAAGAAGGAACCGCGGGAAGTAAATCTCAGGAAGCTAGTCAAAAGAAAGCGGAAGTGGTCAATAAGGGAGATTACTATAGCATTCAAGGCAAGTACGATGAAATTGTTATCGCTAATAAACACTATCCCTTATCTAAAGATTATAATCCAGGAGAAAATCCTACCGCTAAGGCAGAACTGTTGAAACTTATTGCAGCTATGCAGCAAGCAGGTTTCCCAATCAGCGACCACTATAGTGGATTTAGAAGTTATGAGACTCAGGTTAAATTGTATCAAGATTATGTCAATCAAGACGGAAAGGCAGAGGCTGACCGCTATTCTGCACGACCTGGATATAGTGAACACCAAACTGGTCTTGCTTTCGACCTTATCGGCACAGATGGAGACTTAGTGACAGAAGAAAAAGCAGCTCAATGGCTCTTGGATCATGCTGCTGACTATGGCTTTGTAGTTCGTTATCTTAAAGGTAAGGAAAAAGAAACAGGATATATGGCTGAAGAATGGCACCTTCGCTATGTTGGCAAAGAAGCCAAAGAAATTGCAGCAAGTGGCCTCAGTTTGGAAGAGTATTACGGTTTTGAAGGTGGAGACTATGTTGATTAGTCGCAAAACATCTTGCAAGATTACTTAAAATTTGATAAAATGAATAATAATTAAATAGGAATCTGCAAGACTAGTATCTCAGGGGAAGTATATCAGGGAGGAGAGCCGTGACTGAAAGCTCTCTATATGAAAGCTGGGTGAATTCACTTGCCTATGGATTCAGAAATAAAGGTCTGACTTGTCAGATAAAAACGGATGGTACCGCGTGTCAACGCTCCGAATGGAGTTTTTGGCATGTGGTTTTCTTTTTATCTACGAGAGACTGATGGAGGAATTATGTCAACTATTGAAGAACAATTAAAAGCGCTTCGTGAAGAAACGCTGGCTAGCTTGAAGCAGATTACTGCTGAAAATGAAAAAGAGATGCAAGAATTGCGTGTCTCTGTCCTTGGTAAAAAAGGTTCGCTTACTGAAATCCTCAAGGGGATGAAAGATGTCTCTGCTGAGATGCGTCCAATTATCGGAAAACACGTCAATGAAGCTCGTGATGTCTTGACAGCAGCCTTTGAAGAAACTGCTAAGCTCTTGGAAGAAAAGAAAGTTGCAGCTCAATTAGCAAGTGAGAGTATCGATGTGACGCTTCCAGGTCGCCCAGTTGCGACTGGTCACCGTCATGTTCTCACACAAACCAGTGAAGAAATCGAAGATATTTTCATCGGTATGGGGTATCAAGTCGTGGATGGTTTTGAAGTGGAGCAAGACTACTACAACTTTGAGCGTATGAACCTTCCAAAAGACCACCCAGCCCGTGATATGCAGGACACATTCTATATCACAGAAGAAATCTTACTCCGTACCCACACGTCTCCAGTTCAGGCGCGTGCCATGGATGCACATGATTTTTCAAAAGGTCCTTTGAAAATGATCTCGCCAGGGCGTGTTTTCCGTCGTGATACGGACGATGCGACCCACAGTCACCAGTTCCACCAAATCGAAGGTTTGGTTGTTGGGAAAAACATCTCTATGGCAGATCTTCAAGGAACGCTTCAGTTGATTGTCCAAAAAATGTTTGGTGAAGAGCGTCAAATTCGTTTGCGTCCATCTTATTTCCCATTCACAGAGCCATCTGTTGAGGTGGATGTTTCCTGCTTCAAGTGTGGTGGAGAAGGCTGTAACGTATGTAAGAAAACAGGTTGGATCGAAATTATGGGTGCCGGTATGGTTCACCCACGTGTTCTTGAAATGAGTGGTATCGATGCGACTGTTTACTCTGGATTTGCCTTTGGTCTTGGTCAAGAGCGTGTAGCCATGCTCCGTTACGGAATCAACGATATCCGTGGATTCTACCAAGGAGATGTCCGCTTCTCGGAACAGTTTAAATAATGATTAGAAAAGTAGAAATTGCAGATGTTGGGGTGTTGTCCCAGGTTGCCAAACAAACCTTTCGTGAAACATTTGCTCATGATAATACGGAAGAGCAGTTACAGGAATACTTTGAAGAGGCCTATAGTCTGAGAGTTTTGTCAGCTGAGTTGGAAAATCCTGAATCAGCGACCTATTTCATTATACATGAAGAGGAGATAGCTGGTTTTCTCAAAGTCAACTGGGGAAATGCTCAAACTGAGAAAGAATTAGAGAACGCTTTTGAAATTCAACGCCTCTATGTGCTACAAGCATATCAAGGATTTGGACTTGGTAAGCAACTATTTGAATTCGCTTTGGAGCTTGCCGAAAACAATGGTTTTTCCTGGGCTTGGCTAGGTGTTTGGGAGCATAATACAAAAGCTCAAGCATTTTATAATCGATATGGTTTTGAAAAATTTAGCCAACATAGTTTTCTGGTTGGGCAAAAGGTAGATACGGATTGGTTACTGAAAAAGAAATTAAGGTAAGAAGATGATTCTTCTATATGAAATGATAGGAAAGGAAAAAAACTAGAGTGGCAACGGTCATTCTGGGAAACTAAATTATGTTAGTATCATATAAATGGTTAAAAGAATTGGTGGACATTGATGTGCCATCACAAGAGTTGGCTGAAAAAATGTCAACCACAGGGATCGAAGTAGAAGGTGTAGAATCACCTGCTGCTGGTCTCTCAAAAATTGTCGTCGGAGAGATTTTGTCTTGTGAAGATGTGCCAGAAACACACTTGCATGTCTGCCAAGTCAATGTGGGTGAAGAAGAAGCCCGTCAAATCGTCTGTGGAGCACCAAATGTGCGTGCAGGAATCAAGGTTATGGTGGCACTTCCAGGTGCTCGTATTGCAGACAACTACAAAATCAAAAAAGGGAAAATCCGTGGCTTGGAATCCCTTGGGATGATCTGTTCACTTGGTGAGTTGGGTATTTCTGACTCCGTTGTACCGAAAGAATTTGCAGATGGCATCCAAATCTTGCCAGAAACTGCTGTTCCAGGTGAGGAAGTCTTCTCCTATCTAGACTTGGATGATGAAATCATCGAGCTTTCCATCACTCCAAACCGTGCAGATGCTCTTTCTATGCGTGGAGTGGCGTATGAAGTAGCCGCTATCTATGACAAGGAAGTCAACTTTAAAGACTTTACTTTGACTGAAACTGATCAAGCTGCAACTGATGCTCTTTCTGTCAGCATTGACACAGACAAGGCTCCTTACTATGCAGCTCGTATCTTGGACAATGTGATCATCGCACCAAGTCCACAATGGTTGCAAAACCTTCTCATGAACGAAGGAATCCGTCCAATCAATAACGTAGTGGACGTGACAAACTACATCCTTCTCTACTTTGGTCAACCAATGCACGCCTTTGACTTGGATACCTTTGAAGGAACTGACATCCGTGTGCGTGAAGCGCGTGCTGGTGAAAAATTAGTGACCTTGGATGGTGAAGAACGTGACTTGGAAACAAATGACCTAGTCATCACTGTCGCAGACAAGCCAGTAGCCCTTGCAGGTGTTATGGGTGGTCAAGCAACAGAAATCTCTGAAAACTCTAGTCGTGTTGTCCTTGAAGCTGCTGTTTTCAATGGCAAATCTATCCGCAAGACTAGTGGTCGCCTCAACCTTCGTTCTGAGTCGTCTTCTCGCTTTGAAAAAGGGATCAATGTGGCTACTGTCAATGAAGCCCTTGATGCGGCAGCAAGCATGATTGCTGAGCTTGCAGGTGCAACAGTACGTAAGGGGATTGTTTCAGCAGGTGAGCTTGACACTTCTGATGTGGAAGTTTCTTCGACACTTGCAGACGTCAACCGTGTCCTTGGAACAGAACTTTCCTATGCTGATGTGGAAGATGTCTTCCGTCGTCTTGGCTTTGGCCTTTCTGGCAATGCAGAATCATTTACAGTAAGCGTGCCACGTCGTCGTTGGGATATCACTATCGAGGCTGACCTCTTTGAAGAAATCGCTCGGATCTATGGCTATGATCGCTTGCCAACCAGTCTTCCAAAAGACGATGGTACCGCTGGTGAATTGACTGCGACACAAAAACTTCGTCGTCAGGTTCGTACCATTGCTGAAGGTGCTGGATTGACAGAAATCATCACTTATGCTCTTACAACTCCTGAAAAAGCGGTTGAATTTACGATTCAGCCAAGTCATTTGACAGAATTGATGTGGCCAATGACTGTGGACCGTTCAGTTCTCCGTCAAAATATGGTTTCAGGTATTTTGGATACAGTTGCCTACAACGTAGCACGTAAGAATAAAAACTTGGCTCTTTATGAGATTGGAAAAGTTTTCGAGCAAACTGGTAATCCAAAAGAAGAATTGCCAAATGAAATTAACAGCTTTGCCTTTGCCTTGACTGGCTTAGTCGCTGAAAAAGACTTCCAAACAGCAGCAGTTCCTGTTGACTTCTTCTATGCTAAGGGAATTTTGGAAGCTCTCTTTGCTCGCTTGGGTCTTGAAGTGGCTTATACAGCAACCTCTGAAATTGCTAGTCTTCATCCAGGACGTACAGCCTTGATCTCACTCGGTAACCAAGTCCTTGGTTTCCTCGGTCAAGTACATCCTGTTACAGCCAAGGCTTACGACATTCCAGAAACCTATGTGGCAGAGCTCAACCTTTCAGCTATTGAGACAGCTCTTCAACCAGCCGCTCCATTTGTGGAAATTACTAAATTCCCAGCAGTCAGCCGTGATATTGCTCTTCTCTTGAAAGCAGAAGTGACTCACCAAGATGTAGTTGATGCCATCAAATCTGCAGGCGTGAAACGTTTGACAGATATCAAACTCTTTGACGTCTTCTCAGGCGAAAAACTAGGACTTGGTATGAAGTCAATGGCTTATAGCTTGACCTTCCAAAATCCAGAAGATAGCTTGACTGACGAAGAAGTCGCACGCTACATGGAAAAAATTCAAGCATCACTTGAAGAAAAAGTGAATGCAGAAGTGCGTTAAAAACCTTCAATCCATCCCTAGGGATGGATTTTTTAGTAAAAAAAATCATCAAGCTTTAGCCTGATGATTGAATCAAATTGACGGGGAAACAACTTCTTTTTAATACTGTTACAAGATGATCAGACATCGGTATTTTTTGTCATCCAATCAGCTATGAAGTGATAGGTATCGTTTCGATTATTCTCGTTTAGAATTTCGTGACGAGCCTCTTCAACTAATCGAAGGCTTACTTTCGAATGTGAAGCCTTTAGGAGTTTTACAAATCTCTCTATACCTTTACCATTTTCGCCTAGAGGGTCTTCTTGTCCTGAAATCACGAGAATTGGGAGTTGGCTTGGAATCTCATCGATCACTTGTTTACTCGCTACTTGGTTAGAAAAGTAAAAAATAGATCTGTACATAGGAATAGTAGGTATGAATTGACAGAATGGATCCTTCAGATAAGCATGATTGGATTCCTCATTTTTTGAGAGCCAATCGACAGATGTTTTAGGATTCTTAATACTTCGATTAAAGCTATCAGTTGATAGATAAGTCAAGAGTTTACTACGGTGTTTATTCCCTTTTATAAGTCGGATGCATTCTGTTAGTATGAGAGCGAAACTAGTCAGAAATTGAGGCTGTTGGCCAGTCGCCATGATAATCAAGGCATTGATAGGTGGTTTTCGTTTAGCTACATAATAGCGACACATAAGAGAACCCATAGAATGCCCTAGAAGGACGATTGGAAGTTCTGGATAGCTTTCTTGAATAAAAGAGGTCACTCTTTCAATATCATCGATGAGTTCTTCGGGAGATTCAGGAAAGACTCCGAGTTGACTTGGATTTTGAGCAGTATAGCCGTGGCCGAGATGATCATGGCCGATAACAGTAAAGCCTTCGTTATTCATGGCTAGAGCAAATTCTTCATATCGTTCCACGTACTCTACCATTCCATGTACAAGCTGAAGAATGGCTTTTGGCTGTTCAGCTTCCCAAATGATTAAGTTATTGTTGTTTGGTTCGAGTTTAAGTCTTTTTTCATATGAGATTCCTTGCTTATGATAATCTATAGTCTATCAAAAATATACCATAAAAGAGCACGATAAGCTAGGCAGAATGATGAAGATTAGTAGTAACAATTCAGGACTGAAAATGAACATTTGAGGACATAGCCAACGGATTTATCAAGAAATGAGTATAATAAATTTATCACTTAAAATCTGGAGAACTAAAATGCTTGGTGATAAGCTAATAAAGTTCCTATCCAGAAAATATCCTTCTTGAAATCAAGATTTAAAAATGTACATAAATCATTGTAAATGCTATCAAAAAGGAGTATAATGAATGCAATAAATTTCGGAGGTGGATGATGCTCGAAGTAAGAAATCTAGAGAAAAGTTTTGGGCCTAAGCAAGTTTTGTTTGGTGTTGACTTTCAAGCACGACCAGGGCGTATTTTAGGGCTGGTTGGTAAAAATGGAGCTGGGAAAACAACTATTTTTCACAGTATTTTGAAATTTTTAGACTATCAAGGGGAGATTGAGCTTGATGGTCAAGACATTCGTCAGGAGACCTATGCTCGCATTGGTTATCTCCCTGAAGAACGCAGTCTTATGCCTAAATTGACAGTCCTTGAACAAGTTCGTTACTTGGCGACCCTAAAAGGCATGGACACCAAGGAAATCAAAGAAAAACTCCCTCAATGGATGGAAAAACTGGAAGTTAAGGGGAAACTGACGGACAAGATTAAAAGTCTCTCAAAAGGAAATCAACAGAAGATTCAGTTGATTATCACTTTGATTCATGAACCAGACTTGATTATCCTAGATGAGCCTTTTAGTGGCTTGGATCCAGTTAATACCGAACTTCTTAAGCGGGTTATCTTGAAAGAAAAAGAACGTGGCGCGACCATTATCTTTTCTGACCATGTCATGACCAATGTCGAAGAACTTTGTGATGATATCCTCATGATTCGTGATGGGCGTGTGGTCTTGCATGGACCGGTTCAAGAGGTCCGAAATCAATACGGCAAAACACGACTTTTTGTTTCAAGTGAACGAAGCAAGGAAGAACTGGAGAGCCTTCCTCATGTCAAACAGGTTAGCTTGACCAAGCAAGGTAGCTGGAAGTTGATTTTAGATGATGAAAGTGCAGGTAGAGAACTCTTCCCAATCTTGACTCAAGGTCAATATATCGCGACTTTTGATCAACAAGCTCCAACAATCGATGAAATCTTTAAATTAGAATCAGGGGTGGAAGTATGAGAAATATGTGGGTTGTAATCAAAGAAACCTATCTAAGACATGTCAAGTCTTGGAGTTTCTTCTTTATGGTGATTTCGCCTTTCCTCTTTTTAGGTCTTTCTGGAGGAATTGGTGTTCTCCAAGGTTCTTCCTTGGCTCAAAATAGTAAGGTAGCAGTAGTTAGTTCTGTTCCTCTTGTTACAGAAGAACTTAAATCGACCAATGGTCTTAACTTTGACTATAAGGATGAAGTAAGTGCTCAAGCCGCTATCAAGGATGAGAAAATAAAAGGCTATCTGACCATTGACCAGGAGAATAGTGTCCTCAAGGCAGTCTATCATGGTGAGACTTCACTAGAGAGTGGCATTAAGTTAGCAGTGACCGCTAAGTTGAATGAACTTCAATCCCAACTCAACCGTTCAGAAGCAAATTTGTCTCAGGAACAGGAAAAACGCTTGGCTCAAACGGTTCAATTCACAGAACAGATTGATGAAGCCAAGGAAAATAAAAAGATGGTCCAAACCTTTGCGGCTGCAGGACTAGGTTTCTTCCTCTATATGATTTTGATTACTTATGCTAGTGTCACTGCTCAAGAGGTAGCTAGTGAAAAAGGAACCAAAATCATGGAAGTGGTCTTCTCAAGTATTCGTGCTAGCCATTATTTCTACGCCCGCATGATTGCCTTACTTCTAGTCATTTTGACTCATATTGGTATTTATGTTGTAGGTGGTCTTGGAGCTATTTTCTTCTTTAAGGATATGCCTATCTTGGCAAATTCAGGTATTCTAAATCACTTGGGAGAAGCCTTTTCGATCAATACCTTGTTGTTTGTCTTGGTTAGTCTCTTTATGTATGTAGTCTTGGCTGCCTTCTTAGGTTCTATGGTTTCTCGACCAGAAGATTCTGGTAAGGCCTTATCGCCTTTGATGCTTTTGATTATGGTAGGTTTCATAGGGGTAACAGTATTAGGAACTTCTGGTGATAATTTAATCTTGAAAATCGGTTCTTACATTCCATTCGTCTCAACCTTCTTTATGCCTTTCAGAGCTATCAATGGTTACGCAAATGGACTAGAAGCTTGGATTTCGCTTGCTATAACGGTTATTTTTGCAGTAACTGCAACAGTCTTTATCGGACGCATGTATGCTAGTTTGGTCCTTCAAACGGATGATTTGGGGATCTGGAAAACCTTTAAACGAGCTTTAAGTTATAAATAAAGTATCTGACCTGTGAGTGTATCTCCCAGGTCTTTTATACTCTTCGAAAATCTCTTCAAACCACGTCAGCGTCGCCTTGCCGTATTCAAGTAAGCTTCCTAGTTTGCTCTTTGATTTTCATTGAGTATTAATTAGCTGAAATATTTCATATTTATTTCTCCTAAACCTTTGACTATTAAGCAAAATTATCGTACAATAAAGAGTACATGATAAAATGAGATCAGAGTTTATCCACTCTGGCGTTAGTAGTAAAAAATGAGGAGAAACGCTTTGGAATTAGAAGTATTTGCTGGGCAAGAAAAAAGTGAACTATCTATGATTGAGGTGGCTCGTGCCATCTTGGAACTCCGTGGTCGTGATCACGAAATGCATTTTAGTGATTTGGTTAATGAAATCCAAAACTATCTCGGTACCTCTAATAGCGATATTCGTGAAGCTTTGCCTTTGTTCTACACAGAGTTGAACTTTGACGGTAGCTTTATCTCACTTGGAGATAACAAATGGGGTCTTCGTTCATGGTATGGAGTTGATGAAATCGATGAGGAAATCATTGCTCTTGAAGAAAGTGATGATGAAGAAGTAACACCTAAGGCTAAGAAAAAACGTGTCAACGCCTTCATGGATGGTGATGCAGATGCTATTGATTACAGTGCAGATGATCCAGAAGATGAGGATGCATACGAAGAAGATCCAGCTCTTTCTTATGATGATGAAAATCCAGATGATGAGAAGAATGAAGTGGAAGCCTACGATGCTGAAATCAATGAAATCGCCCCAGATGATCTAGATGAAGAAGTCGATCTTAATGAAGAAGACGACGAAGACTCTGAAGAAGAGGAAGAATAAAAATAAAAAGGAGTTGGAGCTGGAATCGGTCTATCAAGTCTCGATTTCCTAGTCCCAGACTCTTTTTAGTTTGAATGAGTTATGCAAAATAGAATGCCAAGTCAACGATTTGTTCTATTTGACAAATGATTCATTTTGAGGTAATATATTGTTCGGGCACCTCTTTTAGAGGTCGGAGCTCCCTAGTTATTAGGGAGCTATTTTTGTTTTTCCAGGAAGCTTTTCTTCTTGGGGTGTAGTTATTGATGAAGGTCTTGTTTTCTCAATCCCCTGTTAGTGAACAAGACCTTGAGCATTTTAGAAAGAGGAATCTATGTCTACGAAATATATTTTTGTCACTGGTGGTGTGGTATCGTCTATTGGGAAAGGGATCGTTGCAGCGAGCCTTGGGCGTCTTTTGAAAAACCGTGGTTTGAAGGTGACCATTCAAAAATTTGACCCTTATATCAATATTGACCCAGGAACCATGAGCCCTTACCAGCACGGAGAAGTATTTGTAACAGATGATGGGGCTGAGACAGATTTGGACCTAGGCCACTATGAGCGTTTCATCGATATCAACCTCAACAAATACTCAAACGTGACAACTGGTAAAATCTACAGCGAAGTTCTTCGTAAGGAACGCCGTGGAGAGTACCTTGGAGCAACTGTCCAAGTTATTCCTCATATTACAGATGCCTTGAAAGAAAAAATCAAGCGTGCTGCTCTTACGACTGACTCTGATGTTATTATTACAGAGGTTGGTGGAACAGTCGGCGATATCGAGTCCCTTCCATTCTTAGAAGCTCTTCGTCAGATGAAGGCAGATGTGGGTGCAGATAATGTTATGTATATCCATACGACCTTGCTTCCTTACCTCAAGGCAGCTGGTGAAATGAAAACCAAACCAACTCAACACTCTGTCAAAGAATTGCGTGGTCTGGGAATCCAGCCTAATATGTTAGTCATCCGTACTGAAAAGCCAGCTGGACAAGGAATTAAAAATAAACTAGCCCAGTTCTGTGATGTGGCACCAGAAGCAGTTATTGAGTCCTTGGATGTGGATCATCTTTACCAAATCCCACTTAATCTGCAGGCACAAGGCATGGATCAAATTGTTTGTGACCATTTGAAAATTGATGCGCCTGCAGCAGATATGGCAGAGTGGTCAGCTATGGTTGACAAGGTTATGAACCTCAAAAAACAAGTCAAGATTGCCCTTGTCGGTAAGTATGTTGAGTTGCAAGATGCCTACATCTCAGTTGTTGAAGCTTTGAAACACTCTGGTTATGCCAATGATGCAGAAGTCAAGATTGATTGGGTTAATGCTAACGATGTGACAGCTGACAATGTGGCAGAACTTCTATCGGACGCTGACGGAATCATTGTGCCGGGTGGTTTTGGTCAACGTGGAACAGAAGGAAAAATTGAAGCGATTCGCTATGCGCGTGAAAATGATGTACCAATGCTGGGAGTCTGCTTGGGTATGCAGTTGACCTGTATCGAGTTTGCCCGTAATGTCTTAGGTCTTGAAGGAGCTAATTCAGCAGAGCTAAATCCTGATACCAAATACCCTATCATCGATATCATGCGTGATCAGATTGATGTTGAGGACATGGGTGGTACCCTTCGTTTGGGACTTTATCCTTCTAAGTTAAAACGTGGTTCTAAGGCAGCGGCAGCTTATCATAACAAAGAAGTGGTCCAACGCCGTCACCGTCACCGTTATGAGTTTAACAATGCCTTCCGTGAACAGTTTGAAGGAGCAGGTTTTGTCTTTTCAGGTGTTTCACCAGACAACCGCTTGGTCGAAATTGTGGAAATTCCAGAAAATAAATTCTTTGTGGCTTGTCAGTACCACCCAGAGCTTTCAAGTCGTCCAAACCGCCCAGAAGAACTCTACACTGCTTTTGTAACAGCAGCTGTCGAAAATAGTAAATAGTCATGATTAAACCTTTGAGAGTCATCTCAGAGGTTTTAATTTGTTTTCACTATCATGAAAATCTGGAAAAAGGACATTATTTTTGGTAAGATAAGGGTATGGATTTTGAAAAAATTGAACAAGCATATACCTATTTACTAGAAAATGTCCAAATCATTCAAAATGATTTGACGACAAATTTTTACGATGCCTTGATTGAGCAAAATGGAATCTATCTGGATGGTCAGACAAATCTGGAAGATATCAAGAAAAACAATCAAGCATTAAAACGATTGGCTCTTCGAAAAGAAGAGTGGTTACGAACCTACCAATTCTTGTTAATGAAGGCAGCGCAAACAGAACCTCTCCAAGCAAATCACCAGTTTACACCAGATGCCATTGGTCACTTGATGATTTTTCTGATAGAGCAACTGTGGCCTGCTGAGAATCTAAGTTTATTAGATTTGGGGTCTGGGATGGGAATTCTGGGCGCTAGCTTCTTAAGGTCCATGAATAAAAAGGTAGATTACCTTGGGATTGAACTAGATGACCTCTTGATCGATCTGGCTGCAAGCATGGCAGAAGTTATGGATCTTCAAATGGGCTTTGTCCAAGGAGATGCAGTACGTCCACAAGTATTAAAAGAAAGTGATATTATTGTGAGCGACCTCCCGATTGGCTACTACCCAGACGATCAGATTGCCTCACGTTACCAAGTGGCAGCAAAGGATGAACATACTTACGCTCATCATCTATTAATGGAGCAATCGCTCAAGTATCTGAAGACGGGAGGCTATGCTATTTTCCTTGCTCCAACAGATCTTTTGACGAGTCCTCAGAGTGATCTCTTGAAATCCTGGCTGACTGATCAAGCTCAACTAGTCGCTATCATAGCTTTACCAGAGGATCTATTCGCTCAAGGAGCCCAGTCTAAGACCATTTTTGTTTTGCAAAAGAAGGTGGGAGAAGGGACAGAGCCCTTTGTTTATCCACTTACTAGCCTTCGGGATCCTGAAATTTTGTTGGAATTTAAGGAAAATTTTCAAAATTGGTGTCAAGAACATGAAATCTAGTATAAATTTTGATATAATAGTTGAAAACGCTTAAAAAAGGGGAAACATTATGACAAAAACCATTGCAATTAACGCTGGAAGCTCTAGCTTGAAATGGCAACTTTACCAAATGCCAGAAGAAAAGGTATTAGCAAAAGGGTTGATTGAGCGAATTGGATTGAAAGATTCTATTTCTACAGTTAAGTTCGATGGTCGTTCAGAGCAACAAGTTCTTGATATTGAAAACCACACCTTGGCTGTAAAAATCTTACTTGATGACTTGATTCGTTTTGATATTATTAAATCTTATGATGAAATTACTGGTGTTGGACACCGTGTCGTTGCAGGTGGAGAGTACTTCAAAGAGTCTACAGTCGTGGAAGGTGATGTAATTGAAAAAGTTGAAGAGTTAGGTCTTCTTGCCCCATTGCACAATCCTGCAAACGCTGCGGGTATTCGCGCCTTCAAAGAATTGTTGCCAGATATTACGAGTGTCGTTGTTTTTGATACTTCCTTCCATACAAGTATGCCAGAGAAAGCTTATCGCTATCCTCTACCAACAAAATATTACACAGAAAACAAGGTTCGTAAGTACGGAGCCCATGGAACTAGCCATCAGTACGTTGCTCAAGAAGCAGCAAAACTCTTGGGTCGTCCACTTGAAGAGTTGAAGTTAATCACTTGTCACATCGGTAATGGTGCTTCTATTACAGCTGTTAAGGGTGGGAAATCTGTTGATACCTCAATGGGATTCACTCCGCTTGGTGGTGTAATGATGGGAACTCGTACAGGGGATATTGACCCAGCCATCATTCCTTATTTAATGCAATATACAGAGGACTTTAACAAGCCTGAGGACATCAGTCGTATTCTCAATCGTGAGTCAGGATTGATGGGTGTTTCTGGTAAATCTAGTGACATGCGTGATGTAATTGCTGCTATGGAGGCAGGAGATCACGATGCTACTTTGGCTTATGAAATGTATGTTGACCGTATCCAAAAACATATTGGTCAATACCTTGCAGTCCTAAATGGAGCAGATGCTATTATTTTCACAGCAGGTATCGGTGAAAATTCTACTAATGTACGTGAAGATGTTATTTCAGGAATTTCTTGGTTCGGTTGTGATGTAGATCCAGAGAAAAATGTCTTTGGTGCAACCGGAGATATTTCGACAGATGCAGCAAGTGTACGTGTACTGGTAATTCCAACGGATGAAGAATTGGTCATTGCACGTGACGTTGAACGTTTGAAAAAATAACAGATCAAAAAATCGACCTTCAATAATAAAGGTCGATTTTTTTGATCTAGGAAAACTACCATTTAGTCAGCGAAACTTCACCACTATTGAGCCAAATCTTTTTCCCCTTGGCTAATTCTATCTGCAGTTGTCCTTGGTCAGAGATGTCACAGGCTTTTCCTGAAATAGTTTGGTGATCTTGCTTAAAAGAGACTTCTTTTCCTAAAACGATAGAGTGCTTTTTATAGAGGTAGAGGAGTTCATCGGCTTCTGTTTCATAGAAACATTTCCAGATTTCAGCAATCAATTCATTGCGAGTAATGGGAGTATGTTGAGAAAATAAGCTTCCAGCTTTAGTTTGTAGATTCTTGGGAAATTCAGCGATCGAAAAGTTGATTCCGACCCCAATGATAACATCTGTAACGAGTCCAGTTTCGACAGAGGTAATGGCTTCTGTTAGAATACCAGCAATTTTTTTCTGGTTCAGATAAATGTCATTGACCCACTTGATATCGACGTCGATTAAACTAAGGTTTTTGATAGCCTTGTAGATAGCTCCAGCTGTCAGAAGTGTATAGGCTGGAAGATTCTGATAAGGGAGATTGGGTTGTAGGTGAAGGGACATGTAAATCCCCCCCCTATCAGGTGAGTAATAAGGACGTTGAAAACGGCCACGTCCCATAGTTTGGCTAGTGGAAAGGTAGAGTTTATCCCCTTTGGCACCAGCTTCCATAGCCTCTTTAGCATCAGTTTGGGTAGATTTTGTTGAGGGTTTAAACTGGACAGTAATGGGACTATTCGCTTCGATTTCCTGAGGCAAGATAAGGTCTCCGTCCAGAAGTTTATACCCACGATTTTTGATACTGTCAATCTCCAGTCCCTCTTGTTGGAGACGTTGGATCGCCTTCCATACTGAAGTTCGAGATAGGTTTAATCTCTCAGCTATTTTTTCTCCGCTTAGATAATCAGTCTCAGTAACTAGTATTTTATAGACTTCTTGGTAGGATTTCATGCTAGACCCTTTCTGGAATAATTAGATTTATTGTACCATATTTTTAAAAAAGGGATAGCGTTTTTTAGAGTAATCTTAGCTAACTATAAAATTTTACCCAGTTTTAGTTAGGTTGATAGAGGCAAAGAGGTTTTCAAATCGCTTGAAAAATGGTAAAATGTTCTAATAGCTTATTTATCTGAATGTGATATTCAGAAGGAAAGGATCTGTTGTGAAATCAATAGGTGTCATTGAAAAGTTAAAAAGTTTATCGAAACAAGAAGGACTTCTTTTAGGAGTTATTCTGAGTATTTTTCTTCCTTTTTATCTTTTTGTTGTTATTTTTATCTCTTACTTACTTTGGTTAGTATATACTGGGGAGATGAAGGGGATCTTGAAACGTTTGTCTCAACACCCTGTCTTGCTCTTTTTTATTGCTTATAGCACTGCAATTTCTCTTCTGGCACAAAATGTGATGGGAGTAGTTTCTTCGGTGGCCATGTTTCTGTTTGCCATCTTCTTTTACTACTATCAATCCCAGTTGACTCCTAAATTTTTCAGGTTGACGATTGAAGGAATATTAGCCTTAAGTGTCTTTGCAGCAGCCTTTGCAGCCTTGGAACATTTCCAAATTGTAAAGAAATTTGATTATACCTTCCTCTCACCACGAATGCAGGTTTGGCATCAGAATCGAGCGGAGGTTGCCTTCTTTAATCCCAATTACTATGGAATTATCTGTTGTTTCTGTATCATGATTGGTTTTTATCTGATTAGCACAACGAAGTTAAGATGGTTACGAATCTTTTCTATGATTGCCATCTTTGCTAATTTATTCGGTTTAAACTTTACGCAGAATCGCACAGCTTTTCCAGCCATCATCTTTGGAGCGATTATTTATCTCTTCACAACTATTAAGAACTGGCGTGCTTTCTGGCTTAGTGTTGGAGTTTTTGGGGTTGGTTTAGCCTTTCTATTTTCAAGTGATTTGGGTGTTCGAATGGGAACCTTAGATTCATCTATGGAAGAGCGTGTTTCTATTTGGAATGCTGGGATGGCCTTGTTTAAGCAAAATCCATTCTGGGGTGAAGGACCGCTAACCTATATGCACTCTTTCCCTCGTATTGGAGCACCTTATCATGAACATGCTCATAGTATTTATATAGATACGATTTTGAGTTATGGAGTTGTTGGTACAGTTCTCTTGGGGATTGCTTCTTCCACTCCAGTACGAATGTTGATTGATATGAGTCAAGTACCTAGTAAGCGTCCTATCCTTGGACTTTACCTCTCTTTCTTGACAGTAGTAGCTGTGCACGGAATTTTTGATTTGGCTCTCTTTTGGATTCAATCATCCTTTATTTTCCTTTTAGTGATGTGTAGTTTACCACTAAAACATAGTATGATTGATGAATTTGTTGATTAAGAAAAAGATAGTAGAAACTAACATTTTCTACTATCTTTCTTTTTCAATTCAATTATTGAATAGCTTGAACCAAGTCTTCAGCTTGTTGTTTTAGGGAAGAAGCAACACTGTCTTCAAGGACTAATTTGCCATCTGCCCAAGCAGAATCATTGACACGAGCTGCAGTGAATTCACCAACAACTTTTGTACGGATGAATGGCAAGAGGTCTTTGTAGATTGCAAAGAGTTGTTCATGACCAGCATTGGCTACAGATGATACTGTTACAATCTTATCTTGAAGAGCAGATGCTCCACGTGTATCAGACAAGTCAATTGCGCGTGAAAGCCAGTCAAGCAAGTTTTTCACTGTACCAGGAATCGAGAAGTTGTAGACTGGAGAGAAGATCCAGATAGCATCAGCAGCAAGAACTGCCTCACGTGCAGCAGCAACAGCTGGAAGTGTAGGAACTTCAAGGTCTTGACTAAATAAAGGAATTGTAGAGTAGTCAAGGTAGCTGACTTCAACATTTTCAGCAAGAGCTTTTTCAGCTTCTAGCGCCATTTGGTGGTTGAAAGAACCTTCACGAAGTGAACCAACGATAAATAATACTTTTTTAGACATAGGGAGTCTCCTTTAGATTTTAATCAGAGTTATCTCTGTTGTTATAAACAATGTTACAACAAAAGGGAATTATTTGCAAGAAATCTGCTCAGAAAATAAAAATCGATGATAGTCAAGATTATTTTTAGGAGTAGAGATTATGAAAAGTCTGTGAAATCAATGATTCAAGCGTCATATACTCCTGTCATAAGAGAAGTTCCGTGCTAAATCCTCCCCTTTATTCACTTGTAATTCACTAGGATAGATGGTAAAATAGACGAGTGAAAATGAGACAGAAAAAAGAAAAAAATTCCTTATTATTTCAGTACAGCATTGGCTTGACCCTGCTGGCTCTAGTTGTGACTTCTTCCTTTCTCTATTTGGTGTGGCTTAGCATGAAGCCTTATCAGACAGCAAAGGTAGAAGGGGAAAAACTTGCCAAGCAGTATGCGAATCTAGAAACGGTCAGCCAGGTTGATTTCTTTAATGGCTTAGAAAGCTATTATAGCGTTCTTGGTCAAGATAAGAATCAGAAACAAGTTGCTGTTTTAATAGAGAAAAGTAATAACAATATTTACGTATATCAACTAGAAAATGGTATTTCACAAGAAAAAGCAGAAGCAGTTGTTAGAGAAAAAGGAGCTACTGAAATTGATACGGTTACCTTTGGACGCTATGCTGAAAAGCCTGTTTGGGAAATCAAGTCTGGAGGAGACTATTATCTAGTAGATTTTGAAACTGGTGCCCTAATCGAAAAGGAGAAGCTATGAAATTATCTAAACGTGTCTTAGAAATGGAAGAAAGTGTCACTCTGGCTAGTGATGCAAGAGCAAAGAAGTTAAAAGCTGAAGGAAAAGATGTTCTTTTCTTAACTTTAGGTCAGCCCGATTTTCATACTCCTGAAAATATTCAAGATGCTGCTGTTGCAGCCATTCGAGATGGACGTGCTTCTTTCTATACGGTAGCTTCAGGTTTGCCTGAGTTAAAAGCAGCAGTCAATACCTATTTTGAACGTTATTATGGTTATTCTGTAGCAGCTAACGAAGTTACCTTTGCTACAGGTGCCAAGTTCTCTCTCTACACCTTCTTTATGGCTGTAGTCAACCCTGGAGATGAGGTCATCATTCCTACTCCTTACTGGGTTAGCTATGGGGATCAGGTTAAGATGGCAGAAGGTGTTCCAGTATTTGTCCAAGCCAAAGAAGACAATCACTTTAAAGTGACTGTTGAGCAATTAGAAGCAGCTCGTACAGTTAAGACCAAGGTCTTGGTTCTTAACTCACCATCTAATCCTACCGGTATGATCTATTCTCGTGAGGAACTCTTGGCCATTGGAAATTGGGCTGTTGAACATGACATTCTCATCCTAGCAGATGATATTTATGGTCGTTTGGTCTATAACGGAAATGAATTCGTCCCAATCTCTAGTCTATCAGAAGCCATTCGCAACCAAACCATTGTCATCAATGGAGTGTCTAAGGCCTATGCTATGACTGGTTGGCGTGTAGGTTATGCAGTGGGTGATCCAGAAATCATTGCTGCCATGAGCAAATTGACAGGTCAAACGACTTCTAACCTAACCGCTGTTTCACAATACGCAACAATCGAGGCGCTAACTGGACCGCAAGATTCTGTGGAAGTTATGCGTCAAGCATTTGAAGAACGTTTGAATACCATCTATCCACTCTTGTGTGAAGTCCCTGGTTTTGAAGTTGTCAAACCACAAGGAGCTTTCTATCTCTTCCCAAATGTTAAAAAAGCTATGGAGATGAAAGGCTATACCGACGTAACAGCATTTACAACGGCTATTCTTGAAGAAGTTGGTCTGGCCTTGATTACAGGAGCCGGATTTGGAGCACCAGAAAATGTTCGTCTCAGCTACGCAACAGACTTGGAAACTCTAAAAGAAGCCATTCGTCGTTTGCACCAATTTATGGAAAAATAAGAAGTTAAACCTCCGTCCTTATGGCGGAGGTTTTTGTTGCTAAAAACTTATGAATTTCTGTCAAACTAGCTAGCTATCAGGCATTATTTGTGGTACAATAATGAGTAATAATGTCTTTGGACAAGTTAAACGAAAAAAGGAAGATAAATGATGACAAAACGTGTAACAATTATCGAAGTAAAAGATTACGTTGGTCAAGAAGTCACTATCGGTGCTTGGATTGCCAACAAATCAGGAAAAGGGAAAATTGCCTTTTTACAATTGCGTGACGGAACAGCCTTTTTCCAAGGTGTAGCTTTTAAACCAAACTTTATCGAAAAATTTGGAGAAGAAGTAGGTCTTGAAAAATTTGACACCATCAAACGCCTAAGCCAAGAAACATCTGTTTTCGTGACAGGGATTGTCAAAGAAGACGAGCGTTCTAAATTTGGTTACGAATTGGATATTACAGACATCGAAGTGATCGGTGAATCTCAAGATTACCCAATCACTCCAAAAGAACACGGAACAGACTTCTTGATGGACAACCGTCACTTGTGGCTTCGTTCTCGTAAGCAAGTAGCTGTCATGCAAATCCGTAATGCTATCATCTATGCAACTTATGAGTTCTTCGACAAGAACGGCTTTATGAAGTTTGATAGCCCAATTCTTTCAGGAAATGCTGCAGAAGATTCTACAGAACTTTTTGAAACTGACTACTTTGGAACACCAGCCTACTTGAGTCAATCAGGTCAGCTTTACCTTGAAGCTGGTGCTATGGCCCTTGGTCGCGTCTTTGACTTTGGTCCAGTATTCCGTGCTGAAAAATCAAAAACTCGTCGTCACTTGACTGAGTTCTGGATGATGGATGCTGAGTACTCATACTTGACACACGATGAGTCACTTGACTTGCAAGAAGCTTATGTGAAAGCTCTTCTACAAGGTGTTCTTGACCGTGCACCTCAAGCCTTGGAAACCTTGGAACGTGATACAGAGCTTTTGAAACGCTACATTGCAGAGCCATTCAAACGCATCACTTACGATCAAGCCATTGATCTCTTGCAAGAGCATGAAAATGATGAAGATGCTGACTACGAACATCTCGAGCATGGTGATGACTTCGGTTCGCCACATGAAACTTGGATTTCAAATCACTTTGGTGTACCAACCTTCGTGATTAACTACCCAGCAGACATCAAGGCCTTCTACATGAAACCAGTTCCTGGTAACCCAGACCGCGTTCTTTGTGCAGACTTGCTCGCACCAGAAGGTTACGGAGAAATCATCGGTGGTTCTATGCGTGAGGAAGACTACGATGCTCTTGTGGCTAAGATGGAAGAACTTGGCATGGATCGTACAGAATATGAATTTTACCTTGACCTTCGTAAATATGGTACAGTACCACACGGTGGATTTGGTATCGGTATCGAGCGTATGGTAACCTTCGCAGCTGGTACAAAACACATCCGTGAAGCTATTCCATTCCCACGTATGTTGCACCGTATCAAACCTTAATAACCATAAAAACGCCGTCTGGCGTTTTTATACTCTTCGAAAATCAAATTCAAACTACGTCAGCTTCACCTTGCCGTATATATGTTACTGACTTCGTCAGTTCTATCCACAACCTCAAAACAGTGTTTTGAGCAGCCTGCGGCTAGCTTCCTAGTTTGCTCTTTGATTTTCATTGAGTATTACTTTAAATGAAAGAGGTAGAGAAAATGTAGGCAAATCTAAGTAAGTCTTTTAGAAACAGTCATATTACATATTGAAAGAGAGAAAACGATGTTTAAAAGAACTTACAAACGCAATATTCCACTCTTAGCAGGTCTGGAATTCACTTCTTATTTTGGAATCACCAGTTTTTGGATTTTATTTTTTATCCAAAATGGTCTTTCCTTACTTCAAATCGGTCTACTAGAAAGTATCTTTCACGGTACAAGTCTCTTGTGTGAAATCCCGTCTGGTATGTTGGCCGATCGATTTAGCTACAAGACCAATCTCTATTTGGCTCGCTTGGCCAGTATTGTATCCTCTATCTTGATTTTGTTTGGTCAGGGGAATTTTTGGATCTATGCTTTTGCTATGATGGTCAACGCTTGGTCCTACAATTTTGATTCGGGGACCAGTACCGCTTTCTTATATGATTCTGCGGTAGAAGCAGGTCAAAAGGGCCGCTATCTTCAGATTTCTAGTTTTTTGTCTGGTGTGGCAGAAGTCACCCGAACCCTAGGTACAGTTGTGGCAGGCTTCTTTATTCACGGAGCACTTGCCTGGACCTATCTGATTGCTATAGGATTTTCATTTCTTTCTATTATTTTGATTTATTTTATGAAAGAACCAATGGCCAAGAGAGAAAAAAATGAAGCCTTAACCTTTAAAACAATTGTTCTGCAAGTCCGAAAAGAATGGCAGGAAAAGCTAGTACTCTTTTACTGGATGCTGACTTATCAGCTAGTCGGAACACTCATGTGTATGTTTTACTTTTACTATCAGCAGAAAGTAAGTGACTTAGCAGGATGGCAAGTTTCACTGGTTATGCTGATTGGTAGTTTGCTAAATCTATTGGCGGTTTATGTAGCTAGTCAAATCGGTAAAAAATGGAATAGTAATCGAGTTTTTCCGGCTCTTGTTGCACTAACGGGCTTGGCCTTGTTGTTGGTGTTTTCAGGGACCCCCTTTGCTTTTCTTCTTGTATATCTTTTAACTGATACACTTTATGCAGTTTATCAGCCTATCTATTTCAATGACTTACAAGGTTATTTACCGTCCAGTGTGAGAGCAACTATGCTTAGTATCAATTCCATGCTCTTTAGTCTTTCCATGATTGTCATATTTCCACTGACAGGCTGGATGATTGATCGTTGGGGTCTTGTAGCTGTCTTTTTAGTTCTAGGTCTTATCTTGCTTTTAACCTGTCCTATCTTAATAATTAGTCTGACAAGGATGGGCAAGCTATTAGAGAAGGACTTAAAAACTGAGTAAAGCACGAAAACCTATTTGCTCAAAGAATCATCCTGTGGTACAATAGCAAGAGGAAAAGGAGAAGAGTATGATCGATGTAGAAGAAATTCTAAGTAAGATGAATCCCAATCAAAAGATCAACTATGACCGTGTCATGCAAAAGATGGTTCAAGTTTGGGAAAAAAATGAAGAAAGACCAACCATTCTCATGCACGTCTGTTGTGCTCCTTGTAGTACCTATACTTTAGAGTATTTGACCAAGTATGCAGATGTAACCATTTATTTTGCTAATTCAAATATCCATCCTAAAGCTGAGTATCACAAGCGTGCTTATGTGACCAAAAAATTTGTCAGTGATTTCAATGAACGAACTGGCAATCATGTCCAATACCTAGAAGCACCCTATGAGCCCAACGAATACCGTCAGCTGGTCAGAGGTTTGGAAGAAGAACCTGAAGGTGGCGATCGCTGCAAGGTTTGTTTTGATTATCGTTTGGACAAGACAGCGCAAGTGGCTATGGACTTAGGATTTGATTACTTCGGTTCAGCCCTAACCATCAGTCCTCACAAAAATTCACAAACCATCAATAGTATCGGGATTGATGTGCAAAAAATCTACACAACTCATTATCTTCCGAGCGACTTTAAGAAAAATCAAGGCTATAAACGTTCAGTGGAGATGTGTGAAGAGTATGACATTTACCGTCAATGTTATTGTGGCTGTGTCTATGCCGCTCAAGCTCAAAATATTGACTTGGTACAGGTCAAGAAGGATGCAACCGCCTTTATGGTAGATAAGGATATCGAAAAAGACTATTCGCATATCAAGTTCACTGTTACAAAATTAGATATTTAGATGAAAACCTGCCCAATGTGGCAGGTTTTTTGCTAGGAAAAGGTGATATGGAGAGAAATCTATGGACCAATCTTTGAATTCCTAGTCCATGACTCGCGAGCCTTCAATAAACTAGTTGAGACTTAAAACTTGTGGATAAACATGAAGTTTAGGTTAAAAGTATTTTTTGGAATTTAGAATGCTGATAAATAGCTCAATACTGTGGTAAAATTATTCCTTTTTTGCATTTATACAACTTATGTTACACTACCTTTATTCTTGTGATATAATGTCAATTATAGAGTGGAGGTCATTCAGAATGATTGATAAGGTAATTGAACAATATAAAAATCATGATAATCTTGATATTCGAGTAGAATTGCATAAGAAGTATTCAAAAAATAAACTGGGATTTAATAATTGGATATTTTCTAACTACCAAATCACTGATGAAGTAAAGGTGCTAGAATTAGGATGTGGTACAGGAGAACTGTGGAAAAGCAATCTTGATTCTATAGACAAGCTGAAGCAATTGATTATAACGGATTTTTCTAATGACATGGTAGAAACTACGAAGTCAGTGATTGGAAATAGAGACAATGTTAACTATGAAATAATTGATATTCAAAAGATTTCTTTTAAAAATGAAACTTTTGATATTGTTATTGCTAATATGCTTCTACATCATGTAAATGACATTGATAAAGCTATCTCTGAAGTGAATAGAGTATTAAAAAAAGGAGGAATTTTTTATTGTGCTACATTTGGTGAAAATGGAGTTGTAGATTATTTGGCAAGCTTATTTAAAGATGTGGTTAATCAAAATTTGGAAAATAAAACTTTTACTTTACAAAATGGGAAGACTTTTTTAAATAGGTATTTTGACACTGTGGAAAAATTAATTTATGATGATGAGCTACAGGTGACAAGTATAGACGATCTAGTTCAATATATTCAATCCTTGAAAGGAATTTCCGAAATAGGTTCACTAGAAGAGGAAATAATTCGTAATAGATTGGAAAGTGAGTTTAATAATGGTATGCTAATCATTCCTAAAGAATATGGTATGTTTATAGCTCGAAAAGAAAGTTAAGGGAAGGAAATTGTGAAAAATTACGGAGAAGCTTTTAGATATTTTAGAAAATTAAACGGATATTCTTTAGAGTATGCTGCAGCTGATTCTATATCTAAATCTCAACTTTCTAGATTTGAAAGGGGAGAAAATGAAATTTCTCTTTCAACGTTTTTTGAATTATTATCAAATATCAATGTTTCGATCGAGAATTTTTGTAATTATCTAGAACATTATAAAAGATCGGAGCTTGATGATTTTTTGGTTAATTTATCTCCAAATTTTTATAGTTTGAATACTAAAGGATTGGAGGAAATAAAAAATGAGCAACAAAAACTTTTTGAGAAGAGTGGAGAAAAAACTTATAGAATAAATACAATTATGGTTCAGGGACTATTAAATCAGATAGATTGTAATCATATAGTTAGTAGAGATGATCTAAATTTAGTATATGACTATTTATTCCAGAAGGAACGATGGGAGTCCTATGAGATAGCGCTGATTGGTAATTTATATCATCTTTTTGAAATAGATTATATCTACAGGGTCGGAAAAGAAATACTAGAGCGTACACATTATTACGAAAAAATCGGTAAGAATAGAAATTTAGTTGTGTCTGCTTGTTTAAATTTTTGGTTCTGTTGCCTTGAGAATTCACATCTAATATATGCAGACTACTTTGAAATGAAATTAAGAAAATTATTAAAAGATGACACAAAAGTCTTTGAAAAATCTACATTCAAGTTTGTAGAAGGATATAAAATATACCTGATAGAATCTAAAGAATCTGGAATTAAGCAAATGCAAAATGTCATTAAATATTTTGAGTTTATTGAGTCTAAAAATATTGCTTTATATTTTCAAAAACGATCAAATGAGCTGGTAGATTAAATAGCATTTTCTCTGTTAAGTCATTTTTTCCAAAGATTGTACTATAGGATTGATGCTATGCGGAAATACAATAACTAAATTTTTTGATAGGAAGGTGACCTGTATTTTTTATACTAATCATCTTCGTATTTTTTGTATTAGACGATAGAAGATTGTTGTAAACTTACAAGGAATAAAGACATTAAAAAAGTATTAGTATATCTATTTATTTTGTATATCTTGCGAATTCTATCATAATGGATTTATTCCTTTTTGTGTTTACACAACTTATTTTACACTACCCAAAAAACGAGGTCAGGATTTTAATCCTGACCTCTGACAACTTTACCGATTCTTTAGTTCTACGTAGCGTTTGTACCAAATGTTGACATAGGCTTCTGAGAAAGGACCTCGCTCATTGTTAATCCAATCAACAAGAATCTTAACATGCTCTTTCAGAATATAGTCTAGATCAGAAGAATACTTCATTTTTCGCTTATGTCGTTCATACTCCTCAACGTCCAAGAGGCGTTTCTCACCATCTGTAAAAACTTTAACATCCAAATCATAGTCAATGTATTTTAAAGCTTCTTCATCCAGATAGTAAGGACTAGCCATATTGCAGTAGTAGGAGATACCATTTTCACGAATCATAGCGATAATATTAAACCAATATTTCTTGTGAAAGTAAACAATAGCCGGTTCTCGAGTTACCCAACGACGACCGTCACTTTCGGTAACAAGTGTGTGGTCGTTGACGCCGATAATAGCGTTCTCTGTTGTTTTTAGTACCATGGTGTCCCGCCAAGTGCGGTGGAGACTCCCATCATGCTTATAACTTTGAATTGTAATAAAGTCGCCTTCTTTTGGAAGTTTCATAACTAACCAACTTTCTACAATTTATAAGTTTATCGTTTACTATTGTATCACATTTTTGTTTAAAGTTCTTAGTTTTTTCATGAAAAAATTAAAGATATTCTCTGAGAGCGCTGGCTATATCCGAAAAATCATAACCTTTTCTAGCTAAAACTTGGGTCAAACGTTGTTTCAGTTCGTATCCTTCATACTTTCGTGAGTATTTGGGGTATTGCTTATCCAACTCTTTAAAAATCAGCTCTTGGACAGTTTCTTCATCGACCTGGTTATCTAGTTGATCAAAGGCAGCCTTGGCTTCTGAGTAGGAAAAACCTTTATTGGTTAGGCCTTGGATAATCTTATCTTGTAGAGCACGGGCAGGCAATTTTCCCTGGTATTTTTTCAATAGTTTTTCAGCTGTACGCTCTGCGACTTCCGCCATATCAAATTCTTGTAAGACTTCTTGGATAATGGCCTTAGCAACCCCTTTTTGAGAAATCTTCTGCATCAGCATATAGCTTCCCTTATCTCCTGAAAGCTGATTGGAATTGATGATAGCTTGTGCATATTGGCGGTCATTGATCCAATTGTCATCCTTTAGAGACTGAATGACTTTGGGAATGATTTTCTCATCAATTTCATGTTTGGCAAGATAATCTCTAACTTCTTTTTCAGTACGGACCTTGAAGGATAAGTGGTAGAGAGCTAGATTTTTACTGTAGGAAAATTGCGCAAAGGATTTAATCTCAGTTAGTTCCTCAGCTGAAATCTCTTTCCCTTTTGTCAACATAAAGCGAACAATGGTATCCTCTGTAATGTAGCAGGATTGGTCGCTATCAAGTTCGAGCAGATAGAGTCTTTTTTTCTTTTCAAGTTTTGTGATTTTCATATTTTCCTCTTACCCAAATGCTTCAAAGGCAGCAACGAGTCGAAGTTTGTTGCAATCAACCAGCTCTCTCCCGTAATAGTTAAGAAATAGTTCAGCGTATTTAGGGTCCTTTAGGTTATAGTTTAGGGACCAAACTGCCCAAAAGAGATCGATATGCCGGTCACTGAAATCAGCCAAACTAAGATCAATAAAACAAGAGAAGTGGTCAGCATCTTTGAGAATAAAGTTTGGTAGACAGGCATCCCCGTGAATAAAGGCATCTGTTTTTAAAAGGTGCCCTTGTTCTTGGATGAGTTGGAAGGCCTCTTCGCGACTGTTAATTTGGAATTGGGGTAGGAGCGCCTTGGCATAGAACTCCCCTTTTTCATAGTTTTTAAAGGCTCTTTCTTTATAGGCTTTTAAATGATTTTTTGATGGAAAATTTTGTGGGTTTAAGTTGTGAAGCTTTTTAAGAGCCTCTGCCATGGTTCGGCAGATTTTTTCTGGCTGGTCTAAAAAAGCGAGAGCATCATGACCAATAGCCTCTTTAGTCAGGAGGTAGTCTTTATCTGTAGATAGGTAGTGGATGACTGGAGTTCCTATTCCCTCTTGTTCAAACCAACTTGCAATGCTAGCTTCTCGCTCTAATCTTCCCTTTTGATCAATTTTTAAATAGTAACCTGAATCAAGATAGAGAACTCTTGCGCCTGAATGAGAAGAGCTGTCAGAAAGGGTTGCCCCCTCTATATAAGTTCGTAATTGTTCAGGAAAATCCAATGGGGAAAAAGATATCTTTGTATTCATGGTTTTATTGTAACATATTCTTAACCATTGAGAAACTACGTGGTATAATAGACTTATGAATCTAAAAGTCAAACAAAAAATTCCATTAAAAATCAAGCGCATGGGGATTAACGGGGAAGGAATTGGTTTTTTCCAGAAAACCCTCGTTTTTGTTCCTGGTGCCCTCAAGGGAGAAGATATCTATTGTCAGGTAACTTCTGTTAAGCGTAACTACGTCGAGGCTAAGCTGCTTGAGGTCAATAAAAAATCCAAGTTTCGAGTGGTTCCAGACTGTACCATTTATAATGAGTGTGGAGGCTGTCAAATCATGCACCTGCATTACGACAAGCAGCTGGAGTTTAAGACGGACCTTCTCCATCAAGCTCTGAAAAAATTTGCCCCTGCTGGCTACGAAAACTATGAGATCAGACCAACTATTGGTATGCAGGAACCCAAGTATTATCGAGCTAAACTACAATTCCAAACGCGAAAGTTTAAAGGTCAAGTCAAGACTGGTTTGTATGCTCAGAATTCCCATTATTTGGTCGAGTTAAAAGACTGCCTGGTTCAAGACAAGGAGACGCAGATTATTGCCAATCGCATTGCTGAACTCTTGACCTATCATCAAATTCCGATTACAGATGAACGGAAAATTCTTGGAGTTCGGACCATCATGGTTCGTCGAGCACGGAAAACTGGGCAAGTCCAGATTATCATTGTGACCAATCGCCAATTGAATTTGACTCAATTTGTGAAAGACCTAGTCAAGGATTATCCTGAAGTAGTGACTGTCGCAGTCAATACCAATACTGCTAAAACTAGTGAAATTTATGGGGACAAGACTGAGATTATTTGGGGTCAAGATAGTATACGTGAGGGTGTTTTAGACTATGAATTTTCTCTTTCGCCTCGAGCTTTCTATCAGCTCAATCCTGAACAGACGGAAATTCTCTATAGTGAAGCCGTTAAGGCCTTGGACGTGACTGAGAACGACCATCTAATTGATGCCTATTGTGGTGTTGGGACCATTGGTTTTGCCTTTGCAAAAAAAGTCAAAAGTTTGAGAGGGATGGATATTATCCCAGAAGCCATTGAGGATGCCAAAGCAAATGCCCAGCGTATGGGGTATACCAATACTCACTATGAAGCAGGGACTGCAGAAGAAATTATTCCTCGTTGGTACAAGGAAGGCTATCGTGCAGATGCCTTGATTGTGGATCCGCCACGTACAGGTTTAGATGATAAGCTCTTGGATACCATTGTCAAATACGCTCCTGAAAAGATGGTTTATGTATCTTGTAATGTGTCTACCTTGGCGCGTGATTTAGTTCGTCTGGTAGAGGTCTATGATCTACACTATATCCAGTCTGTTGATATGTTTCCACACACGGCTAGAACAGAAGCAGTGGTCAAATTGACCAAGCGAAAGCCAGCTTCCAAATAGAAATGGCAACTGGAAAGTTTTTGAAAAGAAGACTTCTAGTTACAGAGTAAGATTTGCAAGCTGTCTATAAATATGATAAAATAAGTAGAAAATAAAATGAAAAAAGAGGTATGTGAAATGTCACGTAAACCATTTATCGCTGGTAACTGGAAAATGAATAAAAACCCAGAAGAAGCAAAAGCATTCGTTGAAGCTGTAGCATCAAAACTTCCTTCATCAGACCTTGTTGAAGCAGGTATCGCAGCTCCTGCTCTTGACTTGACAACTGTTCTTGCTGCTGCTAAAGGTTCAAACCTTAAAGTTGCTGCTCAAAACTGCTACTTTGAAAATGCAGGTGCTTTCACTGGTGAAATTAGCCCACAAGTTTTGAAAGAAATCGGTACTGACTACGTTGTTATCGGTCACTCAGAACGCCGTGACTACTTCCACGAAACAGATGAAGACATCAACAAAAAAGCAAAAGCAATCTTTGCTAACGGTATGCTTCCAATCATCTGTTGTGGTGAGTCACTTGAAACTTACGAAGCTGGTAAAGCAGCAGAATTCGTAGGTGCTCAAGTTTCAGCTGCTCTTGCTGGATTGACTGCAGAACAAGTAGCTTCAACAGTTATCGCTTATGAGCCAATCTGGGCTATCGGTACTGGTAAATCTGCTTCACAAGACGATGCACAAAAAATGTGTAAAGTTGTTCGTGACGTTGTAGCTGCTGACTTCGGTCAAGAAGTAGCTGACAAAGTACGTGTTCAATACGGTGGTTCAGTTAAACCTGAAAACGTTGCTGAATACATGGCTTGCCCAGACGTTGACGGAGCTCTTGTTGGTGGTGCATCACTTGACCCAGAAAGCTTCTTGGCATTGCTTGACTTTGTAAAATAAGCCTTAAATATCTGAGACAGACAGTTCCCTCTCTCGAGGTTTTGGCTGCCTGTCTTCTTTTTAGTAAAATGGCGTGCGAAAGCACGCTCTTTTCTGCATTTTAGAAGAAAAAGAAAGGAGAATTATGCTTTATATTTGGTCTTATCTCAAACGTTATCCCAAGTGGCTACTATTAGACTTCCTCGGAGCTATTTTCTTTGTCATTGTCAATCTTGGGCTACCGACTGTACTGGCTCGCATGATTGACCAGGGAATCAACCAAGGAGACAAGGATAAGCTCTATTTTTGGGCTATCGTCATGTTGATCATAATCGTCTTGGGAACATTTGGACGGGTTGTTCTGGCTTATGCTGCTAGTAAACTGACCACGAATATGGTTAAGGACATGCGGGATGATGTCTATGCTAAGCTGCAAGAGTATTCTCATCACGAATATGAACAAATTGGTGTGTCTTCACTAGTCACTCGTATCACCAGTGATGCTTTTGTTCTCATGCAGTTTGCAGAGCAGACGCTTAAGTTGGGTGTTATCACTCCTATGATGATGCTGTCGAGTATTCTCATGATTTTCTTGACCAGTCCTTCACTAGCTTGGATTGTTGCTTTTTCCGTTCCTTTTCTAGCTGTAGTAGTCATTTATGTGGCGGTGAAAACGCGTCCCTTATCTGAAAAACAACAGAAAACTTTGGATAAGATTAACCAGTATGTCCGTGAAAATTTGATGGGGCTACGAGTGATTCGTGCCTTTGCTCGTGAAGATTTCCAAGAAAAACGTTTCGAAGAGAAAAATGCAATCTATGCAGATAATTCGAATCGTTTGTTCAAATTGACTGGTTTGACAGAGCCGCTTTTTGTGCAAATCATTATTGCCATGATTGTAGCTATCGTTTGGTTTGCTTTGGATCCTCTCAAACAGGGAAGTTTGCAGATTGGGGATTTGGTGGCCTTTATCGAGTATAGTTTCCACGCTCTCTTGTCCTTCCTTTTCTTGTCAAACCTCTTTACCATGTACCCTAGAACGGCCGTATCCAGTGAACGCTTGAAGGAAATCATGGATATGCCGATTTCCATTGATCCAAATGAGGACGGAATTCAAGAAACAGAAACCCATGGTTATCTAGAATTTGATAATGTAACCTTTGCCTATCCTGGGGAAACAGAAAGCCCTGTTTTGCATAATATTTCCTTTACTGCTAAACCGGGAGAAACCATTGCTTTTATCGGCTCAACTGGTTCAGGTAAGTCTACTCTAGTTCAATTGATTCCTCGTTTCTACGATGTTACGCTAGGGAAAATTAAGGTCGATGGTGTTGATGTCCGAGATTACCGTCTCAAATCACTCCGCCAGAAAATTGGATTTATTCCACAAAAAGCCTTGCTCTTTACAGGGACTATCGCAGACAATCTCCGTTACGGAAAAGAGGACGCTAGTCATGAGGACTTGCACCAAGCAGCTGATGTAGCCCAAGCCAAAGACTTTATCGAAAGTCGAGAAGAAGGTTTTGCAACTCATCTGGCTGAAGGGGGAAGCAATCTATCAGGTGGTCAAAAGCAACGCTTGTCGATTGCCCGCGCAGTCATCAAGGGTCCAGACATCTACATTTTTGATGATTCTTTCTCAGCCTTGGACTATCGTACAGATGCTATCTTGCGCCGTCGTCTCAGGGAAGTGACGCAAGATGCTACGGTATTGATTGTTGCGCAGCGTGTTGGAACTATCATGGATGCTGACCAGATTATCGTCCTTGATAAGGGCGAAATCGTTGGTCGTGGCCGTCATGAAGAATTGATGGAAACTAATGACATCTATCGAGAAATTGCTGAGTCGCAGTTGAAAAATGCGTCTCTGACAGAAGAATAGGAGGTGAAGGATGAAACAACAATCTAGTCTAGCTCGTCTATGGAGCTATTTAAAAGCCTACCGTTTCTCTGTTTTCTTTGCAGTCTTCTTGAAAATAGTCAGCGTCATTATGAGTGTTATCGAGCCTTTCGTATTGGGACTTGCTATCACTGAGTTAACCAGCAATCTTCTTGCCATGGCAAATGGTGTTGCAGGAGCAGGGATTAATACCAGCTATATCGCAGTGATTCTGATGATCTATCTCTTGCGTGGCCTTTTTTATGAGTTGGGGTCTTATTACTCAAACTACTTCATGACCAATGCTGTCCAGTCTATGATACAGGATTTGCGAAATGAAATGAGTGAAAAAATCAATCGTATTCCTGTGTCTTACTTTGATAAGCATCAGTTTGGAGATTTGTTAGGTCGTTTTACAAGTGACGTTGAAACTGTTTCGAACGCTCTACAACAATCTTTCTTACAAATTGTCAACGCAGTCTTTACCATTCTTTTTGTTATGGGAATGGTCCTCTATCTAAATCTTCAGTTAGCTATCATTGTTATCTTGTCGATTCCGATAACTTATTTTGGAGCTAAAACAATTCTGAATCGTTCGCAACCATACTTTAAACAGCAGGCAGCCATTCTAGGACGTATGAATGGATTTGTACAGGAAAACTTGACAGGTTTCAATGTCCTCAAACTTTTTGGCCGTGAAGAAAACTCTCAAGAGAGATTTGAAAAGATTACGGATGAATTGCAACAAGTTGGATTCAAGGCGAGCTTTATTTCAGGATTGATGATGCCAGCCTTACACATTGTATCTGACTTAACTTATCTGATAGTCGCTGTCCTAGGAGGATTGCAGGTTATTGCAGGTCGCTTGACGATCGGTAATATGCAGGCTTTCGTTCAGTATGTATGGCAGGTCAGTCAACCAATCCAAAATATCACTCAATTAGCGGGACAAATGCAAAGTGCCAAGTCTTCACTTGACCGTGTCTTTGAAGTTTTGGATGAAGAGGAAGAAGTCCAAACTGCGGAAGTAAAAGACTTGGCACCATTGACAGGTCAAGTTAGCTTCAAGAATGTCGATTTCCAATACGTGGAAAACAAACCATTGATTCGCAATTTCAACCTAGATGTTAAACCTGGAGAGATGGTAGCTATAGTTGGACCTACTGGAGCAGGTAAAACAACTTTGATTAACCTTCTTATGCGTTTTTACGATGTGACAGCTGGTGCCATTTTAGTGGATGGCCAAGATATTCGTGACCTGTCTCGTCAGGACTACCGTCGTCAGTTTGGGATGGTCCTACAGGATGCTTGGCTCTATGAGGGCAGTATCAAGGAAAATCTTCGCTTTGGAAATCTTGAGGCAACAGATGAGGAAATCGTCGAAGCGGCTAAGGCTGCCAATGTGGACCACTTTATCCGTACTCTTCCTGGTGGCTACAACATGGAGATGAACCAAGAATCAAGTAATATTTCTCTTGGTCAGAAGCAGTTGTTAACTATCGCGCGTGCTCTCTTGGCTGATCCAAAAATTTTAATCCTTGATGAAGCGACATCATCAGTTGACACCCGTTTAGAACTCTTGATTCAAAAAGCTATGAAGCGTTTGATGAAGGGAAGAACAAGCTTTGTCATTGCACATCGACTTTCGACTATTCAGGAAGCTGACAAAATTTTGGTGCTGAAAGATGGGCAGATTATCGAACAAGGAAATCATGAAAGTCTCCTAGCTGCAAAAGGTTTCTATTATGATCTTTATCAAAGTCAATTTTCTAGTAAAAACAGTGAAAATAGCTAGGATAAATAGCCACTCATTTTCTTAAATTATCAGTCAATTAGAACTTTTTTAATATGGGTTAATTTTCTTGCTTTTGTCTACTAGGTGTAGTATACTGAGATAGTAATCAATAAATATGGTTGCAAAAATAATATTATGAGGTGAGAAAAATGGTAGAATTGAAAAAAGATGCATTAAAAGACGTAACAACATTATCTAAATCAGCGCCTGAAGCGCTAGCAAAAACAAAGGAAGTGCTTAACCAAGCAGTAGCAGACTTGTATGTGGCTCACATTGCCCTTCACCAAGTACACTGGTACATGCGTGGTCGTGGTTTCCAAGTATGGCATCCTAAGATGGATGAATACATGGATAGCCTTGATGGTTACCTTGATGAAATCAGCGAACGCTTGATTACACTTGGTGGCAAACCATACTCTACATTGACAGAATTTCTTCAACACAGTGAAATCGAAGAAGAAGTTGGAGAATTCCGTAATGTAGAAGAAAGTTTGGAACGTGTTCTTGAAATTTATCGTTACCTCATCACTCTTTTCCAAAAAGCTTTGGATGTAACAGATGAAGAAGGTGATGATGTAACCAATGATATCTTCGTTGGTGCTAAGGCAGACCTTGAAAAAACAGTCTGGATGCTTGCAGCAGAATTAGGACAAGCACCTGGTTTGTAAGATACTCTATTTTGTCAAAAATCCGTAGAAGTTTTCTACGGATTTTTTCTATTCAGGAGGGCATTCCAAAACAGTCTTTTTTGAAGATTTTTGATAAAATAGAACTATCAATGAAAAGGATGAAAGCATGACAAAGAAAATCGTAGCCATTTGGGCTCAAGATGAAAAGGGTGTGATCGGAAAAGAGGATCGCTTGCCATGGCATTTGCCAGCAGAGTTAAAACATTTTAAAGAAACAACCTTGAATCATGCCATTTTAATGGGTCGTGTAACCTTTGATGGGATGGGACGACGATTGCTTCCAGGACGTGAGACTCTGATTTTGACGCGCAATCCTGAAGAGTCAATTGAGGGGACTCTGGTTTTCCAAAATGTTGAGGATGTTTTAGACTGGTACCATCATCAGGCTAAGAATCTCTATATCATTGGTGGCAAGCAGATTTTTCAGCTTTTTGAACCTTATCTCGATGAGATTATTGTGACACAAATTCATGCTCAAGTTGAAGGGGATACCTATTTCCCAGAAGATTTTGACTTGACTGCTTTTGAGACTGTTTCAAGCAAATCTTATTCCAAAGATGAGAAAAATGTCTATGATTTTACCATCGAATACAGAAAGAGAAAGGAAGTCTAATGGAGCGTAGTATTTTTGGTTTTTTCACAGCTCTTTTGTGTGCTGTCTGTCTTGTGGCTGGATCACACGCTTTTCGTAAAAAGCGCTACGGACTTGCTACTCTACTTTGGCTTAATGCTTTTACAAACTTGGTGAATAGCATTCATGCTTTTTATATGACCTTATTTTAGATAGAAAAATCATTTAGAACGGAAGGGAATCATGCCTACAAATAGGAAAAATGATATGATGGTTTATTGCTCATTTTGTGGCAAAAGCCAAGAAGAAGTTAAAAAAATAATCGCTGGGAACAACGCCTTTATCTGTAATGAATGTGTGGAGTTGGCCCAGGAAATTATTCGTGAGGAGTTGGCTGAGGAAGTCTTGGCAGACTTGTCTGAAGTACCAAAACCAATCGAACTCTTAAACATCTTGAACCACTATGTGATTGGTCAAGATCGTGCCAAACGTGCTTTGGCAGTTGCTGTATATAACCACTACAAACGCATCAATTTCCATGACACTCGTGAAGAATCAGAAGATGTGGATTTGCAAAAGTCAAACATTTTGATGATTGGTCCAACTGGTTCAGGGAAGACTTTCCTTGCTCAAACTCTTGCTCGAAGTTTGAATGTGCCTTTTGCTATTGCTGATGCAACGGCTCTTACTGAGGCTGGTTATGTTGGTGAGGACGTGGAAAATATCCTCCTCAAACTTTTGCAAGCAGCTGACTTTAACATCGAACGTGCAGAACGTGGAATTATCTACGTAGATGAAATTGACAAGATTGCTAAGAAGAGCGAGAATGTTTCTATTACACGTGATGTTTCTGGTGAAGGTGTGCAACAAGCCCTCCTCAAGATTATCGAAGGTACAGTAGCAAGTGTTCCTCCACAAGGTGGACGTAAACATCCACAACAAGAAATGATTCAAGTAGATACCAAGAATATCCTCTTCATCGTGGGTGGTGCCTTTGATGGCATCGAAGAAATTGTCAAGCAGCGTTTGGGTGAAAAAGTTATCGGTTTCGGACAAAACAACAAAGCAATTGACGAAAACAGCTCTTACATGCAAGAAATCATTGCAGAAGATATTCAGAAATTCGGTATTATTCCTGAGTTGATTGGACGCTTGCCTGTCTTTGCAGCCTTGGAGCAGTTGACAGTAGGTGACTTGGTTCGCATTTTGAAAGAGCCAAGAAATGCCTTGGTTAAACAATACCAGACCTTGCTTTCATATGATGATGTTGAGTTAGAATTTGACGACGAAGCCCTCCAGGAAATTGCCAATAAAGCAATCGAACGCAAAACTGGTGCGCGTGGTCTTCGCTCAATCATCGAAGAAACCATGCTAGACGTTATGTTTGAAGTTCCAAGTCAAGAAAATGTGAAAACAGTTCGTATCACAAAAGAAGCGGTTGACGGAACGGCTAAGCCAATCCTAGAGACAGCCTAGAGGTGACTATGGAAATCAATACACACAATGCTGAGATTTTGCTGAGTGCGGCTAACAAATCTCACTATCCGCAGGATGAACTTCCAGAAATTGCGCTCGCAGGTCGCTCAAATGTTGGTAAATCAAGTTTTATCAATACCATGCTCAATCGTAAGAACCTAGCTCGTACTTCAGGAAAACCAGGAAAAACACAACTACTTAATTTCTTTAATATTGATGATAAGATGCGTTTTGTAGATGTACCTGGTTACGGTTATGCCCGTGTGTCCAAAAAGGAACGCGAAAAATGGGGACGCATGATTGAGGAGTACTTAACCACTCGAGAAAATCTTCGAGCAGTTGTCAGTCTCGTTGACCTTCGTCATGATCCGTCAGCAGATGATGTACAGATGTACGAATTTCTTAAATATTATGAGATTCCTGTCATCATCGTGGCGACTAAGGCAGACAAGATTCCGCGTGGTAAATGGAATAAGCACGAATCAGCTATTAAAAAGAAATTAAACTTTGATCCAAGTGATGATTTCATCCTCTTTTCTTCAGTGACAAAAGCAGGAATGGACCAAGCTTGGGATGCTATTTTAGAAAAATTGTGAGGAATACATATGGCAAAAACAATTCATACAGATAAAGCTCCAAAGGCAATCGGACCTTACGTTCAAGGAAAAATCGTTGGCAACCTTTTGTTTGCTAGCGGTCAAGTTCCTCTATCTCCTGAAACTGGAGAAATCGTAGGAGAAACGATCCAAGAACAGACTGAACAAGTTTTGAAAAACATTGGAGCTATTTTAGCAGAAGCAGGGACAGATTTTGACCATGTTGTTAAAACAACTTGCTTCTTGAGTGATATGAACGACTTTGTACCTTTTAACGAGGTATACCAAACAGCCTTTAACAAGGAATTTCCAGCTCGTTCAGCTGTAGAAGTAGCTCGTCTTCCTCGCGATGTTAAAGTCGAAATTGAAGTCATCGCAGAGATTGGATAAGCGAGTTGAAGTTTGGTTCTTCCAAACTTCTTTTGATATAAGGAGACAAAGATGACAAAGAAACAACTTCACCTGGTGATTGTTACAGGGATGAGTGGTGCAGGGAAAACTGTAGCCATTCAATCCTTTGAAGATTTAGGATATTTTACCATTGATAATATGCCACCTGCCCTCTTACCCAAATTTTTACAGTTGGTTGAGACCAAGGATGATGATCATAAGTTGGCCCTAGTGGTTGATATGCGTAGTCGTTCTTTCTTCTCAGAGATTCAGGCTGTCTTGGATGAATTGGAAAATCAAGATGATTTGGACTTTAAAATCCTCTTTTTGGATGCGGCTGATAAAGAATTAGTGGCACGTTATAAGGAAACAAGAAGAAGTCACCCACTAGCAGCAGATGGTCGTATCTTGGACGGAATCAAGCTGGAACGCGAACTCTTGGCACCCTTGAAAAATATGAGTCAAAACGTGGTTGACACAACAGAGTTAACTCCTCGTGAACTCCGTAAGACCATTGCAGAGCAGTTTTCAGATCAAGAACAGGCTCAGTCCTTCCGTATTGAGGTTATGTCTTTCGGGTTTAAATATGGCATTCCTATTGATGCTGACTTGGTATTTGATGTTCGTTTCCTCCCAAATCCTTACTATCTACCAGAACTTCGCAATCAGACAGGTGAGGACCAGGCCGTTTATGACTATGTTATGAATCATGAGGAATCTGAAGATTTCTACCGCCATTTGTTGGCTTTGATTGAACCAATCCTACCTGGCTACAAAAAAGAAGGAAAATCTGTTTTAACCATTGCAGTAGGTTGTACAGGTGGGCAGCACCGAAGTGTTGCCTTTGCCAAACGATTAGCCAATGATTTGTCTAAGAATTGGCCTGTAAATGAAAGTCATCGTGATAAAGATCGAAGAAAGGAAACGGTAAACCGTTCATGAGAAAACCAAAAATTACGGTGATTGGTGGAGGAACCGGAATCCCTGTTATTTTAAATAGTTTAAGGGAAAAGGATGTGGAAATTGCAGCCATTGTAACCGTTGCGGATGATGGCGGTTCTTCAGGCGAATTGCGTAAAAATATTCAACAGTTGACACCTCCAGGGGATTTACGTAATGTTCTTGTGGCCATGTCAGATATGCCAAAATTCTATGAAAAGGTCTTTCAATACCGTTTTTCTGAGGATGCAGGTGCTTTTGCTGGTCATCCATTAGGAAACATTATCATAGCTGGCTTATCTGAAATGCAGGGTTCAACCTATAATGCTATGCAATTACTGAGTAAATTTTTCCATACGACAGGAAAGATTTATCCATCTAGTGACCATCCCTTGACACTCCATGCCGTCTTTAAAGATGGAACAGAAGTAGCTGGAGAAAGTCACATTGCAGACCATCCAGGCATGATTGACCATGTTTATGTCACCAACACTCTAGACGATGAGAAACCGCAGGCTAGCCGCCGAGTTGTGAATACCATTCTTGAGAGTGATATGATTGTCTTGGGTCCAGGCTCCCTCTTTACTTCGATTTTGCCTAATATCGTCATTGAGGAGATTGGTCAGGCTCTTCTGGAAACCAAGGCTGAAATTGCCTATGTCTGCAACATCATGACTCAGCGCGGAGAGACAGAACATTTCTCAGATAGTGATCACGTAGCAGTCTTGCATCGTCATCTTGGTCGTCCCTTTATTGATACAGTACTTGTCAATATCGAAAAGGTTCCAAGAGACTATATGGACACTAATCGTTTCGATGAGTATCTAGTTCAGGTTGAGCATGATTTCGATGGTTTGCATCAACAAGTTCCCCGTGTCATTTCATCCAACTTCCTACGTTTGGAAAATGGTGGTGCTTTCCATGATGGGAATTTAATCGTGGATGAATTAATGCGCATCATACAGGTGAGAAAATGAGTTTCACAGTAGCAGTAAAAGAAGAAATCCTAGGTCAACACCACCTGAGTCGCTATGAATTATCAGCTATTATCAAGATGTCTGGAAGCGTAGGTTTGTCTAGTTCTGGCTTGACCTTATCCGTTGTTACAGAGAGTGCCAAACTTGCCCGCCATCTCTATGAATCGTTTTTACACTTTTATGGTATCAAGTCGGAGATTCGTCATCATCAGAGAAGTAATCTTCGTAAAAATCGGGTATATACTGTGTTTACAGATGAGCAAGTCCAAGAACTTTTAGCGGATTTGCGTTTGGCTGATTCTTTCTTTGGTCTGGAGACGGGAATTGATCCAGATATTTTAGGAGATGAAGAAGCAGGTCGTGCCTATCTTTGTGGTGCATTTTTAGCAAATGGGAGTATTCGGGATCCCGAGTCAGGCAAGTATCAGCTGGAAATTAGTTCAGTTTATCTAGATCATGCCCAAGGGATTGCGGCGCTCCTTCAGCATTTCTTATTGGACGCCAAGGTGATTGAGCGAAAAAAAGGTGCAGTGACCTATCTCCAGCGGGCTGAAGACATCATGGACTTCCTAATAGTGATTGGAGCCATGCAGGCGCGTGATACTTTCGAAGGCATCAAAATCTTACGTGAAACTCGTAACGACCTCAATCGTGCTAATAATGCAGAGACGGCTAATATTGCTCGTACGGTTTCTGCAAGCATGAAAACCATTAATAATATCAGTAAAATCAAAGATAGAATTGGCTTGGATAATCTGCCAGCAGACTTGCAGGAAGTTGCCCGTCTGCGTATCCAGCATCCAGACTATTCTATCCAGAAGCTGGCAGATAGTCTGACAAATCCCTTAACCAAAAGTGGTGTCAATCATCGCTTGAGAAAGATCAACAAAATCGCAGAGGAATTGTAAAATATAATATATTGATGTTCAAAAAAGATACATCGAGATTGATGTTTAAAAATTTTTAAAATAACCTCAAATTTCAAAAATTCTACTGAAGTTTCATTCAGTGGAATTTTTATTTTTAATCTTCATTAAATTGCATAGTTATAGTTTTTTTAAAATTAATAGATAATTATGTATTTTCTTTATAAAATCTTTAAATTTATATTTTATTATTGAAGTGTAAATTTAAGGAGGATCAAAATGGAAAAAAATATTTTAGAGACGCGGAACTTGTCAAAGAAATTTGGGAATCAACTTGTAGTGAATAATATTTCATTACAAGTGAAAGAGAATTGTATCTACGGATTACTTGGTCCAAATGGTGCTGGGAAATCAACTACACTAAAGATGATAACAGGAATGCTCCACAAATCGTCCGGAGATATTATCTTTAATGATCATATATGGAGTAGAAAGGATCTCGAACAAATTGGTGCCTTGATAGAGTTACCTCCCTTGTATGAGAACTTAAGTGCAAGAGAAAATTTAAAAGTAAGAACAATGTTACTTGGATTACCCGAATCAAGAATTGATGAAGTTCTACAAATCGTTGGTCTATCAAATACAGGTAAAAAAAGAAGTGGAAAATTTTCTTTGGGAATGAAACAACGATTAGGAATTGCAATAGCACTGTTAAATAATCCTAAATTATTAATTTTAGATGAACCAACCAATGGCTTAGATCCATTGGGAATTCAAGAATTAAGGGAGATGATTCTTGGCTTCCCAAAACAAGGCATTACAGTAATTCTATCTAGCCATAATATTTCCGAAGTTGAGCAAGTTGCAGATTATATCGGGATAATATGTGAAGGTGAATTAAAATACCAAGATATAAAAGACTCTCAAGAAAGTTTAGAAAATTTATTTTTGGAAGTAGTAAAGAAGGAGAATTAAAAAATGATGAATTATATTCTTGGTGATTATTTAAAATATAAAAGAACTTTTTTAAAAAAAATAATCTATATAATACCTATATCTTTGATAATTCTATCTTATTTACTGGTACCACCATATTTTACAGTAGATTCATATAATTGGTGGTATACTATAATTATGCCAATCACTTATGCACTGATTCCTGCTTTAATTAATCGATACGAAGACAAAAAAATAAAATATAGGGCAGTTTATCCTCTCAGTATTGATTTGAGAAAGATTTGGATATCAAAAATTATAGTGGCAAGCTGTTTGATTCTGATGGCCAGTTTGGTTCATTTGATAGCAGTTTTAATTGTACAATTTATTTTTGGAGATCAAATATTTTTAAGCTATAGCTTTAGTACTTTATTAGTCTCAAGTATAGTATTAGTGGTATCAAGCATATGGCAAATTCCATTTTGTCTACTATTAGCTAAAAAGTTTGGTTTTTCTACTAGTCTTATGATAAATGGTTTATTAGGTGTTGCACTTGGAATTGTGTTTTCTGCTGGAAATTATTGGCTGTTATCTCCATATAGTTGGAGTATAAGAACGATGGTTCCAATGCTGAAAATTATGCCAAATGGACTACCAGCAGATTCAGGAAATATGATGTTAAGTACATCCATTTTGCCTCCATGTATCTTCTCAATTCTGTTATTTCTTCTATTATCTTACTTATCATCTATTTGGTTTGCAAAACAGGAGGTGGGATAGTGATAAATATTTTAAAGTCTGAACTATATAAGATAAAACATACTTGGTTACCCTGGTTATATCTGTTTCTCCCAATACTATTTGTGATTATGATATATGCTGGTTTTAAATTTACGAGCCTAAGTAGGTATTCAATAGAGGATGTCACATTAAATTATTTGATTACGTTAGGTGCATTGTTCCCGATTATTATTGGTTTTATTACTGCAAAGGTAATAGAAATGGAAGCAGAAGCAGGTTGTTTTCAGATAATGTTAACTGGTTCGCAATCAAGAACTAGTATGTATATTGGTAAGTTATTATCCTTATTGTTGTGTGCATCTCTATCACTTGTTTTACTCCAAAGTAGTTTTTTGATGTTTTTTAATTATCAAGAATTTTATGATTTGATATTGGAATCAGTCTTAATGATTATCGGAGTTGTTCCGTTATATTTAATACATCTGGTTATTAGCCTCAGATTTGGGAGTGGTGCCTCTATTGGTCTTGGTTTCTTTGAAATATTGATAGCTCTGCTTGCTGTTACAAGTATGGGGGATAAGATTTGGTATTACATACCAAGTTCTTGGTCTTCAAGACTTTGTGGTCTTTATTTTGTAGATAAAATATCTGGTGAAAACTTATTTTATTATGAATTTTTTAAATGGTCTTTAGTTGCAACACCAATGATAGTTGTAATTTTATTTGTAAGTTTGATTTGGTTTAGTAAATGGAACGGCAGAACTAATATGGAATAGAAATGAAGGTGGTAATAAGATGGTGAAAATATTAGCTATAGATGATGAAATGGATCTTTTGATCTTAATCAAAAATATTTTAACGCAAAAATTATATCATGTAGATATTTTTCAAAATCCAACAGAAGTACCTATTTCTAAATTAACAGAGTATGATTTAATCTTGTTAGATATAATGATGCCAAAAATCGATGGTATATCTTATTGTAAATCTATTAGAGATAGAGTAGACTGTCCCATCTTATTTTTAACTGCAAAATCTTTGGAAAGTGACATTGTTTCAGGTTTTTCAACAGGAGCTGATGATTACATTTTAAAACCTTTTGGAGTAAATGAATTAATTGCGAGAGTTGATGCTCATTTACGTCGAGAAAACCGAGAGAGACATTTAAGTTTAAATCTTGGAGAAATTAGATTTGATTTATCAGCGAATATAATTTATGTAAATGATAAGAAAATTCCTTTTACAAAATCTGAGTATCGAATTTGTGAACTTCTGGCACGTAGACGTGGACAAGTATTTTCAAGGGAACAGATTTATGAGATGATATTTGGATATGATGGAATAGGTAATTCTTCAGCTATTTCAGAACATATTAAAAATATTCGCGCAAAATTACAGAAGGAAGGTGTATCTCCAGTAGTAACTGTATGGGGGATTGGATATAAATGGGAATAAAATTAAAAGGTCAATCACTAAAAATAATATTTTTAGAATATCTAATAAGTGTAGGAATTGTACTGTTTCTTTCGCTTGGTTTAGTAATTCTGATGTTCGCAGCCATGTATTCATTAGGATTTATTTTACCTGCTGATTACACAGAAAATCAGATTTATGAGAGGAAGAATGCGATAGCCAATACAGAGACCTTTGATAAAAATCTTATACCAGATAATGCCTCATATCTATTAATTTCAAAGGATGGAAATATCATTACTAGTTCAATGAGTAAAGATGAAGAAGATCGAGCAATTCGATACTATAATAATGAGAGAGTATATAATACCCCATCTTATAGCTATATAGAAATTTTACGAAATGACGGTTATTGTATTATTCAATATTCAGTAAAACCCTATTTTACAAATAAATTCATGGCAAAATATTTTCCTAATGTCAATGTAGTGTATGTCAGTATTCTTATTTTAGTTAGTTTACTAAATACATTGGTTGTTACAATAGTATGGGCTAAATATCTTGTGAAACAACTCTCACCTATATTTGCTGCTTCCGAAAAAATATCAGAACAAACTTTAGATTTTGAACTGCATTATTCAAGAGTCAAAGAATTTAATGAAGTTCTATTTAGTTTAGAGAAAATGAGAAATGCTTTGCAAGAGTCATTAATCAAAGAGTGGATACAGGAAGAAAACAAGCAAAAACAGATTTCTGCTTTGATACATGACTTGAAAACCCCAGTATCTATTGTTCAAGGAAATGCTGAGTTGCTTAAAAAGACATCTGTGACAGAGGACCAGAGTATTTATATAGATTATATACTGAGGAATAGCAATAGAATATCTGAATATATAAAAACACTTCTAATCATGAATAAGAATTCTAATGCCACTGAATACCAGCCACAATCGTTGGCAGTAAAAACTGTATCAGAACAATTGGTAACAGTTTCTAAAGAACTAATGTCAATTAATTCTAACAATCTAAAAACTAATGTAGTAGTTGAAGATGGTATAATGAGTGTAGACTTGAAACTCTTAGAGAGAGCATTGCAAAATGTCTTAGCGAATTCAATTGAAAATAATAATGGAATAGTTACATTGGAATTGAATTTAAAAACTGTAGATGAATTTTTAGAAATATCAGTATTAGATAACGGGAAAGGTTTTTCTGATATCGATTTAATTCACGCAAAAGAACAGTTCTATCGTGGAGATTATAGCAGGCATTCTGCAACCAATTATGGTATTGGATTATTTATTACTGAACAAATAATTAAATTACATGGTGGATCAGTAATCTTGAAAAATAGAGAAGCTTGTCGTGGTGCTGAAGTTAAATTTATATTACCGATACAGAATGATAAATGAGCCAGATTAACACTTAACTTATGTAATAATTAATCTAACAGCCACTAACATCAAACTTTATAACATGTTCATAACTGTATTTAACGTCAATTTGTAAATGTTAACTTCGAACTTTCACTACAAATTACACTAAGATAGAATATTATCTAGTATTACTCATACGGTGCACAGAGTTTGTTAGTCTGAATATGTCGGAATGAGGGGAAATATTAAAAAACTAATCAATAAGTATTAAACTTTATATAAAAAGCAAATAAAGGTGGTTAGTGGAAAAGTTTTTAAAATCATAAAAACGCATAATAGCAAGTTCTTTAGATACTTGTTATTATGCGTTTTATCATGAAATTTCACTTGATTTTTTAATAAAATTGTAATTTTGACATTATAGACTTGTAGAGTGTTTTGGTTGTACTTTTTGTTCGGGGTCAATGTAGTTGATAGCATTATTAACGGCAGTTGGTGCTTCACCTAGACCGGTTGCAATCAAGTCAATCTTACCTTCATAGTAGCAGCAGTCACCGATAGCATAAATTCCAGCTTGGCTTGACTCCTGCTTGCTATTGACGATAATCTTGTGGCGGTTAAGGTCTAATCCCCACTTTTTAAGATTACCGACAGAAGATTTAAAGCCATAGTTGACAAAGAGATGATCTAGTTCAAGGTTTTCGGTCTCATCGGATTTAACTTTTGATATTTCAAGCTTGTCTAAAGTTTTTCCATCTCCAAGAAGCTGACTTGGCACAAATGGTGTTTTGATAGTCACAGAAGACTCTTGCAATGCTTGGACGCTATGCTCAAGAGCACGGAAGTTATCGCGACGATGCACAAGTGTAGTTGGAGCAATCTTTTCAAAAGCTAGTGCCCAGTCAACGGCTGAGTCACCACCACCCAGAATGGTTACCTTCTGACCAGCGTATTGTTGCATATTAGAAACATGGTAGTGGATATTGTCGTAGCCTTCAACACCTTCTAATTCGAGTGGACGTGGTTTAAAGGCACCACCACCCATAGCAATAATAACGGTTTTAGAAGTATGGTTTCCCTTATTAGTTGTAATCTTAAAAACATCATCCTCTTTTTCAATCTCAAGAACAGTTTCATTGAGGTGTACAGGCATCTCAAACCCTTCAAGTTGTTCCAAAAGGCGGTTAGTCAATTCTTCCCCTGTGAGGTTTGGAAAACCAGGAACATCGAGAATTTGTTTTTCAGGATATAGGATAGCAGGTTGACCACCTAGTTGAGGAAGAGAATCGATGATTTGTACTTTGGCTTGACGAAGGTGAGCATAAAAGGCTGCGAAAAGACCGACAGGTCCACCTCCTACAATGGTGATATCATATAGTTCAGACATGGTTTCTCCTTAATTCATTTCTATCATTTTATTCTATCATATTTTCTACCAATTTAAAATGAAGTAGGGGGAAGAAAATTTTCATATAAAATGATATAATGAAGAGTAGCTTTTTTATGGAGAGGAGGCCTAGAATGAATTTTCAGCAATTATCTAATCTTCAATACTGGTCTAGTTTATTTTCCAGTCCTTGGAGTATTCTGATAAATGTGATTGATATTCTTATCGTTGCCTATATCTTATACCAATTTACAAAATCAATTGCAGGAACCAAGATTATGATCCTGGTTCGAGGTGTTTTAGTTTTTATCTTAGCTCAGATAGCAGCAAATACCCTGGGCTTGACGACTATTTCTTGGTTGATCAATCAATTGATTACTTACGGTGTTATCGCAGCGGTTGTTATTTTCTCTCCAGAAATACGGACAGGTTTAGAGCGATTAGGACGTGCGACTGATTTCTTTTCAAGTACACCAATGAGTTCAGAAGAACAGATGATTCAGGCCTTTGTTAAAGCGGTAGAATATATGAGTCCGCGGAAAATTGGAGCACTTGTATCAGTTCAGCGTGTCAGAACCTTGCAGGAATATATTTCCACGGGGATTCCTTTAGATGCTAAGATTTCTGCAGAACTCTTAATCAATATCTTCATTCCAAACACACCTTTACATGATGGTGCAGTCATTATAAAAGGTGATCGAATAGCTGTAACATCTGCTTATCTTCCGCTTACTGAAGACACTGGTATTTCTAAGGAGTTTGGAACGCGACATCGTGCAGCCATTGGTTTATCTGAGGTTTCTGATGCTCTCACTTTTGTGGTATCAGAGGAAACTGGAGGTATTTCCATTACCTATAATGGTGTCTTTAAGCATGATTTAACGATGGAAGAATTTGAGGAAGAGCTACGTCGTATACTGATTCCGGAAAATTCACAAGAGCCAAGCTTAACAGAGCGTATATTAGGAGGCTGGAAGAATGAAAAAAAATAGTTTATATATCATCTCCTCACTCCTCTTTGCTTGCGTTTTATTTATTTACGCTACCTCTATAAATTATCAAAACAATAATAATGCAAGACCGGCTCGAACAGAAACCTATACCAATACGGTCGTAAATGTACCGATTGATATTCAGTACGATAGTGAGCAGTATTTTATTAGCGGTTTTAGTTCAGAAGTAACAGTATTTTTGACTGGATCCAATCGAGTCACCTTGGCTAGTGAGATGCAAGAAAGCACTCGTAAATTTAAGGTTACTGCAGATTTAACACAAGCGACAGAAGGAACCGTTGAGGTTCCCTTGACCATTGAGAATCTACCGAGCGGTTTAACAGCCCTAGCAACACCGCAGAAAATCACCGTTAAAATTGGGAAGAAGGCAACACGGGATAATTTACCAGTCACTCCACAGATTGACTCTGGTAAGGTTGATGAACGAATTCTCATCGATAGTGTGACTGTTTCAGATGAACGCGTTTCGGTTACTAGTGATGTTGATACCTTGTCTAAGATTGATAAGATTGTGGCTGTTTTACCAACTAGTGAAAAAATTACAGGAAATTATACGGGTTCAGTTCCTCTACAAGCTATTGATAAGAATGGAACAGTTTTACCAACGGTGATTAAACCGTATGAAACAACCATGAAGATAACAACGAAACAAGTTCGATCAGCAAGTAGTTCTAGCTCATCAATGACAAGCTCATCTTCGGGCAGTTCGTCTTCAACTGGTTCTGAAACCAAGCCAGACTCTTCAAAAAAAGATTAATAAAACAATAGAAAAGGATAAAAAAATGGGTAAATATTTTGGAACGGACGGAGTCCGTGGAGAAGCAAACGTAGAATTAACGCCAGAATTAGCTTTTAAATTGGGACGTTTTGGAGGTTATGTCCTCAGTCAACATACGACTGAAGCACCAAAAGTTTTTGTAGGACGTGACACTCGTATCTCAGGTCAAATGCTTGAAGCAGCGTTGATTGCTGGTCTCCTTTCAGTCGGAATTCACGTTTATAAGCTTGGAGTTCTTGCAACACCAGCAGTAGCTTACTTGGTGAAAACTGAGGGAGCGAGTGCAGGTGTCATGATTTCAGCAAGTCACAACCCAGCTCTTGATAACGGAATTAAATTCTTTGGTGGTGACGGCTTTAAACTAGACGATGACAAAGAAGCAGAAATCGAAGCCTTGCTTGATGCAAGTGAAGATACTCTTCCACGTCCAAGTGCAGAGGGCTTAGGTACGGTTGTAGACTACCCAGAAGGTTTGCGTAAATATGAAGCCTACCTCGTTTCAACTGGAACTCCTCTTGAAGGGATGAAGGTTGCCTTGGACACTGCTAACGGAGCAGCTGCAACAAGTGCTCGTCAAATTTTTGTAGACCTAGGTGCTCAATTAACAGTTATTGGTGAAACACCAGATGGTCTTAACATCAACTTGAACGTTGGTTCAACTCATCCAGAAGCCTTACAAGAACTTGTGAAAGAAAGCCAGTCTGCCATTGGTTTAGCCTTTGATGGGGACAGTGACCGTTTAATTGCTGTTGATGAAAATGGCGACATCGTCGATGGTGACAAGATTATGTACATTATCGGGAAATACCTCTCTGAAAAAGGTCAATTGGCACAAAATACAATTGTGACAACAGTTATGTCCAACCTTGGTTTCCATAAGGCCTTGGATCGTGAAGGGATCAATAAGGCAGTTACTGCTGTTGGAGACCGCTATGTCGTTGAAGAAATGAGAAAATCTGGCTACAATCTAGGTGGTGAGCAGTCAGGTCACGTTATCTTGATGGACTATAATACTACTGGTGATGGTCAGCTTTCAGCGGTTCAATTGACGAAGATCATGCAAGAAACAGGTAAGAGTTTGTCTCAATTGGCCTCAGAAGTGACCATTTACCCACAAAAATTGGTCAATATCCGTGTGGAAAATGCCATGAAAGAAAAAGCTATGGAAGTTCCAGCTATCAAGGCTATTATTGATAAGATGGAAGAAGAGATGGCAGGTAACGGACGCATCCTCGTTCGCCCAAGTGGAACGGAGCCACTCTTGCGTGTCATGGCTGAAGCCCCAACCACTGAGGAAGTAGACTACTATGTAGACACTATTGCTGAAGTTGTTAAAACTGAGATTGGTATTTAGTAAATCTAGCAGAAAATAAAAAAATATGGTACAATGGCAACTATATTGTACCAATGGAGATGAAAATGAATTTAAAACGTGAACAAGAATTTGTTAGTCAGTATCACTTTGATGCGCGTAACTTTGAATGGGAAAATGAAAATGGAGCACCTGAAACTAAGGTTGATGTAAACTTCCAGTTGCTTCAGCATGATCAAGAAAATCAAGTGACCTCTTTAGTAGTTGTTTTGAGCTTTATGATTGTCTTTGATAGATTTGTCATTAGTGGAACGATTTCTCAAGTCAATCATGTTGAAGGCCGTATTATCGACCAACCAAGTGATTTCAGCCAAGAAGAGGTTGAGACACTAGCTCGTCCATGTTTGGATATGCTTAATCGTTTGACTTATGAAGTAACAGAAATTGCCCTTGATATACCGGGAATTAATTTGGAGTTTTAAGAAATGAAATTAGCGGTCATAACAGACTCATCTGCTTTTCTACAAGCGGAAACCTTGCGGAAAGAAGATTTATTTGTGCTAGACATTCCTGTGAATATCGATGGACAGGAGTATGTTGAAGGTGTAAATCTAACCGCTCAAGAATTTTATGAAAAAATGGCTTCAGCAAGCGAATTGCCAAAAACGAGCCAACCAAGTATTGCCAAGTTGGATGAAATTTTATCATCATTGAAAGAAAAAGGATATACTCATGTTCTGGGTCTCTTCCTTTCTTCTGGAATCTCAGGATTTCACCAAAATATCCAGTATATGACGGATGAGTTCGAAGGATTAACCATTGCTTTTCCTGATACTCGTATTACAAGTGCTCCTCTAGGCTATATGGTTGAGAGTGTCTTTAGATGGGCAGAGCAAGGCGAAGAGTTTACTACCATTTTAGATCAGTTGGAAAATCAAATCCAGAAAACTTCAGCCTTTATCATGGTGGACGATCTTGACCATCTAGTTAAAGGGGGACGACTCTCTAATGGTGCAGCCATTTTGGGGAATCTCCTTAGTATCAAGCCAATCCTATATTTCAATGACCAAGGTGTGATAGAAGTATATGAAAAGGTTCGTACAGAGAAAAAGGCTACAAAACGCTTAGTTGAAATTGTTAAAGAAGCAACAGCTAATGGGAATTACCAGATTACTGTCATTCACGGGAATGCTCCTCAAAAAGCAGCAGATTTGCGCCAGCTTTTAATCGATGGTGGAGTGGCTACAGATGTTTCAATTGCAACCTTCGGTAGTGTTATTGGGACTCACCTTGGAGAAGGAAGTATTGCTCTGGGATATACACCCATAATTTAGACTATTTTTCATGGACAGCTAAGGTCCTTTGTATCTTAGAAATTGAACACGCCTGGAGCCATGTTTGAAAAAGATAGTTCTTCCAAGGAGTAGATACTCCTTGCTCAGACCTCCTATTTTCACTTTGTGTTCTTACAGGCTTTGTATCTTAGAAATTGAACACGGACTACCTGCCTCTTGAAAAAAGATGCCTGTCTTGCCTTTCGTGGAAAGTCAGCGCCATTCCCTATTTTTCATGGGCAGCAAACGTCCTTTGTATCTTAAACAGGAGTAGAGATTGAGATGAGTATTCGAGTAATTATTGCTGGTTTTAAGGGGAGAATGGGCCAAGCTGCTTGTCAAATGGTTTTGTCTGATCCTGAACTTGAACTGGTAGCAGTTTTAGATCCTTTTGAGTCTGCATCTGACTGGCAGGGAATTCCAGTATTCAATGATAAGAATGACTTGGCAGGTTTTGAGGCAGATGTATGGGTTGACTTTACAACACCAGCTGTTGCCTATGAGAATACACGCTTTGCTCTTGAAAATGGCTTTGCTCCAGTAGTTGGAACAACAGGTTTCACTAGTCAAGAGATTGAAGAACTAAAAGAATTTTCTCGTTCTAAAAACTTGGGTGGCTTGATTGCTCCTAACTTTGCTTTGGGTGCTGTCTTGCTCATGCAATTTGCGGCACAAGCTGCAAAATACTTCCCAAATGTAGAGATTATTGAGCTTCACCATGACAAGAAAAAAGATGCTCCGAGCGGAACAGCTATCAAAACAGCGGAATTGATGGCAGAAGTTCGTGAGTCTATCCAACAAGGTGCTAGTGATGAGGAAGAACTCATTTCAGGGGCACGTGGAGCTAACTTTGATGGTATGCGAATCCACTCAGTCCGTTTGCCAGGTTTGGTAGCTCATCAGGAAGTTATATTTGGAAATCAGGGAGAAGGATTGACTCTACGTCATGACTCCTATGATCGTAGCTCCTTCATGACAGGGGTGAATTTGGGAATCAAAGAAGTTGTCAAGCGTCATGAGCTTGTCTATGGATTAGAACACTTATTATGAGATTAACACAAATGCCTTCTGAATTTCAGAAGGCTTTACCAGTATTAGAAAAAATTAAAGAAGCAGGCTTTGAAGCCTATTTTGTTGGAGGCTCTGTTAGGGATGCCCTACTCAATCGTCCCATCCATGATGTGGATATTGCGACTTCATCTTATCCAGAAGAGACCAAGCAGATTTTTCCACGGACAGCTGACATTGGCATTGAGCACGGAACAGTTTTGGTTTTAGACGGAGATGAAGAGTACGAAGTAACCACTTTTAGAACTGAGGATGTCTATGTAGACTACCGTAGACCAAGTTCAGTTTCTTTTGTTCGTTCGTTAGAAGAGGATCTCAAACGCCGTGATTTTACAGTCAATGCCTTTGCCTTGGATGAGATGGGAAAAATCATTGATTTGTTCGATGGTTTGAGAGATCTAGATAATCAAGTTTTACGAGCAGTTGGTGTAGCTAGTGAGCGTTTCAACGAAGATGCTTTGCGGATTATGCGTGGTTTCCGTTTTCAGGCCAGTCTTGGCTTTGAGCTTGAACAAGAAACCTTTGAAGCTATGAAAGATCTGACACCACTCTTAGAGAAAATTTCTGTGGAACGTACTTTTGTTGAATTTGATAAACTTCTACTAGCTCCTCATTGGCGAGTAGGTCTGTCTTCTATGATTGCAAGTAAAGCTTATGATTATCTTCCGGATATGGCTGGTGGTCAGGAGAAACTCCAATCTTTGTTTGACTTAGATGCTGATTTTACCTTTGAATCTTCTGAACAAGCTTGGGCTGCACTTTTATGGGTTTTAGAAGTGGAAGATGCTCAACAATTTTTGAAACATTGGAAAACTTCGCGTCAATTCGCCAAGCAAGTTCAGGATTTGCTGACTATTTTGGCCTTGCGTGAAAAGGGAGAATTGAGCAAGCGCGATTGTTACCGTTTTGACTTAGATTTACTCTTGCAGGCTGAAAACCTTCGTCAGGCGCAAGGAAAAGACTTTGATCCACAGGCCATCGAAGAGACTTACCACAGCTTAACCATCCATGATAAAAAAGAAATTCAAATCAATGGTGGGATTTTGATCAAAGAATATGGCTATCAACCAGGACCAGAAATGGGAGAAATTTTAGCAGAGATTGAGTATGCTATTGTAGATGGAGATTTGGAAAATAACTTGGAAGCTATTCATGCCTACTTGAGGGAGAAAAAATGAGTGATTTTATTGTTGAAAAACTAAGTAAATCCGTAGGAGACAAGACTGTCTTTAAGGATATTTCCTTTATCATCCATGACTTGGATAGAATCGGTCTTATCGGTGTCAACGGAACTGGGAAAACAACCCTTTTAGATGTACTTTCAGGAGTTTCAGGTTTCGATGGTGATGTTAGCCCATTTTCAGCAAAGAATGATTACAAAATTGGCTACTTGACTCAGGACCCAGATTTTGATGATAGCAAGACTGTCTTGGATACTGTTCTATCGAGCGATTTGAAAGAAATACAGTTGATCCGTGAGTATGAATTGCTCATGCTCAACTACAGTGAAGATAAGCAAGCCAGTTTGGAGCGGGTTATGGCGGAGATGGATTCTCTCCAGGCTTGGGAAATCGAAAGTCAGGTCAAGACTGTTCTCAGTAAACTGGGGATTCAAGACCTATCAACTCCTGTTGGAGCTTTGTCGGGTGGTCTCCGTAGACGGGTTCAATTGGCGCAAGTGCTTTTAGGAAACCATGATCTCTTGTTACTAGATGAGCCGACCAACCATCTGGACATTGCGACCATTGAGTGGCTGACCCTCTTTTTGAAAAATTCCAAGAAAACGGTTTTCTTTATCACCCACGATCGTTATTTCCTAGATGCGCTTTCGACGAGAATTTTCGAGTTGGACCGTGCTGGTTTGACCGAATATCAAGGAAATTACCAAGACTATGTTCGCCTCAAGGCTGAACAGGATGAGCGCGATGCAGCTCTTCTCCACAAAAAAGAGCAACTTTATAAGCAGGAATTGGCCTGGATGCGCAGACAACCACAGGCTCGTGCAACCAAGCAACAAGCACGTATCAATCGTTTCCATGATCTGAAAAAAGAAGTCTCAGGAACTACAGCTGAGACAGACTTGAGCATGAATTTTGAAACCAGCCGTATCGGTAAAAAGGTGATCGAGTTTAAGGATGTTTCCTTTGCCTATGATGACAAACCGATTTTGCAACATTTTAACCTTTTGGTTCAAGCCAAAGACCGTATCGGAATCGTTGGGGACAACGGTGTTGGGAAGTCAACCCTTCTTAACCTCATTGCAGGAAGTCTTGAACCAACTGATGGACAAGTTATCATCGGCGAAACTGTTCGCATCGCCTATTTCTCTCAACAAATTGAGGGTTTGGATGAAAGCAAGCGTGTTATCAATTACTTGCAGGAAGTGGCAGAAGAGGTCAAGACCAGCGGTGGTTCTACGACTTCGATTGCAGAGCTGCTGGAGCAGTTTCTTTTCCCACGTTCGACGCATGGAACCTTGATTGAGAAATTGTCTGGGGGAGAGAAAAAACGACTTTACCTCCTTAAACTACTCCTCGAAAAACCAAATGTTCTCCTCTTGGATGAGCCAACCAATGACCTAGATATTGCGACCTTGACAGTTTTGGAGAATTTCTTGCAAGGCTTTGCTGGTCCAGTTTTGACAGTTAGCCATGACCGCTATTTTTTGGATAAGGTAGCGACCAAGATTCTCGCTTTTGAAGATGGTAAGATTCGTCCTTTCTTTGGGCATTATACCGACTACCTAGATGAAAAAGCCTTCGAAGCAGAAGCAACAAGCCAAGTTCAAAAGGCTGAGAAGGAAAAAGTTGTCAAAGTCCGTGAAGAAAAGAAACGCATGACCTACCAAGAAAAGCAGGAGTGGGCAAGTATTGAAAGTGATATCGAAGCCTTGGAAAATCGTATCTCTGTTATTGAAGAAGAAATGCAGGCCAATGGCTCTGACTTTGGCAAACTAGCTACCCTTCAAAAAGAGTTAGATGAGAAGAATGAAGACTTGCTTGAAAAATATGAACGCTATGAATATTTAAGTGGCTTGGCTTAATGGAAGAGAAAATCATCAAATGGAGCAGTAAGAAAATCATTTGGACCATTCTTCTCTGCTTAGTTGAGTTAGCTTTTCTTCTTTGGATCCTATCTTTTATGATGACCTATCCCAAGGAGGTATCTTTGGGAATGGTTTTATTAAGGCTTTTTATTGGGTTCTTAATCATCGTTGTTGGCTTAATTTTGTATCAACGTTTGCGACTTCTTTTTTCAGATAAAGAGTATTTGAAATGTACGGCCCAAGGATTTTCCTATAAACCATATCCAAAGAAAGACTGGCAGTTTTATTCCTGGAGGCAAGTAGAAACATTTTCTCTTATGAGAATCAAGGGTGGTGGAAGTTCGAGGGATTTTTACCAGATTGAAGTTTGTTTTTTTGACAAAGACCTTGTAAAAACGAAATCTCTATGGAATCGACTACGAAGTAAATTTTCAAGTGCTAAACCTGCTGTCGACTTGATAATTCCGATTCATTTACTGGATGTTGGTTTGCCAGAGAGAGTATTTGAAACGATGACATACTTTGAGCGAGAGTGGCGTATCGAACAAAATCGTCAAGGCCATCAAAAATCCAAATTCAAATCTAAAAGTAAAAAGAAGGAAAGATTTTATTGAGTCATTCCATTCGCAACATTAAAGAATAGCGTTGAAACCTTGGACTGGCTTTCCAGGGTTTCTTTCTATTTCTCTTTTCTAAGATTTATGGTATAATAGGGAGTAAAAACTTAAAAAGAAAGAAATGCTATGAACTTAAAAGATTACATTGCAAGTATTGAAAATTATCCACAAGAAGGAATTACATTCCGTGATATCAGCCCTTTGATGGCCAATGGCAATGCCTACAGCTATGCTGTTCGTGAAATTGTTCAATATGCTACTGACAAAAAGATCGATATGATCGTAGGACCAGAAGCGCGTGGATTTATCGTTGGATGTCCAGTCGCTTTTGAGTTGGGAATTGGTTTTGCTCCTGTGCGTAAACCTGGGAAATTGCCGCGCGAAGTCATTTCAGCTGACTACGAAAAAGAATATGGAGTTGATACTTTGACTATGCACGCAGATGCTATCAAACCAGGTCAACGTGTTCTGATCGTAGATGACCTTTTGGCAACAGGTGGTACTGTGAAAGCAACCATCGAAATGATTGAAAAACTTGGTGGTATCGTAGCTGGTTGTGCCTTCTTGATTGAGCTTGATGAGCTTAAGGGTCGTGAAGCCATCGGAGATTACGATTATAAAGTACTTATGCATTATTAATGAAAAACAGTCCCTAGGGCTGTTTTCTCTTCATCTGATATAAAAAAAGGCTATATCTAGTTAGAGAAAAACTATAATTGAAAACTATATCTTCTTACAGTATAATAAAGGGAAGGACTTTCGTCAGCTGATTTTTCATTTGACGACTGTATGTTCGTTTGATCCTATAATTGATACAGTAAGGAGATTTCCATGCCGATTCGAATTGATAAAAAATTACCAGCAGTTGAGATTTTACGAACGGAAAATATTTTCGTCATGGATGACCAGCGGGCGGCTCATCAGGATATTCGACCACTGAAAATTCTGATTTTAAACTTGATGCCACAGAAGATGGTTACAGAGACTCAGCTTTTACGACATTTAGCTAATACTCCCTTGCAGTTAGATATTGATTTCTTATATATGGAAAGTCATCAGTCGAAAACAACTCGTTCTGAGCATATGGAGACTTTTTATAAGACCTTCTCGGAAGTTAAAGACCAGTATTTTGATGGCTTGATTATCACAGGAGCGCCGGTTGAGCATCTTCCTTTTGAAGAAGTGGACTATTGGGAGGAATTTACTCAGGTCATCGATTGGTCAAAGACACATGTCTTTTCAACCCTGCATATTTGCTGGGGAGCACAGGCTGGCCTCTACTATCGTTACGGCGTAGATAAACACCAAATGGCTCAAAAGCTTTCGGGAATTTATCCTCAGGATGTTTTAAAAGAAGGTCATCTTTTGCTGAGAGGTTTTGATGACTTGTATGTGTCTCCTCATTCTCGTCACACAGAAATTCTCAAAGAAGACATTGTAAATAAAACCAATCTAGAGATTTTAGCATCTGGAAAAGAGGTGGGAATCTCTATCCTTGCAAGCCGAGATTTAAGAGAAGTTTATAGCTTTGGGCATTTAGAGTATGATCGTGATACCCTAGCGAAAGAATATTTTAGAGATCTAGATGCTGGTTTAGATCCCCATATACCAGAAAATTATTTCAAAAATGATGACATCCATGAACTTCCTTGTATGCGTTGGAGTTCCTCAGCAGCTCTCTTTTTCAGTAACTGGGTAAATTATGCAGTTTACCAAGAAACCCCTTTTGAGTGGAAGAGTGCAGAAGAAGATGTATCTCATTTTGGATATTTATAAGAGGAATTATGACATATTTAGATGCTTTTAAATCAGGGAACTTGGTATTACCAAGTGCTCTGCTCTTAAACTACAATCAACTGTTTTCATCAAGCGATGATTTCTTAGTTTGGCAATTCTTTTATCTACAAAATACAACAGCTTTAGGGGAATTGTCCCCAAGCCAGATTGCTGAGAAAATTGGCAAGCAAGTCTTTGAAGTCAATCAAGCGATTTCGCGCTTGACAGAAAAAGGCTTACTTCAATACCGAACCATTGAACTCAATGGTGAGATAGAAGTGATTTTTGATGCGACTTTAGCTTTAGAGCGCTTAGACCAACTTTTTGAAAAGCAAGAACCTAGCCAAGCGCTACCTGCTAAAAATGATTTGAAAGACTTGGTGGAAACCTTCCAACAAGAGCTAGGTCGTCTCTTAAGTCCTTTTGAGATCGAAGATTTGGAAAAGAGTTTGAAAGAAGACGGGACCAGTGCGGACCTGATTAAAGAAGCCCTACGTGAGGCTGTTTTGAATGGAAAACCAAATTGGAAGTACATCCAGGCTATCTTACGAAACTGGCGTCATGAAGGCATTAAGAGTGTAGTCCAGGTAGAGGCTAAGCGTCAGGAGAGAGAAGCGACTAATCCTCAAAATGTTCAAGTTTCTGCAGATTTTCAAAATGCTATGGATCTTTGGAAAGACTAATTTTAAGTATTGATAATAGAAAAAAATGCCTACAGGCTAGAAAGAAAATCTAGCTTGTGGGCATTTTTTGTGTGTTTTATACTCAATGAAAATCAAAGAGCAAACTAGGAAGCGAGCCGCAGGTTGCTCAAAACACCGTTTTGAGGTTGTGGATAGAACTGACGAAGTCAGTAACACATATACGGCAAGGAGAAGCTGACGTGGTTTGAAGAGATTTTCGAAGAGTATTAATTGATTAGTTAGCCAGTCCCCATACACTAAGAGAGCGTTCTGTAACTGGGAAATCTCCATAACCTTCAGCATTGATAGTTACTTGATCTGAATGGTTACCAAGTAAATCAACAAAGGTTTGGTCAGCACATTCTTGACCGACGAACATGGTTTTAGAGTTTGCTTGGGCATTAGAAATCACGATGGCAAGTGGTGATTGATTTTCAGCTCCTGAACGAACCCAACCGATACAATTAGGGTCATCAAAGTAGTCCGTTTGCTCTCCGTAAGCCAACTCTTTTCGAATAGCTAGCAAACGGTCAAGAACATCTTTGAAATCTTGCTGAGCATATTGACCAGAAATACCATAGTAGTCTCCGTAAAAGACACATGGGAGTCCCTGCTCTCGCAAAAGAATGAGGGCGTAGGCTGCTGATTTAAACCATTCTTCAACAGTGGATTCAAGAGCCTGGCCACGTTGAGTATCATGGTTATCGACAAAGGTTACAGCTCGGTCTGGATTGAGTTGTACTAGACTATCCTCAAAGATGCTTGTTAAATCATAGTCATCTCCAGCCTTGCTTGCTTCAAAGAGATTTTGGTGAAGGCGAACATCGACAAGATCAAAGCGCTCTTCAATCTTTTCAAGGTAATCCAGATTTGCTTCCTTGTCTGGATTCCAGAATTCTCCAAAGACATAGAAATCTTGGCCATATTTTTCTTTGATATCGCGAATGAAGTTGCGCATAAAGAAAGAGTCAATGTGTTTGACTGCATCCAAACGGAAACCTGTTACACCAGTCGTTTCGATAAACCAATTTGCCCAATCGTAGATATTTTGTATGACTTCTGGATGCTTGAAATCTAGGTCTGCATACATGAGATAGTCATAGTTACCATTTTCGTTATCAACTAATTCCTCGTTAGCCCAGCCTTTGTTGTCTCCCTGTATCAGATAGATCCCAGATTTACGGCGTTTAGCATCGTAGTCAGTTCCAGTAAAGTGGTACCAGTGCCAGTGGAAGTCATTGTAGGTATTTTGTCGTCCATCAAAGGTAAAACCTGTCCAGCCATTGATGGTAAAAGGTTCTCCTAGTTCCAGAGTTCGATCTTCTGGATCCACCTCGATAACTTGGAAAGATTCTAAATGGTCAGCGGCTGCCTTATGATTTAAGACGATATCAGCCATAGGTTGAATCCCATGAGATTTTAAAGTTTGGATGGCATGAAGATAGTCTTCTTTAAAGCCATACTTGGTACGTACAGTACCCTTCTGATTAAATTCTCCAAGGTCAAACAAGTCATAGACGCCATAGCCAACATCTTTTTCATTTGTTGCTTTAAAAGCAGGGGGCATCCAAATGTGACTAATGCCTAAGTTGGCTAGATGTTCAGCGTCGTCAGCTAGGCGTGTCCAGTGCTGACCGTCGTGGGGCAAATACCACTCAAAATATTGCATTAGGGTTTGATTTTTCATAGTTGATCCTCTTACTTACAGTGATGAGAATTATTGTAGCACAAAGCCAAAGAATATGCAAACGTTTGCGTTATAATTAAACTCTTTGAATTTTATGTCTATTTTTCAATTGGAAGTGTTGAAATACTATAAAAGAAAAATAGTAGGACTAATGGGAGGAAAAATTTTCTCAGATAGGGTAGGATGATGGATGAATCAATAGTTTCTATTTTGTGAATTGTCACAAAATTTGTTATAATAGTATTTATGAATAAAGTATTCGTCAGTAGACGTGTTGAAAAAAAACTAAACCAAGGTCTAGTACTTTTGGAGGAAATTGATTTTCCAGAACTATCTGAAACTGACCAGGAAGTCGAGCTATTTAGTCAAGATAAACAGTTTTTGGGTAAGGCTTATCTATCTCGTCAAAATAAAGGGATTGGTTGGTTCGTAACTAATCAGAAAGTTTCTTTTGACCAAGTCTTTTTTGAAAACCTATTTACTCAAGCTAAATCCAAACGTGATGCCTACTACCAAGATGATTTAACAACGGCCTTTCGCTTGTTTAATCAAGAAGGCGATGGCTTTGGTGGAATGACTTTGGATCTCTATGAAGATTATGTTATTTTCTCCTGGTATAACTCCTATGTCTATGGGCTTCGCCAACAGATCCTAGCAGCCTTTGCTCAGGTTTTCCCTGAAGTCTTAGGTGCCTATGAAAAGATTCGTTTTAAAGGTCTAGACTATGAGTCTGCCCATATCTATGGTCAAGAAGCACCAGAAAATTTTACAGTTCTTGAGAATGGAGTTCTCTATCAAGTCTTTATGAATGACGGTCTTATGACAGGTATCTTCTTGGACCAACATGAAGTGCGTGGTAGCTTGGTTGATGGTTTAGCTATGGGAAAATCCTTACTCAATATGTTTTCCTACACAGCAGCTTTCTCAGTTGCTGCAGCTATGGGAGGAGCTAGTGAAACAACCTCTGTAGACCTAGCCAAACGTTCCAGAGAACTGTCAGAAGCTCATTTTCATGCCAATGGACTCAGTCTTGACAATCATCGTTTCATTGTTATGGATGTCTTTGAATACTTTAAATACGCTAAACGTAAGGGCTTGTCTTATGATGTGATCGTTCTTGATCCACCTAGCTTTGCCCGTAATAAAAAGCAAACTTTCTCTGTAGCTAAGGACTATCACAAGTTGATTTCCCAGAGTTTAGAGATTTTAAATCCGGGAGGTATGATCATTGCTAGCACCAATGCTGCCAATGTTTCCCGTCAAAAATTTATAGAACAAATCGACAAAGGATTTGCAGGAAGAAAGTACCAGGTTCTTAATAAATATGGACTTCCAGCAGACTTTGTCTACAATGAAAAAGATGAAAGTAGTAATTACCTTAAGGTGATTAGCATGAAGGTAACTAAATGAAATTAGTCGTTTCAGTAATGCCAAAGAGTTTAGAAGAGGCGCAAGGAATCGATGCCATGCGGTATATCGATGCTGATATCATTGAGTGGCGTGCCGACTTCCTACCAAAGGAAGCTATTTTACAGGTAGCTCCAGCTATTTTTGAAAAATTTGCAGGTCGCGAACTCCTCTTCACCCTACGTACTCGTGCTGAGGGGGGCGAGATCGATTTGGATTCGGCAGAGTATGTACAAATTATCAAAGATGTAGCTCAACTCTATCAACCAGAATATATCGATTTTGAGTATTTTTCTCACAAGGATGTTTTTGAAGAGATGCTTGATTTTCCAAATCTAGTCTTGAGTTATCATAATTTCCAAGAAACTCCAGAGAATATGATGGAAATCTTATCCGAGCTAACCAGCCTAACGCCCAAAGTGGTTAAAGTATCGGTTATGGCTCATACAGAACAAGATGTATTGGACCTTATGAACTTTACACGTGGCTTTAAAACATTGAACCCAGAACAAGAATATGTGACGATTTCTATGGGGAAAGTGGGTAAGGTCTCACGTATTACTTCAGATGTAACGGGCTCTAGCTGGTCTTTTGCAAGTCTGGACGAAGCCAGTGCTCCAGGACAGATTTCACTTTCTAGCATGAAAAAAATTCGGGAGATACTAAATGAAGATTGATGGCTACACACGTTTAGCAGCTGTAGTCGCCAATCCTATCAAACACTCCATTTCACCCTTCATTCACAACAGAGCTTTTGAGGCAACTCATACCAATGGTGTCTATCTTGCTTGGGAAGTAGAAGCGACTGACTTGGCAGAAACAGTTACCAACATTCGTCGTTACCAGATGTTTGGAATCAATCTTTCTATGCCCTACAAGGAGCAGGTGATTCCTTATTTGGATCAATTGAGTGAAGAAGCTCGTTTAATTGGAGCTGTCAATACAGTGGTGAATCGAGAGGGAACTTTAATTGGATATAACACAGATGGCAAGGGATTCTTTAAGAGCTTGCCTTCTTTTAAAATATCTGGGAAAAGAATGGTCTTGTTAGGAGCAGGCGGTGCAGCCAAGGCAATTTTGGCGCAGGCAATCTTGGATGGAGTCAGTCAGGTTTCTGTCTTTGTTCGTTCGGGTTCAATAGAAAAAACAAGACCTTACTTAGAAAAATTACAAAATGAAACAGGGTTTAAAGTAGATTTATTTGCTTTAGAAGATGATTCTGAACTGCAAGCAAGGATAACTGATTCGGATTTACTGGTAAATGCGACTAGTGTTGGTATGGATGGAGTATCTCTGCCAATCTCAGCAAGTATCCTTTTACCAGAGAGGCTCTTGGTAGCTGATGTGATTTATCAACCCTTTGAAACACCATTTTTTAAGTGGGCAAGAAACCAGGGCAATCACGCTGTTAATGGCCTAGGCATGTTGCTTTACCAAGCTGCGGAAGCTTTTCAGTTATGGACAGGTAAGGAAATGCCAACCGATCAAATCTGGGAATTACTAAAACAAAAGTATCAAAAATGAAAAAAGGAGAACTGCTATGAAAATCAGAATAGACCTTCCCCACCATCCTTATGATATTCAGATTGAAAAAGGATGCTTGTCTCAAGCAGGAAAATGGTTGCGGGAACTTTGGCAACCGCAAAAAGTCGTTATCATTACCGATAACCATGTGGCTTCTCTCTATGCAGAAAAAGTTAAATTGAGCCTAGAGGATGCTGGTTTTCAAGTGGCAGTTTTTGACTTTCTAGAGGGTGAAGAGCGAAAAAATCTAACCACAGTTCAAAAGGCTTATGAATTTTTGGTCAAGCAAGATTTGACTCGTAGCGATGGTATCGTAGCTCTAGGTGGTGGTGTCGTTGGTGATTTGGCTGGCTTTGTAGCCTCAACCTATATGCGAGGTATTCACTTTGTTCAAATTCCGACCAGTTTGACTGCTCAAGTCGACTCTTCAATCGGTGGTAAGACAGGAGTGAATACTCCTTTTGCCAAGAATATGGTAGGAACTTTTGCCCAGCCAGATGGCGTTTTAATTGACCCAACGGTTCTTGAAACCCTAGGTAAACGAGAGTTGATTGAAGGAATGGGTGAAGTCATCAAGTACGGCTTAATTGAAGATCCAGAACTCTGGGACTTATTATCCGAGATGGATGGTTCTGTGGATAGTATTTTGGAGCATTCAGAAAGTTTGATTGAGCATTCTTGCCAGGTGAAACGCAAGATGGTAGTTGAGGATGAATTAGACAATGGCATTCGTCTATATCTCAACTTTGGTCATACAATCGGCCATGCTATTGAAGCAACTGCTGGTTATGGACGTGTTATGCATGGTGAGGCAGTAGCGATGGGAATGGTTCAGGTCTCTAAAGTAGCCGAACAAAAAGGACTCATGCCAGTGGGAATCACTCAGTCAATCCGAGAAATGTGTCAGAAATTTGGCCTTCCTGTGGATTATGAAAACTGGGATGTTGATAAGCTTTATCAGGCCTTGACTCATGATAAAAAAGCGCGTGGCAACACCATGAAATTAGTCTTGGTACCAGAACTTAGTTCAGCAAAGATTCACCCAGTTTCTCTCGAAGAAATGAAAGATTACTTGGTAAAATAAGGAGAATGTATGAGATATTTAACAGCAGGAGAATCACACGGTCCTCGTCTGACAACAATTATTGAAGGAATCCCAGCAGGTCTTCCTTTGACTGCCGAGGATATCAATGAGGATCTCAAACGTCGCCAAGGTGGTTACGGTCGTGGTGGACGCATGAAGATCGAGAGCGACCAAGTTGTCTTTACTTCTGGTGTTCGCCACGGGAAGACGACAGGGGCTCCCATTACCATGGATGTCATTAACAAAGACCACCAAAAATGGTTGGATATCATGTCTGCAGAGGATATTGAAGACAAACTTAAAAGCAAACGAAAAATCACTCATCCTCGCCCTGGTCACGCTGACTTGGTAGGAGGTATCAAATACCGCTTTGATGATTTGAGAAATTCCCTAGAACGTTCATCTGCCCGTGAAACGACTATGCGAGTAGCAGTCGGGGCTGTGGCTAAACGACTATTGGCTGAGCTTGATATTGAAATTGCTAACCATGTTGTTGTCTTTGGTGGTAAGGAAATCGATGTTCCAGAAAACTTGACAGTCGCAGAGATTAAGAAACTAGCTGCCCAGTCAGAAGTTTCTATCGTCAACCAAGAACGTGAGCAGGAGATCAAGGACTATATTGACCAAATCAAACGCGATGGTGATACCATTGGTGGAGTTGTTGAAACGGTTGTCGGTAGTGTTCCGGTTGGTCTTGGTTCCTACGTCCAATGGGATCGCAAACTAGATGCAAGATTAGCTCAAGCGGTTGTCTCCATCAATGCCTTTAAGGGTGTGGAGTTTGGTCTTGGTTTTAAAGCTGGTTATCTCAAGGGTAGCCAAGTCATGGATGAAATCCTCTGGTCACAAGAAGATGGCTATACTCGTCGGACCAATAATCTTGGAGGTTTCGAAGGTGGTATGACCAATGGTCAATCGATTATTGTTCGTGGGGTTATGAAACCAATTCCAACTCTCTATAAACCATTGATGAGCGTTGATATTGAAACCCATGAGCCTTATAAGGCAACGGTGGAGAGAAGTGACCCAACCGCTCTTCCAGCAGCAGGTGTTGTTATGGAAGCAGTCGTAGCAACGGTCTTGGCCCAGGAAATTCTAGAGAAATTCTCTTCTGATAATCTGGAGGAATTAAAAGAAACTGTTGCTAAACATCGGGAGTATACAAAGAATTATTAAGGAGTGCTTATGGCGAAAACCATCTATATCGCAGGATTGGGTTTGATTGGTGCTTCCATGGCACTTGGAATCAAGCGGGATCATCCTGATTATGAAATTTTAGGATACAATCGCAGTCAGGCATCTAGAGATATTGCCTTGGAGCGAGGAATGATTGATCGTGCGACGGATGATTTTGCCAGTTTTGCTCCACTTGCAGACGTCATCATTCTTACCCTGCCAATTAAGCAAACCATTACTTTTTTACAAGAATTGGCAACTTTGGATTTGAAAGAAGGTGTCATTATTTCCGATGCTGGATCGACCAAGTCAGCTATCGTGGCTACAGCAGAGAAGTATTTTGCTGATAAGTCCGTTCGCTTTGTAGGAGCTCATCCTATGGCAGGGAGTCATAAGACAGGAGCGGCCTCTGCAGATGTCAACCTCTTTGAAAATGCCTATTATATCTTGACGCCATCTAGTCTGACAACTCCGGATACGCTTGAAGAAATGAAAGACTTGCTGTCAGGTCTTCATGCTCGTTTCATTGAAATCGATGCTGAAGAGCATGACCGAGTGACTTCTCAGATTAGCCATTTTCCGCATATCTTAGCATCAGGCCTGATGGAACAAACTGCAAGTTATGCTGAAGAGCATGAAATGGCGCGACGTTTTGCGGCAGGTGGTTTCCGTGATATGACTCGAATCGCCGAAAGTGAGCCAGGAATGTGGACTTCTATCCTCTTATCCAATCGAGAGACTATCATTGAGCGTATTGAGAATTTCAAGGGTCGTTTGGACGAGATTGAGCAAGCAATCAGCAAGGGTGATGAAAACCAAATCTGGAACTTTTTCAATCAAGCGCGTGAGCAACGGCAGGCTATGGAAATCCATAAACGTGGTGGTGTAGATAGCTCATTTGACCTCTATGTAGACGTTCCCGATGAGGAAGATGTTATCTTGCGCATCTTGGAATTGCTAAGAGGAACTTCCTTGGTCAATATCCATATCAATGAGGAAAACCGTGAAGATATTCACGGGATTCTGCAAATTTCCTTTAAGAATGCTCAGGATTTAAAACGTGCTGAGCAAGTCATTACAGAAAATACGAATTACACAGTCGTTATTAAATAAGGAGGACAATTATGTCAAATATTTATGATAGTGCAAACGAACTTAGTCGTGGACTACGCGAATTGCCTGAATATAAGGCGGTTAAGGAAGCTAGAGATGCCATCCAAGCAGATGCAGAAGCTAGCAAGATTTTTGCGGATTATGTTGCTTTTCAGCATGAAATCCAAGTCATGGCCCAAACTGGTCAAATGCCCGACGCTTCTTTCCAAGAAAAAATGGAAAGCTTTGGCAAGTTGATTCAGGGCAACGCTCTCTTGTCAGCCTTCTTTGCCAAACAGCAACAACTTTCTATTTATCTATCTGATATTGAAAAAATTGTTTTTGAACCAATTTCAGAACTTTTAAAATAAGAATTTACCTCATAAAGTCAGGAATTTTTAAGAAATTTCTGACTTTTTATGATAAAATAAGAAAAAGTATTGTCAGTATGAGGTCTAGTATGAAGTTAAAAACAAACATTAACCATTTGAATGGTAGTATTCGAGTACCAGGGGATAAGTCCATCAGTCATCGCTCTATCATTTTTGGGAGCTTGGCTGAGGGTGAGACTAAGGTTTATGATATCTTGCGTGGCGAAGATGTTTTGTCAACCATCCAAGTATTTCGGGACCTAGGCGTTGAGATAGAGGACAAAGACGGCGTCGTTACCATTCAAGGTGTTGGGATGGATGGATTGAAAGTCCCTAAGAACGCTCTCGATATGGGGAATTCTGGGACCTCTATTCGTTTGATTTCAGGTGTACTTGCTGGTGCAGACTTTGAAGTAGAGATGTTTGGAGATGACAGTCTTTCCAAACGTCCTATGGACCGTGTGACCCTTCCTTTGAAAAAAATGGGAGTTAGCATTTCTGGTCAAACAGAGAGAGACTTGCCACCTTTGCACTTAAAAGGTACAAAAAATTTAAGACCTATTCATTATGAATTGCCCATTGCCTCTGCTCAAGTAAAGTCAGCCTTGATTTTTGCGGCTTTGCAGGCTCAGGGTCAGTCTGTCATCATTGAGAAGGAGTGCACTCGTAATCATACAGAAGATATGTTGAGTCAATTTGGTGGAGACTTGAGTGTCGATGGTAAGAAAATCACAGTTCAGGGACCACAGAAACTAAATGGACAAACGGTTGTCGTACCTGGAGATATTTCTAGTGCAGCCTTTTGGTTGGTGGCAGGTTTGATTGTTCCTAATTCTCGTGTGGTACTTAAGAATGTAGGTATTAATGAAACTCGTACAGGGATTATTGATGTTATCCGTGCTATGGGTGGCAAATTAGAGATTACTGATATTGATCCAATTGCTAAGTCTGCAACCTTGACTGTTGAAACTTCAGATTTGAAGGGAACAGAGATTGGTGGAGCTTTGATTCCACGTTTAATTGATGAATTACCAATTATTGCTCTCCTAGCTACCCAAGCTCAAGGGCAAACGGTCATCAAAGATGCAGAAGAACTCAAGGTTAAAGAAACTGACCGTATTCAAGTTGTCGCAGATGCTTTAAATAGTATGGGAGCAACTATCACCCCTACAGCAGACGGCATGATTATCAAAGGGAAATCTGCCCTCCATGGAGCCAGAGTCAATACCTTTGGAGACCACCGTATCGGTATGATGACAGCCATTGCAGCACTCTTAGTTGCAGATGGAGATGTCGAATTGGATCGTGCAGAAGCCATTAATACTAGCTACCCAAGCTTCTTTGATGATTTGGAGACTTTGATTCATGGCTAAGGTTTTACTTGGATTTATGGGGGCAGGAAAATCTACTATTGCTAGAGGATTAGATTATGACTTTGTAGACATGGATGCCTTGCTTGAAGATCGACTGGGGATGACAATTGCTCGTTTCTTTGAAGAAAAAGGAGAAGCAGCCTTCCGTCAGATAGAAGAAGAAGTTTTGGCTGATCTGCTAAAAACGGACCAAGTCGTGTCTACTGGTGGTGGAGTGGTCATTTCTCAGAAAAATCGAGCCTTGCTGAAGGAAAATTCCGATAACATCTATCTAAAAGCAGATTTTGAGACCCTTTACCAGCGAATTTCAGCTGATAAGGACAATCAACGCCCACTATTTCTGAACAATAGCACGGAAGATTTGGCTGCAATTTTTAATGAAAGACAGACTTGGTATGAGGAAGTGGCTAGTAAAGTTATCGATGTGTCCAAGCTAAGCCCAGAGGAAATTATAGAGGAATTGAGATGAAAATTGCCTATCTAGGTCCCAAAGGATCTTTTTCGCACCATGTTGTGCAGACGGCTTTTCCACATGAGGAACTAGAGCCTTTTTCAAATATTACGGACGTTATAAAGGCCTATGAACAGGGAATGGTAGACTATTCAGTAGTTCCAGTTGAAAATTCCATTGAAGGTAGTGTTCATGAAACCTTGGACTATCTTTTCCATCAGGCTCGCATTCAAGCTGTGGCAGAGATTGTTCAGCCAATCCATCAACAGCTGATGGCAGTGCCAGGGCAATCTAAAATTGAGAAAATCTTTTCTCACCCACAGGCCTTGGCACAGGGGAAGAAATTTATTGACGAGCATTATCCAGATGCGCAACTAGAAGTCACTGCCAGTACAGCCTACGCTGCGCGCTATGTTTCTGAGCATCCTGATCAACCATTTGCGGCGATTGCTCCAAGAAGTTCTGCAGAGGAATATGGTTTAGAACTCATCGCTCAAGATATTCAAGAAATGGAAGCCAATTTTACTCGTTTTTGGGTTTTGGGACCTAACTTACCACAAATTCCCTTGAGTTCAGGTTCTGAAAAGATGAGTCTAGCTTTGACTTTGCCAGATAATCTTCCAGGTGCATTATATAAGGCACTTTCTACCTTTGCTTGGCGAGGAATCGACTTGACTAAAATTGAGAGTCGTCCCCTAAAAACAGCCTTGGGAGAATACTTTTTTATCATTGATGTGGACTATGCTGATAAAGAACTGGTCCATTTTGCTCAAAAAGAACTAAAAACGATTGGAATCCAGTATAAAGTACTAGGTGCTTATCCTATCTATACCATACAGGATAAAGGAAAGGAGAAGGAATGACTAGAGAGAATCCTTTGACACACCATGAAAAACTGAGATATGACTATCTTTTGAAAAATATTCATTATTTGAATGAGAAAGAAAAGAGAGAATTTGACTTATTACATGCTAAGTTAGAAGGTCAAAAAAGTTCAGCGGAAGTTTTCAATCCAGAAACTAAAGAACAACTTCTTTCAGACTCTGGTATCGACCTGCCAACCTATGCTAATCGTAGTCGTTCTAGCCGCCGTAGTGGTGGAGCTCAACTGGAAACGAAGGTTCCAAAAGCTAAGAAGCCAAAGAAAAAAAGAGGTTTTCGTTTTAAACGATTATTTGCTTGGTTAGGGATGTTATTGCTTTGTGTAGCAGTAGGAATGATCGTCATGTTCTTAAAGGGATTCCAATCGGCGAATCCTAATAGCTCAAATGGGCCCAAAGATGCCAAAGCTGCTCAGGTTGAGATTTTTAATGGACAGGATACCCGAGATGGTGTTAATATTCTTATTTTGGGTACGGATGGACGTATAGGACAGAATAGTGCAGAAACACGGACAGATTCCATTATGGTTCTGAATGTAAGTGGCAAAGATAAAAAATTGAAGCTTGTTAGCTTTATGCGTGATAACTTGGTCTATATTGATGGATATAGCCAAGTCATCAATGGTCAAAAACAGACTGACCATAAATTAAACTTAGCCTACGAATTAGGGGAACAAGAAGGTAAACAAGGAGCAGAAATGGTCCGCAAGGTGCTCAAGGATAATTTTGATCTAGACATTAAATATTATGCCCTTGTCGATTTCCAAGCCTTTGCGACAGCCATTGATATGCTCTTCCCTGATGGTGTGACCATTGATGCTCAGTTTTCAACTCTAAACGGGGTCCCAGTGACAGAAGCGACTGTAGGCGATGACTTGCACGCAACGGAAACTGAATCACCGACTCAAACCATTAAAGTAGGAAAACAACAGATGAATGGTTCGACTCTTCTTAACTATGCACGTTTCCGTGATGATGATGAAGGGGATTATGGTCGTACTCGTAGACAGCAACAAGTCATGACTGCTGTTTTACAGCAAATTAAAGATCCGACAAAACTTTTCACAGGCTCAGAAGCACTAGGAAAAGTATTTGCCATGACCTCTACAAATCTTCCATATACTTTCTTATTGACTAACGGATTATCAGTCCTTGAAGGAGGTCAGAATGGTATTGAAAGATTGACAGTTCCAGAACTTGGAGACTGGGTAGACGACTTTGACGTATACGGTGGTCAATCACTTCAAGTAGATCAAAAAGCTTACCAAAATAAACTGGCCCAGATGGGATTTAGGTAAACTGAAAAAAACGAATCAGAGCTTGGAATACCTATGGCAACAGGTGTTTCGGGCTTTGATTTTTCACATGGTTAGATGGATTTATAAACTGTTTTTATGGTATAATAGAATGATGTATTCTATTAGGAGAGGAAGAGAATAAGATGAGTGATTTAAAGGCAATTCAAACTCGTAGCTTAGAGATGGCTGAATATTTTGTCGCCTTTTGTAAAGAACACGATTTACTCTGTTATTTGTGTGGTGGAGGAGCTATTGGTGCTCTACGAAATAAAGGTTTTATCCCTTGGGATGATGATTTAGACTTCTTCATGCCCCGCAAGGATTATGAAAAATTAGCAGAGCTATGGCCTCGTTATGCGGACGAGCGTTACTTCCTATCAAAAAGTGATAGAGACTTTGTTGACCGCAACCTCTTTATAACTATTCGAGACAAGGAAACAACTTGCATCAAGCCTTACCAACAAGATTTGGACCTCCCACACGGATTGGCTCTGGATGTTCTTCCCTTGGACTACTACCCTAAAAATCCAGCTGAACGTAAGAAACAAGTACGTTGGGCTTTGATTTATTCCCTCTTCTGTGCACAAACCATTCCAGAAAAACATGGAGCCCTCATGAAATGGGGCAGCACTATTTTATTAGGATTAACTCCTAAATCCCTTCGTTATCGTATCTGGAAAAAAGCTGAGAAAGAAATGACCAAGTATGGTCTAGCAGAAAGTGATGGCATCACGGAATTATGCTCAGGTCCAGGATACATGAAAAAGAAATATCCAATTCAAGCATTTGAAGATAATATTTTCCTACCATTCGAAGGAACAGAAATGCCTATTCCAGTTGGTTATGATGCCTATCTCAGCACAGCTTTTGGTGACTACATGACACCACCGCCGGCAGACAAGCAAGTGCCTCACCACGATGCCCTTATAGCAGATATGGATAAGAGTTACACTGAATATAAGGGAGAATATGGAGCATGATGAAAGAAAAAATTAGCGTTATTGTCCCAGTCTATAATGTAGAAGCTTATTTGGAACGATGTGTTGAGTCAATCTTAAAGCAGACTTATACCAATTTTGAATTGCTTCTTATTGATGATGGTTCGACAGACCAGAGTGGTGAATTGTGTGATCAGTTGGTATCTAAAAATGAAAATATCAAAGTTTTTCATATTAAGAATGCTGGAGTCTCAAATGCTAGAAATGTAGGTATTCAACATTCAAGAGGAGAATGGATTACTTTTATTGACAGTGATGATTTTATTACACCAGATTACTTGGAAACTTTAATAAGTGTAGTTGACAGTGACGAGTCTATAGGGTTTAGTATAGCACGTCTCCATCATATAAAAAATGGTCAAATTACAGAATTACCGAATTTTTCAGGAAAAGAAGAGAAGTGGTCGACAGAGCAGACGATGAGAGAATTATTGACGACAACTAGAACTTCTTTTTTCCCTGTTGCAAAATTATTTAAAAGAGAGATTGTTTCAAGTTTTACATTCAATACAGACTATCATTTGGCTGAAGATGCTTTGTTTTTAACAGAAGTTTTACTAAAAACCAGATGTACTAGTGTATTTGTTGATAAACCAATCTACTATTATGATCATCGTCAGGGAAGTGCAACAACTTCTGTCAACAATCATGTATTTGATACCATAGAGGTCTATAAAATTATTATTTCTGAAGTTTTTCAAATATTTCCAAAACTAAAAACTGAATTAGTGAATAGAGAATGTTGGTCATATATCACAGTGTACGATAAAATAATCTTTACAGATTCAAGTCAATATCCAACAGAAAAAATTAAGTTGAGAAAGTGGATTATTAAACATTTATCTGAGATATTAAAAGATCCTTATTTTACTAATTTTCGAAAAATAGCCGTTTTGTCCCTCCTTGTTTCTCCATGGATCTATAGACAAATCGTCGGCTTAAATCAATAATGTCATTTAAAGGAGTTGAAGATGAATTTTTCAAAAACGAATGAATGCTTTGAAAAATCAAAATTTTGGATTTCATATCTGTTTGTTTTTATTTCGATTTTAAGCATGAGTTCACTAGTGTATAAAGTAACAAGTCCTATTTATAAAGGATTGTCAGCAATTGTTGTTCTTTGTATTTGTTTAACCTTATTTTTAAATTGGAAACGAATAGAAATCGATAAGAAATATCTAGGTTTATTTGGACTCTTAGCAGGTAGTCATCTAGTAGCAACAGTGGTTAATCGTTCGGGTCACTTGCTTGGGAATATGATTGAAATCTTCTTTATGATAGCCTACATTTTGCTATTTACTATGGTGAATTCAGAATATCTTAAGAAGTTAATTCGCTTGATTGCTGGAACGGTTCAATTTGTTTCTTTTTTCTCTGCTATATTTGCCTTTGTTCTTTTAATATTTAGAATTTTAATATTGTTTAAAATTGGAGAACACTCCTATTATTATGGTGTTATGAATGGTCGTTTATGGGGAGTTGTTAATCCAAATGCAAGTGCTATTTTTTCTTATATTAGTATTGTGTTTGCATTGTATCTTATCCACAAAGGAAGTAAGTACTCGGTTTATCTGAAGATAAATAATGTAATTCAATTTCTAAATTTTGCGGCTATGCAAAGTAGAGGTGCCTTATTATCAGCCGTTTTAATGCTGGGATTTTATTCGCTTTTTATTGCCAGAGGAAATCTACTGAAAAAATGTCTCACATTTCTGGTTGCTGGTACCTTAATTGTAGCTAGCAATATTGGTATTAGTTATGTAACTTCAGTATATATTTTAGCTGCTAAGGCAACAGTCATTGACTTAAATAAAGGTGAGTCTTATTCTGAGACAGATTCGGACGTGGCTAAGAAAAATGGTGAACTTCACCTAATCGAAACAACTCCAAGCGGACGTACTTATATTTGGGAAAATGCTATTAAAATGGGAAGTGCAAAACCATTATTTGGATATGGTGTTCGAAACGTCACTGATTATTATACAGAGTACTTTAGCAAATTTGAAATTCAAAATTCACTAATTGGTGGTAATTTCCATAATATATTGATTACAATTTTTGTAAGTTCTGGATTATTAGGACTCATTTCTTTCATACTCATAATCGCTTATGTAAGTTTACGTTTTATAACTTATTTAGTTGTGACTAAGAAAAATGATGAAAAATTAATTATAATTCTATTTTTTGGGATTTTATTTGGTCAATTATTTGAAAGTCAGATCATCTACTCCACAAATTTTATCAACATAATTTTCTGGTTAGTAATTGGTTATGGTTTAACGATTTGTTTGAAAGAAAAAAATATCCGCTATGAGGAAGTAACAGATATTTCCGAAATTCAAAAAATGGAATTAGGAATTATGGAGTACATTCATGAAGTTTGTCAGAAAATTGGTGCCAAATATTTCTTAGCTTATGGTAGTCTAATTGGGGCAGTTCGTCATAAAGGTTTTATTCCTTGGGACGATGATATGGATATTTGTATGCTTCGAGATGATTATGAAAAATTACAAGATTATCTGATTGCACATCCAGATGAACGATATGAACTCATGTCTTATAAAAATAATATCAATTATGTTTATCCTTTCATGAAGATCAAAGATAATCAGACCTATCTAGTCGAGGAGGATGTGCGAATTGATTCGAATATGGGTATCTATGTAGATATTTTCCCTGTAGATGGTTATGAAGATGATCAGGCGTTTAAGGATAAAATGACCAAAATTATTAAAAAACGTCAATTAAGTTGTTATACTTTCAAAGGAATTACGAATACTAAAAGTGTAGTCAATTCAATGATTCGCTATATTTCTGTTATGATCTTTTATTTCACAAACACAAATAAGTATGTTTCTCAAATCAATGAATTAGCAAAATCTAGAAAAGTAGAGGATTATGAACAAGTAGACTACCTTATTTATAAAGATATGAATAAACCTGTTTGGAAACGCGAATGGTTAGAAAATGTTGAAACTGGCAATTTTGAAGGTAAGGAATTCATGATACCAAACCACTACCATGAAATTCTCACTTCAGATTATGGGGACTACATGCAGTTGCCACCAGTAGAGCAACAAGTTTCTCACCATGATTTTAAACTATGGAAAATTATAGAGAATGGATAATTTTTTCGTCTTAGAAAAGAGCAAAAATTAGGAGTGACAAAGATGTCTGAGAGAATTTTAAGCTTAGAAGAAATCAAGCAAGTAGAACTTGATATTCTAGAGTATTTACATAAAATCTGTGAAAAACATGATATTAAGTATTTCATCGATTTTGGAACCTTGCTAGGAGCTGTACGTCACCAAGGTTTTATTCCTTGGGATGATGATACAGATATTTCCTTAGCTCGGGATGAATTTGAAAAACTTTATAAGGTTTTAAAAAATGAAAATCATCCATACTATAAAATGATTTCCTTTAGAGAAACAAAGGGCTATCCATATAGTTATATGAGAGTCTATGATATAAGAACACGTAGAGATGCCAATCTTAGAGATTCTACGGTTGTGTTAGGAACCTGTGTTGATGTATTTCCGTATGATGGTGTTGCAACGGATAAAAGTGACCGTAAAAAAATGAAACTCTATCAATATCTTATTCGCCTCTCTTCTTTAAATTTTAAGGGGATCAAGTCTGAGAATGGGGGACTTAAAAATCTACCTCGCTACCTTGGGTCAGCTATTTTTCAGCTAAGTTCTCCACAAACTTGGAATCAAAAACTAGAGAATATGGCTTTGAAATATAGTTTAGATCAAGCTAAGTATCTTGCTTGTACGATATTTGATCCTAGCCTTCCAGAGGGAATCAAAAAAGAATGGCTCTATGATCTGATTGATCTACCATACGAAAACATCGTAGTGAAGGCTCCTAGAAAATACCATGAAATACTTGTTTATGAATTTGGAGAAAACTATATGACTCCACCACCTATTGAGCAACAAGTTCCAGGAGGAGATAAGAATTATTGGATTGATTAACGAAAAAGTCTAGAAGAAATAGAGAAAGTTTGATGTATTATGAAATCTATTAAAAAATCAATATTATTTAGTGCCTTGTTCTTAGCGGCATCCATAATTCAAGCACCGACAGTCAATGCAGATACTATCTCAGCAGGTGCAGGGAATCGAATCCATTTTATCAATACAAAAGCTAAATCTGGAAGTGATGCTATCCTACTAGAAAGTAATGGTCATTATGCCTTGATTGATATGGGAGAAGATTATGATTTCCCGGATGGTTCGGATCCACGCTATCCAATTCGCTGGGGGATATCCATTCGAAATTATCAGGTCATGGAAGATCGTTTGATTCGCCACCTTGATCAGTTAGGTGTAAAGAAATTGGATTTTATACTAGGAACTCATGTTCATAGTGACCATATAGGTGGAGCAGATGAAATTCTTAATCGTTATCAGGTTGATAAATTTTATTTGAAAAAATATTCGGATAAACGAATTACAAGTACTTGGGGATTGTGGGATAATCTTTTCAATTACGATAATGCTCTCCGCGCTGCACAGAACAAGGGAGTTAAACTTATTCAAGACATAAAGGATGAAGATAGCCATTTTAAATTTGGGGACATGGATATTCAACTTTATAATTATAAAAATGAATATGATGCTGATGGAAACTTAAAGAGGGTTCTTGATGATAATTCCAATTCAATCGTTGCAGTAGTTACAGTAGCAGGAAAAAGAATTTATCTTGGTGGTGATTTGGATAATGCTGAGGGAGCTGAAGATAAATTAGGACCTGTTATTGGAAAAGTGGATATGATGAAATGGAATCATCACTACGATGCCAAGATTTCTAATACAATTGGATTTATAGACCATCTCTCTCCTAGTATGGTCATCCAAACAACTGGAGGAGATATTAACCTCGCTTCAACGAGAGACTATCTTCAAAAGAAAAATATCCAAGTGATTCACGCATCTAGTCAAACTCAGGATGCGACTGTGTTTGATATTAGTGATCAAGGATTTACAAACGTTTCAGGGGATTTTCCAAATATTCCTACTGTTGATGAGAAATGGTATCAAGAAGATGGTTATTGGAAATATCGTTTGAAAGATGGTCAGATGGCTATCGGTTGGAAAGAAATTTCTGGAGCAACATATTTCTTTAATGGAAAAGGTCAAATGCAATCTGGTAGATGGGTGCATGTAAATGATGGCTGGGATCCATATAGTGACGGCGACTGGTATTATCTTAATACAGATGGTAAAATGCATATTGGTGGTTGGTTCTATCATGATAATACTTGGTACTATATTCAGTCGAATGGTGCAAGACGATACAATGAATTAGCTGAAATTGGTGGGCAAAAGTATCTGTTTGATAAAGATGGTAAAATGCTTACTGGTTTACAAGTCTTCAAAGGTAAGAAGATGCTCTTTGCAAGTAGCGGTGCTTTGCAAACAGAAGGGACAGCTTCAAGCTGGCAAAAGCTAGGTTCAAACTGGTATTATTATGATGAAGATGGTCTTCGAACAGTGGGCTTGAAGAAAATCAATGGACTAACCTACTATTTTGATAATAATGGGATCATGCAAACTGGTTGGGCCATGATTGAAGGTCATTGGAATTATTTTGCAAGTTCTGGAGCGATGAAAACAGGCTGGATTAAGGATGGTGACACTTGGTATTATCTAGATAAAGATGGTGTCATGCTAACGGGTCTTCAAGAGATTGATGGCACTCGTTATTACCTCAATGCAAGTGGGGCTATGCAAACTGGTTGGGCCATGATTGAAGGTCATTGGAACTATTTTGCAAGTTCTGGAGCTATGAAAACAGGTTGGATCAAGGATAAGGATACTTGGTACTATCTAGATAAAGATGGTATCATGCTAACCGGTCTTCAAGAGATTGATGGCACTCGTTATTATCTCAATGCAAGTGGAGCAATGCAGATAGGCTGGAAATGGTTTGACAATCATTATAGTTATTTCACAAGCAGTGGAGCTATGAAAACAGGTTGGCTCAAAGATAAGGACTTTTGGTACTATCTAGATAAAGATGGTATCATGCTAACCGGTCTTCAAGAAATTGATGGCACTCGTTATTACCTTAATGCAAGTGGAGCCATGCAGACAGGCTGGAAATGGTTTGACAATCATTATAGTTATTTCACAAGTAGTGGAGCTATGAAAACAGGTTGGCTCAAAGATAAGGACCTTTGGTACTATCTAGATAAAGATGGTATCATGCTAACCGGTCTTCAAGAAATTGATGGCACTCATTATTACCTCAATGCAAGCGGCGCTATGGAGACTGGTTGGAAATTGTTGAACAACCATTATTATTACTTCACAAGCAGTGGAGCCATGAAGACAGGTTGGTTCAAAGATAAAGGGCTTTGGTACTATCTCAAACCTGATGATGGTGTCATGGCAACCGGTCTTCAAGAAATTGATGGCACTCGTTATTACCTCAATGCAAGTGGTGCTATGGAGACTGGTTGGAAACAACTGAATGGCAACTGGTATTATTTCCAAGCAGATGGTTCCTTATTGAGAAATGGGACAACACCTGATGGCTACAAGGTCAATCAAGATGGCATTTGGAGCTTGAATCCTGATAAAGTAGAAGTTCAGGGAAGTCAAGAAGAACCTAAGAAGGATTCTGATAAGCCAGTTGAGAAAGAGAAGCATTCAGCAGAAGTCAATGAAAAAAATGAAGTTTCTGAAACAAAACCGACTTTGAAGGTAGATAAAGAATAATCTTAGTTGCTTTGCTATAAAGCTGATCAGGTGCTGTGTTCAGACCTGTCAGATACTTTTCTTTTAAAATAGTATTTATATACATCTCAGAGAATCAATCAATGTTTTTTGGATAAGAAACTTGATCAGCTCTGAGATGTTTTTCGATTTCTCACAGACTAAATGATTGAGAATAGCCTTCTCGTCTTCAAATAGAAATATTTTGATAAGAAATTTTAAAAAACACCGATTAGATAAATAAGAAAAATTATGGTATAATAAAACGATACAAAAAAGGAGTATATATGGACATTTCAGAAATTCGTCAAAAAATTGACGCCAATCGTGAAAAATTAGCTTCTTTTAGGGGGTCTCTTTGACCTCGAAGGGTTAGAAGAAGAAATTGCCATTTTGGAAAACAAAATGACAGAACCTGATTTTTGGAACGATAATATTGCGGCCCAAAAAACGTCGCAAGAATTAAATGAACTAAAAAACACCTACAATACTTTCCACAAGATGGAGGAGTTGCAGGATGAAGCTGAAATCTTACTAGACTTTTTAGCAGAGGATGAGTCTGATAAGGATGAGTTGGTGGAGAAGTTAGCTGAGCTAGATCAGATGATGACTAGCTACGAGATGACTCTACTCTTGTCAGAGCCTTATGATCATAATAATGCTATTTTAGAGATTCACCCAGGATCTGGTGGAACAGAAGCCCAAGACTGGGGCGATATGCTTCTTCGTATGTACACTCGTTATGGTAACGCTAAAGGCTTTAAGGTTGAAGTCTTGGATTATCAAGCAGGTGATGAAGCAGGTATTAAGTCAGTGACCTTGTCTTTTGAAGGTCCAAATGCTTATGGACTTCTCAAGTCAGAAATGGGAGTTCACCGTTTGGTACGTATCTCACCATTTGACTCAGCTAAGCGTCGTCACACCTCGTTTACTTCTGTAGAAGTTATGCCAGAGTTGGATGATACTATTGAAGTTGACATCCGAGAAGATGATATCAAGATGGATACTTTCCGCTCGGGTGGAGCAGGTGGACAAAACGTCAACAAGGTTTCAACAGGTGTCCGCTTGACCCACATTCCAACAGGAATTGTTGTTGCATCGACTGTTGACCGTACTCAGTATGGAAACCGTGACCGTGCGATGAAGATGCTTCAGGCAAAACTCTATCAGATGGAGCAGGAAAAGAAAGCTGCGGAGGTAGATGCCCTTAAGGGGGATAAGAAGGAAATCACATGGGGAAGCCAAATCCGCTCCTATGTATTTACCCCTTATACCATGGTCAAAGACCACCGTACCAGCTTTGAAGTTGCGCAGGTAGATAAGGTCATGGATGGAGACTTAGATGGTTTCATCGATGCCTATTTAAAATGGCGTATTAGTTAAAAGAAAGGAAGTCACATGTCGATCATTGAAATGAGAGATGTTGTCAAAAAGTATGACAACGGGACAACAGCCCTACGTGGCGTCTCTGTGAAAATTGAACCAGGAGAATTTGCCTATATCGTAGGTCCTTCAGGTGCAGGTAAGTCAACCTTTATCCGTGCCTTGTATCGTGAGGTTAAAGTTGAAAAAGGAAGTTTGCAGGTTGCAGGTTTTAACCTCGTGAAGATTAAAAAGAAAGATATTCCACTCCTTCGTCGTAGTGTTGGAGTTGTCTTTCAGGATTACAAACTTTTGCCAAAGAAAACTGTTTATGAGAACATTGCTTACGCAATGGAGGTTGTCGGTGAAAGCCGTCGCAATATCAAAAAACGTGTTATGGAAGTTTTGGATCTTGTTGGTTTAAAACACAAGGTTCGTTCATTCCCTAATGAATTGTCAGGTGGTGAGCAACAACGTATCGCCATTGCGCGTGCTATCGTAAATAATCCTAAAGTTTTGATTGCTGATGAACCAACAGGTAACTTAGACCCAGATAACTCATGGGAAATCATGAACCTCTTGGAGCGCATCAATCTCCAAGGGACAACTGTTTTGATGGCGACCCACAACAGTCAAATCGTAAATACCTTGCGCCACCGTGTCATTGCCATCGAGAATGGTCGTGTGGTTCGTGACGAAGCGAAAGGAGAGTACGGATACGATGATTAGTAGATTTTTCCGCCACCTATTCGAAGCTTTAAAGAGTTTAAAGCGTAATGGGTGGATGACCATTGCTGCTGTCAGTTCAGTAATGATTACCTTGACCTTGGTTGCTATTTTTGCCTCAGTTATCTTTAATACTGCAAAATTGGCAACGGATATCGAAAACAATGTCCGCGTCATGGTTTATGTCCGTAAAGACGTTGAAGACAATAGTGAAACCATCGTAAAAGAAGGACAGACAGTCACTAACAATGACTACCACAAGGTTTATGATGCCCTCAAGGCTATGCCAGCTGTTAAAAATGTAACCTTCTCAAGTAAAGAAGAGCAGTACCAAAAGCTGACTGAAACCATGGGTGACGATTGGAAGGTTTTTGAAGGAGATGCCAATCCTCTTCATGATGCCTACATTGTCGATACCAATTCACCAAGTGATGTGAAACCAGTCGCTGAAGAAGCTAAGAAAATCGAAGGAGTTTCGGAGGTTCAAGATGGTGGTGCCAATACGGAGCGCCTCTTCAAGTTGGCTTCCTTCATCCGTGTTTGGGGATTGGTCATTGCAGGACTCTTGATTTTCATCGCAGTCTTCTTGATTTCAAATACCATTCGTATCACTATCATTTCACGTAGTCGTGAAATTCAAATCATGCGTTTGGTTGGTGCTAAAAATAGCTACATTCGTGGTCCATTCTTGCTAGAAGGTGCCTTCATTGGGCTATTAGGAGCAACTATTCCATCAATCATGGTTTACTTTATCTATAACCGAGTCTACCAATCAGTTAACCCATCTTTGGTTGGACAAAATCTATCCTTGATTACCCCAGATGCTTTTATTCCATTGATGATCGGTCTCTTGTTTGTCATCGGAATCTGTATCGGTTCACTTGGTTCAGGAATCTCAATGCGTCGATTCTTGAAAATCTAAGTAAGATAGTTTACTAAAATCTATAAAAGTAGGATACCATCAGGCTTGACCGAGTCAGATGGTCCTACTTTTTATGTGGAACTTATAAATTATACTCTTCAAAAATCTCTTTAAACCACGTCAGCTTCCATCTGCAACCTCAAAATAGTATTTTGAGCTGACTTCGTCAGTTATATCGACAACCTTAAAACGGTGTTTTGAGCAACCTGCGGCTCGCTTCCTAGTTTGCTCTTTGATTTTCATTGAGTATCAGTTGCTTGCCAATTCTTGGGAAACAGTGTATGATAGGAAAGGACCTTTTTGCTAAAAGAGTGATAGGGACTAGATGAAAGAAATCTTTTATTTCTACAGTAATATCTAGCTCTTTTGACTTAACATAAATAATGAATGAGGATAAAATGAAACAATTTTTGGAAAAAGTGAGTATACTTTCCCTGTCGTTAGTATTAATCACATCATTTTCAATATCAAGTGCCCTCCCTGCTATGTTTGACTATTATCAGGGCTACTCGGCAGGTCAGGTCGAGCTCTTGGTCAGCCTCCCTTCCTTTGGAATTATGGTAATGCTCCTCTTAAATGGAGTTTTAGAACGACTTTTTCCAGAACGTCTCCAATTAACCTTGGGACTCTTGATTTTATCAATCAGTGGAACAGCTCCTTTCTGGTATCAGGGTTATTACTTTGTTTTTGCGACACGCTTGCTATTTGGGATTGGTGTGGGGATGCTAAACGCCAAGGCTATCTCTATCATCAGTGAACGATACCACGGCAAAACTCGTATCCAGATGCTTGGTTTTCGTGGCTCAGCTGAGGTGGTGGGAGCCTCTATCTTGACCTTGGCAGTCGGTCAACTTTTGGCCTTTGGGTGGACCGCAACCTTCCTAGCCTATGCAGCAGGTCTAGTGGTTCTTGTACTCTTCCTTCTCTTTGTCCCTTATAACAAAGAAGAAGTTCATGAGTCTAAGCAAAAGACAGAAGAAGTAGTAAGATTGACTCGCTCTATGAAACAGTTGATTTTCTTTCTAGCCATCGGGGCTGCAGTCATTGTATGTACCAATACAGCCATTACCTTCCGTATTCCTAGTCTCATGATTGAGGCAGGCTTTGGAGATGCTCAATTGTCAAGTCTGGTACTCAGTGCCATGCAGTTGATTGGGATTCTGGCGGGAATTAGCTTTTCTTTCCTCATCTCTGCCTTTAAGGAAAAACTTTTATTGGTTGCGGGTGTAACCTTTGGTATCGGGCAAATCATCATTGCTCTCTCACCTTCACTCTGGGTAGTCGTTGCAGGTTCAGTCTTAGGAGGATTTGCCTACAGCATCGCTCTTACGACAGTCTTTCAATTGATATCTGAAAGAATCTCAGCAAAACTCCTCAACAAAGCAACTTCCTATACTGTTTTGGGATGTAGTTTTGGTGCTTCGTTAACACCTTTTGTTCTTTCAGGAATTAGCTTAGTAACAACGAATGGTCGAATGACCTTTATCATTCTAGGAGCATGGATGATCGCGACCTCAGTCCTTGTTTCTCTCCTATTGAAAAAAGAAGGTTAACAAAAAGAGGCTGGGCAAAAAGTTTTTAAAATCAGAAAAGCGCATACTATCAGGTGTTGAAAGCCTTGATACTATGCGTTTTATTTTTTTCATTTTCTGATAATACTCTTCGAAAATCAAATTCAAACCACGTCAGCTTCACCTTGCCGTACTCAAGTACAGCCTGCGACTAGCTTTCTAGTTTGCTCTTTGATTTTCATTGAGTATAAAATTGAGTTTTTGCTCAACCTCTTTTTAGTGATCAGGCGAACATTTGCCAAAAGTAATCAATGATGTAGGTCAATCCATAAGTGTAAACAACCAGGGTAAAGGGCTTGGTCAAGATGATGATGGTCATGTAGCGCTTGAAGCTCATCTTGGTCAGAGCAGCCAGCATACAGAGAAAGTCCGCTGGGCTAACTGGCCAAATCATCATAAAAATAAAGAAACGGTCAAAACGATTGCCCTTATCCAACCAGCCAATGTACTTGTCATAGGTGCGCTTGCTGACGACAGACTGAACAAAGGGGGCTCCGTAGAGACGCACCAGGTAAAAGATAATGGCGCAACCAATAACAATACCGAAATAGTTGTAGATCGTCCCCACGATATGACCGTAGATAAAGACACCTGCCACAGAGGTTAGAGCACCAGGAATGATGGGAACGACCGTCTGCAATATCTGTAAAAAGATAAAAAGTGGTGGTCCCCAGATACCGGCCTGTTGGATAAAGGCAGATAGGGTTTCCTTAGAATGCAGAACACCAGCCTGATAGGCCCAGATACAGAAAATCAAAGTACCAACTCCACCGATGATGGAAGAAATATTGATTGCTTGCTGTAGAAGGGGAGAAACAGCTTTCATTTGTTTATCGTGTGACATGTAAACTCCTCTTGAGTAGTATGATTCTACTATACCATATTTTAAGGAGAAAGACTATTTGTATTACGAAAGTGAAGTTAGTGAAATCAGAAGTTTTTCTGATAGGACTATGATATAATAATAGCAAGAATATTGTCCCTGAAGGAGGAATATAGATGCAGGTAAAACCAGAACTGGAAATAGAAAAACAACTGATTAACCAGCTGGTAACTGGTGAAAGCCAATGGACTTATAGAGAAGACTTAAAAACAGAAGAACAACTATGGGACAATTTCTTTGAGAAAATAGCCCAAAACAACGTTGCTCTGCTAGCAGACCATCCCTTGACTGAGCAGGAAAAACGCCAGATTCAGAACCAACTCAACTTTGTCAGCTACTATGATGCTGCCAAGTGGTTGGTCGGAGAAAACGGCATTGCCAAAGTCGAAGTTCAAAGAGAAGATGCTAGCTTAGGTACCATCCGTTTGTCAGTCATTTGGCGTGACAATATCGCAGCAGGAAAGTCTAGCTACGAAGTTGTCAATCAAGTCCAACGAGAAAAAGTAAATCCTATGGATCAAGACCGTAGACTGGATGTTACTCTTCTCATCAACGGCTTACCCATGATTCAAATCGAGCTCAAGAGTTCCCAAGCAGCCTTTATCGATGCCTTTCATCAGATAAAAAAATATGACCGTGAAGGAAAATTCCGTGGTATCTACTCTAGCTTGCAGATGTTTGTTGTGACCAACAAAGTAGATACTCGCTATATTGCTGCAGCTCGTGAAAATAAACTTAACAAACAATTTCTAACCAAATGGGTGGATAAGGACAATCATCCTGTGACAAACTTGACTAGCTTTGCCCATGAAGTTCTTTCGATCCCTCGTGCTCATCAGATGGTCATGCAGTATTCTGTCATTGACGATAGCAAGAAATCTCTCATCCTTTTGCGCCCCTATCAGATCCATGCCATCGAAGCGGTGCAGGAAGCCTCTCGCCAGCAAGCATCAGGCTATGTTTGGCATACAACAGGTTCAGGGAAGACCTTGACCTCTTATAAGGTAGCTCGCAATCTCCTTCAAATTCCATCTATCCAAAAGACGATTTTTGTCGTTGACCGTAGGGACTTGGACCAACAAACCACATCTTCCTTCCTCTCATATGCGACCAATGACGTCATCGATATCGACGATACGGACAATACACATGATTTGGTCAAGCGCTTAGGAAGTAATGATAAACGTGTCGTGGTGACAACCATCCAGAAAATCACGACCATGATGCGCAAGTTTGACCAAGGTCTTTACCAACGAGATGCGGACAAAATCAAGGGACTCCGAGTGGCTTTTGTCGTGGATGAATGCCACCGTGCCGTGACGCCACAAACACAAAAAGACATTAAAGCCTTTTTCCCTCAGTCCCTTTGGTATGGATTTACAGGGACGCCCATCTTTAAGGAAAATAAACGCCAGCAGGTCGGTGACCTAGCTCAAACCACCCAGCAACAGTATGGAGACCGTCTCCATGAGTATACAGTCAAGGAAGCCATCCATGACGGAGCTGTCTTAGGCTTTAAGGTGGATTATCGCAATACCCTCATCACAGACCAGTCTGAAAATGAAATACCAGATACTGTCTACGAAAATGAGGAGCACATGCTGGAAGTCTTGGATGCCATTATCAATAAATCCCGCCAACAACTAGGCTTCCAAAAAGGTGTGGGCAATACCTACAATGCCATCCTAACTGTCAAATCCATCCCTCAAGCTCAAGCCTACTATGACCTTCTCAAAAGAGTCAAGGCTGGTCAAACACGGGTCAAGGTATCAGAGAGAGTCAAGATGGTCCTTCCAGACTTTCCGAAATTTACCATTACCTACTCTGTCACAGAAAATGAAGAGGACTCAAGAGCCAACCAAGACCATATGAAACAGGTCTTAGAGGACTATAACCAAGAGTTTGATACTCACTTTACCATGGCGGATCTTCGTGGCTTCAATACAGATGTCAATAACCGCCTAGCTCGAAAACAGGATAAGTATCTCTATCGCAATGAACAGTTGGACTTGGTTATCGTGGTCAATCGTCTCTTAACGGGATTTGATGCGCCTTGTCTATCGACTCTCTTTATCGACAGAAAGCCCATGCAACCGCAGGATTTGATACAGGCCTTTAGCCGAACCAACCGTATCTTTGATTCTAGTAAGAACTATGGCCATATCATTACCTTCCAAAAGCCTTTAGTCTTTAAGGAAGCAGTCGATAATGCCCTCAAGCTTTACTCAAATGGTGGTGAAAATGATGTCCTAGCGCCTAGCTGGGAAGAGGAAAAGAGAAACTTTTTGAGAAGTTGTAGCAACTTCCAAAATCTCATCACAGATGACCCTGTAGAAGGACTCCAACTCGAACAAATCTCTACTCCACAGTTGAGAAAAATCGCCAAAGCCTATCAAGGATTTGATAAGTACCTAGCTTCTATCCGAGTGTATAAAGAGTATGATGAGGAAGAAATCTATGCAGAGACTGGACTAACTGCAGAAGAATTGGAAACCTATCTAGGCTTCTATCGAAATATCCTTGCCGAACTTAAAAGTCGTTCAGAAGATGGTGATGAGGATGGGGAGCCACTGGATATCCACTACGAACTGGAGTCTATCCAAGTCGATGAGATTAACTATGCCTATATACTGACCCTGATCGAAAGCCTGATCGAGCAAGAGCAAAGCCAGGAAAAGAGTCTCAGTGCACAGGACAGAGAAGCAGTGGATACCTATATCCAAAGTCTGGAGAAGACCAATCCAAACCTTGCCCAGATTATCTCAGAGCTTTGGCAAGAAGTACAGGCAAATCCTGACCGCTACAGAGGTCAATCCATCGCCAATATCCTTGACCAGATGATTGAGGCAGTCATCCAGCAGCATATCCAAGACTTTAGTAAGATCTGGTATGTGGGCGAAGATGAACTCCGCTACTATGTCAATCACTACCGCAAGGGAGCGAAAAAACAACTAGGAGAAAGTCAACTGACTAAGAGTCAGCGCTACAAGGACTATAAAGTTGAGGTGTCAGATGCCCTCAATCCACTCCTCTATAAAAAACAAATCAAAGAAGCCTATACTCAACTGATCGAAGAAGTCATTGAGCCACTTAGGGTTGGGAGATAGGAATTGAAAACTAAATATTTTAGCTTTATAGAAAATTCTAATAAGTAGTATGACTAACCCCCTCAGAAATGAATTTCTAAGGGGATTTTGATGTCTGTAGAAATGTTTGGAAGAACTTGAATTAACTGGTATAATAAATAAAGGCAAATATAAAATGAAGGATTATCCATGAAAAAAAATTATATTGAACATGAAGTAAAAGTAAAACTCATGGATTCGATACTTAATAATGATAGAGATTATCAATGGTTTCTAGATTATCTTGAAAATAATTTTGATTACGATGATATTGATTCATGGGAAGACTTTGAGAATAGGTATGTGTCTTTTTCAAAAGTATTTGATTATTTATCTAAAATACAAAAGATTGAAAATGAAGAATTAAAAACAAATATTGTTTTGTTAAAAGATATTATTTTGATTTCTAGATTCAGGCTAGATTTAATTACATGGTCACACCTATCCATTAAAGTTCAGTCAAATTTTGGGAAAATATTAGCAGTAGCACTATATATCACTAAATTGATGAGTTTAAAAAATCAATTAAAAGATGAAATTAATTTTGGGATTTTTTCTATTAAGAATTTTTGGCAGGCATATAATTTAGATGAAGTTATTGAGCGTAAAGAATTTATTTACGATTATTTGGAAAGTATTTCAATAGAAAACTTTGATAGAGAAAAAGAAATTATTTCTTCTAATTTAAATCATGAGGAAACAACTTGCTCAATGCAATTCCTTGCTGTATTAAAATCATTAGCTTTTAATACAACTACATTTTCTTACAAATATAAAAAATATGAATACAATGTGATAACGTGGCAAGAGAGAGTTGTATTAGGATTTGTAACTCGCCCACTTGATGTCTTGCTAAAAGATGAGGACTTTAATTCACATTTTTCAGTTGAACAATTACAAAAATTAATTGATTATTTCCATGGTGATGGAGTAGTGCGATTTATAATTGAGTCTATAATTTATGAAAAATTTAATCTCTTGCCTTCATCAATGGTAGTTGAAAACCATATACAGTTGTTACTCTTTAATATTTCTATGAAGTCTGATTTTGAACTTTTAAGCTCAAGTTCAGTATTGTTTTTATCAAAACTTTTTAAAGAAAGAGATTTTAAAAATGTAAGTATCAGTAATTATTTGCATCGTAATTTTATTCAAGCTATTCAAAAAGTTGAAGAACCAAAACAAATTGAAAAATTAAAAGATTTAGGCTTCCCAACCAGTGTGCACCAGAATGAAAAATTAAAGGAGTATTCAGTTACTATTTATAAGTCAATTTCTAATGTACATAGTACTGCAGATTTAATTTATTATTTTGATAATGTATCACTTGTTAAGTATTTAGATAATGAATATTTCTATCTAATATGCCAAAAATTTCGAGAAATCGTTATTGAGAAAGAAGAGAAACAATCATTAGAGACAGCTAATATGTTTCTAATGTATATGAAATTTCTTTACTTTATTAGTAATAATCGAGGTGAAGAATTAAATAAAGATTTGGTAACTAATGAAGTTATTTCTATCCAACATATGTGGGAAAATTCTTTTTATGAACAAGAACTTAACAACTTGCAAGAATTTACTTATCAACAGGAAATTTCGAATACAGAAATTGATAAAATTAATGATTTATTAACAAAACATCCATTTACCATAGCGAAACAATGTATATCGGTTACAGAACAAAAGACTATTCAAATTATGGAAACAGCTTCTGAAAATGCTTTGGTTTATTTCGTGAATAAAATAATAATTGATCCAATATTTCCTAAAGAAAGTTCCAATATAGAACTGGAAAGACATGATGTTGATCAATTGTTAGAGAAACAAGTAAAATCAATTATTGATAAAAAGAGTTATAAGTTTCTTAATATTTTAAAAGCAAGTAAATATATGCTTTCTTTGCATGAAGATTATATAAAAAATGTGACCTTTTTATCTGCTGTCTTTAATAGAACAGAGGAGGTGTACCTTTATTTAAATAGTTGTAGCAGATTCAATTTTATTGAATTTGAGAAAGAACTCAAAATTGCTCACATTACTCAGTTATTTCCGTTACTGGAAGAAAAAATTAGAGAACTTGCAAGATTATCAGGTTATAATCCTTTCAAAATGCAGAAGAAAGAATTTATGAATTATCGAGATCCAAGTTCAATTCTCAGAGAGATAATTACTGAAGTTTTTAATCTTACAGATAGCTTTGAGAATATTCCTGATTTGTTATTTGTCTATCATTTTATGTATAATAGTAATTCACTCAATATTCGAAATGAGTGTATACATGGTAGAGATTTTTTAAGTGGTGAAAGATTGATTTTAGCATTTAAAGTTACAATGTTATCCATCCAGATGATTGAGAATAGAATTAAATTAATTAAAGAAAATTCAAGATAAATGAGAAATGATTTATGATAAAAGTAAATAAACCTAAAATAAGACTCAATGAATTTGAAAATATTTGGACTAAATCTAGATTAGGAGAATTATACGAAGTTTATTCCGGGAACACTCCGTCACGATCTGATAGTAGAAATTATCAAAATGGAGAAATTCCATGGATAAAAACAACAGATTTAAATAATTCTCTAATATGCTCTAATGAGGAAAAAATCTCAGTTTATGGAGCAACAAAATTAAAACTTTTACCTGAAAATTCTGTATTGATAGCAATGTACGGTGGATTTAATCAAATTGGAAGAACAGGGTTACTAGCTTATCCTGCTACGATTAATCAAGCCCTAGCTGCTTTGATGCCAGTCAATGAAATTAATCCAAATTTTCTACTAAATTTTTTAAATTTTAAAAAGGAAAGCTGGAAAAATGTTGCAGCGAGTAGTAGAAAAGATCCTAACATTACAAAAAATGATGTAGAAAAATTTATAATATCTTTTCCATCTTTAGAAGAACAATCCGGCATCGGCTCCCTTTTCCGCACCCTTGATGACCTTCTGGCTAGCTACAAGGATAATCTTGCTAACTACCAATCCCTTAAGGCAACCATGCTTTCCAAGATGTTTCCCGAGGCTGGACATACATTTCCTGAGATTCGCTTGGATGGATTTGAAGGTGAGTGGGAGATAAAACGCGCAGATGAGATTTTTAAGTCTGTATCTCAGAAAAATAGAGCTTCATTACCCGTACTGTCTGCTTCTCAAATTGATGGTATGGTTTTGAGAGATGAAATTGGTATTGATATTAAATATGATGAAGCTACTCTTAATAATTACAAGGTAGTTAAACCAGGTCAATTTGTGATTCATTTACGTTCTTTTCAAGGAGGTTTTGCATTATCTAAATTAGAAGGAATAACCTCGCCTGCATATACTGTTATTGATTTTATTGATAAATCAAATAACTTATCCGATTTTTGGAACTCAATTTTGACTTCAAGAGACTTTATAAAACGATTAGAGACAGTCACTTATGGAATCAGAGATGGGAAAAGTATCAGTTTTAAAGACTTTTCTAGCTTGAAATTTATATTTCCAGAGTTCGAAGAACAACAAGCCATCGGTGCTTATTTCTCTAGCCTCGATAACCTCATTGCTGCTCATCAAGAAAAAATTTCGCAGCTTGAGACTTTGAAAAAGAAACTCTTGAAAGATATGTTTATTTAAGGAGGAATTATGCACAGTCCTATTATAGATTTAATTGAACGGATAGAATCAGAAAAGAACAGACTCTATTTTAACTTTGTCCAACTAGCTGATTATGAAAAAGAATCATTAGCGACTTCATATAATACTGTAGATACTTACTTTTTAATACTCATTGATTTGATTAAAAGAGAATTAAATGATATTTTTTTATCTGAGGATGTAACAGAAAAGTACAAAAAACTTCGTGATAATTGGTTAGAAAGCATATACTATTGTTTTGGTAGTGACAATTATTATTATGAATCACAGTTACCGCAAATTATAGAGAATTTTAAAATAATTAAACTTTTCTCTTTTATTTCGAGAGTAAAATCAACGACTATAATTATTGGAGCTAATGGTTCAGGGAAATCAAGTCTTATTAATGAATTGAGGAAAAATAATATAAATGAGATATTTATTTTGCCTGCTCAAAAATTATTATATTTTGTTTCCACTATTCATAATCGTAATGAAATTACTAAAGAAAAATATATTCAAGATTTAAAAGAAGTAGATATTAAATATGATACAATTGATTTACAAACCTTACAAATTGAAAAGGATTTTTCAAATACTTTTACTAAACTAATAACATTTTTGATAAAGAATTATGCTAAGATAGCGACTGATAAATCGAGAGGGGTGGACGGGTTATCTATAGCTTTATGGGATAGAGTAGAACAAATATGGAATAAAATTTTTCCTGAAATATCATTTCATCTTGAGCCTGATAATCGAGTTGTTGAAGTTGAAAAAAACGGCTCTAAATATAGTATAAATGGGCTTAGTGATGGGGAACGTTGTATATTATTTTATATAGGTAATGTACTTCTTGCTCCGGAAGATAGCTATATCATTGTTGATGAACCAGAAACATTTTTAAATGCTGCTATCTATAATGAATTATGGGATTTACTGATATCAGAACGACCTGATTGTCAATTTATTTTTGCTTCACATAATATGGACTTTGTTCAATCAAGAACAAATGCAAGTTACATGTGGTGCAAGAAATTTGAAACACCTTATAATTTAGATTATCAGATATTGGAAGAATCACAGGAAATGCCTTTCTCATTATTAACCGAAGTATCTGGTACAAAGAAGCCGATTTTATTTTGTGAAGGAACTAAAACTAGTATAGACTATCAGATTTATTCCAAATTATTTAGCGATTTTTGTTTTGTAAAACCAGTCCAGGGACATAAACAAGTTATTCAATACACAAAAGCTTATAATAAATTAAAGGAATTATATGGTAATATAGCTTACGGCATTATTGATTATGACTGGATGGATGAGGCAAGAATTGAAAACTATAAAAAGAAAAATATTTTTGTGCTTCCTTTTAATGAGATAGAGATGCTTTTGATAGATGAAGAAATAGTGAAGTTTGTTCTAGGGGATGATGAACAGGATAAAACGCAAAAATGTAATAAACTAAAAGACGCTGTTATTAGTTCGTGTACAACAAATAAAGATAAGATAATACGAATTGCCTTGAAAAAGAAACTTGATGAATTTATGGAAGGGCATTTGATAGAAACAAGAGAACCAACCGAGGATGAAGCACGGACATTTTTAGAAAATTTATCAGAAAAATTTGATATAACTGTAATATTAGAAAATATAACTAAAATGGTGGAAGATAGCATAGCATCTTCAGATTTTTCGACAATTTTAAAGATTTGTAACTTGAAAAATGAAATAATTGGTTCCAAAGAAATTAAAGAAATAGTTTCTAACTTAAAAGAAAAAGCTTTAAGTAGTATTGCAATGAATAATGATTTACAGATTACATTACGTCATAAATACTTTGAAGAATTAGAAGTAAAACTATTGAACAAATAGATAGATTTTTGAATTAATAAAAAAGAAAGAAACATTATGGAAACAACACAAACGTCCCAGTCGCTCTACCAAGCCCTGTGGAACTCAGCGGATGTTCTCCGCTCTAAGATGGATGCTAATGACTACAAGTCCTATCTCTTGGGCATGGTCTTTTATAAGTATCTGTCAGACAAGATGCTCTTTTTCGTGGCGGAGACCATGGAGGAGGGGACAGATAGTCTTGAGGATGCCCTTGAGGTCTATCGCAACTACTACGAGGATGCGGATACCCATGAGGATTTGGTCTCTGTCATGAATGACGAGCTCAACTATATCATCAAGCCAGACTTGACCTTTACGGCTCTAGTGGCGCGTGTCAATGAGGGAACTTTCCAGCTGGAAGATCTAGCTCAGGGTTTTCGTGATATCGAGCAGAGTGACGACCTCTATGAAAATCTCTTTGAAGATATCGACCTCTACTCTAAAAAGCTAGGGGCGACTCCGCAAAAGCAAAACCAAACGGTGGCGGCGGTCATGAAGGAGTTGGCTGTGCTAGATGTGGCTGGTCATGCAGGCGATATGCTGGGGGATGCCTATGAGTATCTGATTGGTCAGTTTGCGACTGACTCGGGTAAGAAGGCTGGTGAGTTCTATACACCTCAGCCTGTTGCCAAGCTCATGACTCAGATTGCCTTTTTGGGTCGTGAGGACCAGCTAGGCTTTACTATCTATGATGCGACTATGGGGTCTGGCTCTCTCTTGCTCAATGCCAAGAAATACTCTCACAAACCGCAGACAGTGGTCTACTTTGGTCAGGAGCTCAATACCTCAACCTATAACTTGGCTCGGATGAACATGATTCTACACGGTGTTCCTGTTGAAAATCAATTTCTCCACAATGCCGATACACTGGATGAAGACTGGCCGACTCAAGAGCCGACTAACTTTGACGGTGTTCTTATGAACCCTCCCTACTCTGCTAAGTGGTCAGCAAACTCTGGCTTTATGGCGGATCCTCGTTTCTCTCCTTTTGGGAAACTGGCACCCCAGTCCAAGGCTGATTTTGCCTTTCTCCTACATGGATATTACCACCTCAAGCAGGATAATGGGGTCATGGCTATCGTCCTTCCTCACGGTGTTCTTTTCCGTGGAAATGCGGAGGGAACCATTCGCAAGGCCTTGTTAGAAGAAGGAGCTATTGATACGGTTATCGGTCTACCAGCCAATATCTTCTTTAATACCAGCATTCCGACAACGGTCATCATTCTCAAAAAGAATCGAACCAATCGTGATGTCTACTTTATAGATGCCTCTAAGGAGTTTGATAAAGGGAAAAACCAGAATATCATGACGGATGCTCATATCGAGAAGATTCTGGAAGCCTACAAGTCTCGTGAGGAGATTGATAAGTTTGCCCACCTAGCAAGCTATGAAGAAATCGTTGAAAATGACTACAACCTCAATATCCCTCGCTATGTAGATACTTTTGAGGAAGAAGAAGTAGAGCCACTGAAAGACATCGTCAGCAAGATTAACACGACAAATGAAGCAATCCAAAACCAAACGGCTTCTCTACTCGAAATGCTCGGTCAACTCCACGGAACCACACCAGAAGCAGATGCTGAACTCAAAGAGTTTTTGAAAGAGTTTAAAGGGTGATGGGGCTAGTTGATTCACTTATAATTCGCTCATTTTATAGATACAACTTTGTTTCCGTATTTCCTGGGAACTAGTAGAAAATTAGGAGAAATATGGAAAATAACAACCAACGTGCCCTTTGTCAGCAACTCTGGGCTAGGAACAAATACCTCGTCTTGAGCCATTCCAGCAATATTTACAATGAGATTCGTCAGTATCTCAAGCAAGAAGTGGTGGAGCTGAGTCAGGTTCAAGAGATGATTGACCGTGCCTGCCAGATTCCAGAACACAGAGGTCAGGTTTGCAATGCCTTTCAGCATATTTGGGGCTATTTTAAAAAGCAAGCCAGCCTTGATGAGCGTAAAGACTATATGCTTTTGCTGGATCGCTATCGCTTTGGTCAGGCTTCCAAGCAAGACTTGATTGCTAGAACTAGAGATTTGCTTGAGCGTTACCCAAATGCTTATCTGCAAGATTCTACCCTGCTGAAAGGAGACTCCCATGAGACTTTGGCATGAGGCTTTGATTCCACAACTTCCCCGTCCTCAGCTCTTGGGGCAACATCGAGAGTGCTGCGCCCTTCGTGGCAATGGCTGGGGCAGAAAGCATGCGACGGTTGACTATGTTTTTACTCACTCGCCTTATCATCTCTATGCCTATCATCGCTTGATCATGGCGGAGATGGCTGACCGTGGCTACAATGTCAGTCCAGAGTGGTTAGATAAGAACTACCGAGGGAAAACTTGCCCTCCTTATCAAGACTTAGCAGAGGAAAAGCTGAAAAGTCCTATCTATAGCGAACATGACGCTGCCTACTATGAGGAGTGTCTGGCTAATCTCCGTGAGAAGGGGATAGAGCTGGAGTGATAATAAGGATTATAACTCTTTTTGTAAATTTTTCGAATAATAAAAATGAGACCTTTAGAATGATTCTAAGGTCTTCTTTTTGTAAGTATTTGGATTTACTTTTAATAACTTTTAAGTTATAATTTAATTAAAAAGAGGTTGCTTGGTGCACACAATCTATTTCTATAAGGACAAAAATGGAAATGAGCCAGTCTTGGATTATATGAGAGAATTGGCCAGTCGTAAAAGTAAAGATAGTCGCATAAAACTCAATAAACTAAACGACTATATCGAGCTACTTAGTCAGCATGGGACTAGAGCTGGTGAACCCTATATGAAACATTTAGAAGATGAGATATGGGAACTAAGACCTCTTCGGGATAGGATTTTATTTGTAGCTTGGCTTGATGGGAGTTTTGTTCTTTTACATCATTTTGTCAAAAAGACTCAGAAAACTCCTAGGAGAGAAATTGAAAAAGCCAAGCGTGAACTGAAGGACTTAAAAGAAAGAGGAGTAAGTGATGAAAAATAGTGCCATTGGGAGTAATTGGAAGGATGTTCGGTCTCAACTCTTTACCAAGGAAGAAATTCTTGAAAGTGATCTGCGTGTAGCTATCATGAGTGAGTTGATTGAGGCTAGACATGAGCAAGGAATTAGTCAGAAAAAGCTAGAAGAACTTAGTGGAGTGAGCCAACCTGTCATAGCTAGGATGGAAACAGGAAAGACGAGCCCTCAGTTGGATACGGTCTTAAAAGTTTTAGCCAGTTTAGGAAAGACACTAGCAGTAGTTCCACTTGAACGGGAAAAAAGTTGATTAAACTGACCTATAGTCTTTTCTAATAACAAGCCATAGGCAGGCTCCTAATTGCGAATCTAGGACTGTGAACTTTGTTTGCGTGAAAGACTATCAATCATTGTCTATCAAAGGATTTGAGGCATTTGTCTCAAATCCTTTTTTGTGCTCGAAATGTAGATATAGTTTCAAACTATATCAAAACCTAATTTTTTACAATTATACAGATGATTTCTTTTCTGTTAAGATAGTTTCAACAACAATTTTTGGAGGACAAAACATGTCAACTACAATTATCGGTTTCCCTCGTTTGGGTGAATTCCGCGAATTAAAATTTACAACTGAAAAATACTTTAGAAAAGAAATCTCAGAAGAAGAACTCTTGGCTGCGGCTAAAGAATTGCGTGCAAAACACTGGAACATTGTCAAAGAAAAAGGCATCACTGAAATTCCATCAAATGACTTTTCTCACTATGACAACTTCCTAGATGCTGCTTTCCTTTTCAACGTAGTTCCTGCATCAGTACAAAACTTGGAATTGTCTGATCTTGAACGCTACTTTGCTTTGGGACGTGGTTACCAAGGAGAAAAAGGGGATGTTCGCGCTCTTCCAATGAAGAAATGGTTCAACACCAACTACCACTACATCGTTCCTAAATTTGAAAAAGACACTCAAGTAAAATTGGCTGGACACAAGATCTTTGATGAGTTCCAAGAAGCTAAAGACCTTGGCCTCAACACTCGTCCAGTCCTTGTAGGTCCATTCACTTTCCTTCAATTGTCAGACTTTGAAGAAGGTGTGAAAGCAGAAGACTTCGTAGATAGCTTAGTAGCTGCTTACCAAGATGTTTTTGCGAAATTGGCTGAACTTGGTGCAACTCGTATCCAACTCGACGAAGCTGCTCTTGTCAAAGACTTGACAGCTGAAGAAAAAGCTCTCTTCTTGAACCTCTACAACAAACTTTTGGCTGATAAAAAAGGTCTTGAAGTCTTGCTTCAAACTTACTTCGGTGATGTTCGTGACGTCTACGCTGACCTTGTAAACTTGCCAGTTGATGCTATCGGTTTGGACTTCGTTGAAGGTAAGAAAACTCTTGAACTCGTTAAAGGTGGTTTCCCAGCTGACAAGACTCTTTATGCAGGTATTGTCAATGGTAAGAACATCTGGCGTAACAACTATGAAAAGAGCTTGGCTGTTCTTGAGCAAATTCCAGCTGAAAACATCGTTTTGACTAGCTCATGCTCACTTCTTCATGTGCCATTTACAACTGCTAACGAAGAATTTGAACCAGCTATCTTGAACCACTTTGCCTTTGCAGTTGAAAAATTGGATGAGATTCGTGATTTGGATGCTATCCGCAATGGTCAAGGTGAACAAGCTCTTGCAGCTAACAAAGAACTCTTTGCGACTGAACGTGTTGGTGAAAATGCAGAACTTCGTGCGCGCATCGCTGGTTTAACAGACGCAGACTATACTCGTTTGCCAGCCTTTGCAGAACGTGAAGCTATCCAAGAAGAAGCTTTCAAACTTCCAGCTCTTCCAACAACAACTATCGGTTCATTCCCTCAAACAAAAGAAGTTCGTGCGAAGCGTTTGGCTTACCGTAAAGGTGAATTGTCTCAAGAAGAGTACGACGCTTTCCTTGCTGAAACAATTGACGAATGGATCAAATGGCAAGAAGATATCGACTTTGATGTTCTTGTTCACGGTGAATTTGAGCGTAACGACATGGTTGAGTACTTTGGTCAAAACTTGTCAGGATACCTCTTCTCTAAAAATGGTTGGGTACAATCATACGGTATGCGTGGAGTTAAACCACCAATCATCTGGGGTGATGTAACTCGTCTTAACCCTATCACTGTTAAATGGTCTAGCTATGCACAAAGCCGTACAAACAAACCTGTTAAAGGTATGTTGACTGGACCTGTTACCATCCTCAACTGGTCATTCCCTCGTGAAGACATCTCTATCAAGGATTCAACTCTTCAAATCGCCCTTGCCATCAAGGATGAAGTGCTTGACCTTGAAGCTGCTGGTGTGAAAATCATCCAAATCGACGAAGCTGCTCTTCGTGAAAAATTGCCACTCCGTCGTAGCGACTGGTACGAAGACTACCTTGACTGGGCAATTCCTGCCTTCCGCTTGGTACACTCAACAGTAGCACCAGATACACAAATCCACACTCACATGTGTTACTCAGAATTTACAGATATCATCCCAGCTATCGACAACTTGGATGCGGACGTTATCTCGTTTGAGGCTAGCCGTTCAAATCTTGAAATCTTGGACGAACTCAAAGCGAAAAACTTCCAAACAGAAGTGGGACCTGGGGTTTACGATATCCACTCACCTCGTGTGCCAAATGAAGGCGAAATCGACAACACAATCGAAGCCATCCTTGCTAAAGTGCCAAGCAAGAAAGTTTGGATCAACCCTGACTGTGGTCTGAAAACACGTGGTATTCCAGAAACAAAAGAAAGCTTGATCCGCCTTGTTGAAGCAGCAAAAGCTGCGCGTGAGAAATTGTAAGATAAGGATTTCTCTAGGAGCGCTGTTTGGTCAATCTGCCTGTTTCACTTGGATTCTAGGAATCCAGCTAACGAAAAAAATCAACTAGAAAAGGATAATGACTATGTCACGCCAAACACCGTCACTCTCATTTGAAGTGTTCCCTCCAAACCCAGCCGTGGGTAATGATAAAATTATTTCAGCCTTGCAGGACATGCAGGAGTTGGCTCCCCACTTTATCAGTGTGACTGCCAGCAATAATAAATTTAATATCAAGGAAACGACGGTTCGTTTGGCTGACTTTATCCAAAATGACTTGGCGATTCCCACCATTGCTCACTTGCCAGCTATTTATCTGACTAAGGATAAAGTGGCTGAGACCATTGCAGATTTGGATAAGGTGGGAGTACAGAAAATCTTGGCTCTTCGTGGAGATATCATTCCAGGTGTTGAGCCACAGAAGGATTTCCGTTATGCGACTGATTTGATTGAGTTCATCAAGGAACAGGCGCCACACTTTGACATTGTTGGAGCTTGTTACCCAGAAGGGCACCCTGATTCGCCAAACCAAATCTCAGATATTCAAAATCTCAAGAAAAAAGTGGATGCAGGTTGCTCAAGTCTAGTAACGCAACTCTTCTTTGATAATGAGCGTTTCTACGATTTCCAAGACAAGTGTACCTTGGCTGGAATTGATGTGCCCATTCATGCAGGGATCATGCCAATCCTCAACCGTAACCAAGCGCTTCGTCTCTTGAAGACTTGTGAGAATATTCATCTTCCACGTAAGTTTAAGGCTATCTTGGACAAGTATGAGAATGACCCTGAGTCACTCAGAGCAGCAGGACTTGCCTATGCCGTAGACCAAATCGTGGACTTGGTAACGCAAGACGTAGCAGGCGTGCATCTCTACACTATGAACAATGCAGAAACTGCCCAATATATCCACCAAGCAACCCATGCCTTGTTTAATCACCAATCTTTAGGATAATAAAAAGCAAACCATTCTTCTTTTCCTAGAGGAATGGTTCCTTTTTGATAGAAAAGAGCGTACTTTTTAAGAAAAATATGATAAAATAGACTCTGTACGTACTTGATACAAAGATGAGGGTATTAAATAATACAATACAATACATTCAAACTGCAAGGTTTAGCGACACGAGCGAGTCAAATCGATATTATTTGACGAGAGAGTTAGTAAAGCATTTAGCTAATCGCATGATAGCGCTTAGCGTGAAAGGTTTAGATGCTTTAGTATCAAACCTTTCTAATGATTTGTATCTTGATCTTTGTAGGCAAGGCGTATAATTTCATCAATCCAAAGGGGATTAAAATGACAAAACAAGTGTTTCAAACGACTTTTGGGGGTCGTGAGTTGATCGTAGAGACTGGTCAGGTTGCTAAGCAAGCAAATGGCTCTGTTGTCGTGCGTTACGGTGAGTCAACTGTCTTGACTGCTGCCGTTATGTCTAAGAAGATGGCAACTGGAGATTTCTTCCCACTTCAAGTCAACTACGAAGAAAAAATGTATGCAGCTGGGAAGTTTCCTGGTGGCTTTATGAAACGTGAAGGACGTCCTTCAACAGATGCGACCTTGACAGCGCGTTTGATTGACCGTCCAATCCGTCCAATGTTTGCGGAAGGTTTCCGTAACGAAGTGCAAGTGATCAACACAGTTCTTTCTTATGACGAAAATGCATCTGCACCAATGGCAGCGATGTTTGGTTCATCATTGGCTTTGTCTATCTCAGACATTCCATTTGACGGACCAATCGCTGGGGTACAAGTGGGTTATGTTGATGGGGAAATCGTCATCAACCCTACTCAAGAACAAGCAGAGCAATCGCTTCTTGAATTGACAGTAGCAGGTACGAAGCACGCTATCAACATGGTAGAGTCTGGTGCAAAAGAATTGTCAGAAGAAATCATGTTGGAAGCTCTTCTTAAAGGACACGAAGCCGTTAAAGAATTGATTGCCTTCCAAGAAGAAATCGTTGTGGCAGTTGGTAAAGAAAAAGCAGAAGTAGAATTGCTTCATGTAGATGCTGAATTGCAAGCTGAAATCATTGCAGCCTACAACAGCGATCTTCAAAAAGCTGTTCAAGTTGAAGAAAAATTGGCGCGTGAAGCTGCAACTCAAGCAGTTAAAGACCAAGTCACAGCAGTTTACCAAGAAAAATATGCAGACCACGAAGAATTTGACCGTATCATGCGTGATGTGGCTGAAATCTTGGAACAAATGGAACATGCAGAAGTGCGCCGTTTGATCACAGAAGACAAGGTTCGTCCTGACGGCCGTAAGGTCGATGAAATCCGTCCTTTGGATGCACAAGTGGACTACCTTCCTCGCGTACACGGTTCAGGACTCTTTACTCGTGGACAAACTCAGGCTCTTTCTATCTTGACTTTGGCGCCAATGGGTGAAACGCAAATCATCGATGGTTTGGATCCAGAGTATAAGAAACGCTTTATGCACCACTATAACTTCCCACAATACTCTGTTGGTGAAACTGGCCGTTACGGTGCACCAGGTCGTCGTGAAATTGGTCACGGTGCTCTTGGCGAGCGTGCTCTAGCTCAAGTATTACCAAGCTTGGAAGAATTCCCATACGCTATCCGTCTGGTAGCAGAAGTCTTGGAATCAAACGGTTCTTCATCTCAAGCATCTATCTGTGCGGGAACTCTTGCCCTTATGGCAGGTGGTGTGCCAATCAAGGCACCAGTAGCAGGTATTGCCATGGGTCTGATTTCAGATGGAAACAACTACACCGTATTGACAGATATCCAAGGTTTGGAAGATCACTTTGGAGATATGGACTTCAAGGTTGCAGGTACTCGTGACGGGATTACAGCCCTTCAAATGGATATCAAGATCCAAGGGATCACTGCAGAAATCTTGACTGAAGCTCTTGCTCAAGCCAAGAAAGCTCGTTTTGAAATCCTTGATGTCATTGAAGCAACCATTCCAGAAGTTCGTCCAGAATTGGCTCCAACTGCTCCGAAAATTGATACCATCAAGATTGATGTGGACAAGATTAAGATTGTTATCGGTAAAGGTGGAGAAACGATTGATAAGATCATCGCTGAAACAGGCGTTAAGATTGATATCGACGAAGAAGGTAATGTATCTATCTACTCTAGTGACCAAGCTGCCATTAACCGCGCTAAAGAAATCATTGCTGGTTTGGTTCGTGAAGCGAAGGTGGATGAAGTTTACCATGCCAAAGTTGTGCGTATCGAAAAATTCGGTGCCTTTGTCAACCTCTTTGACAAGACAGATGCCCTCGTTCATATCTCGGAAATGGCTTGGACTCGAACTAACCGTGTCGAAGACTTGGTAGCCATTGGTGATGAAGTGGATGTTAAGATTATCAAGATTGATGAAAAAGGTCGTGTAGATGCTTCGATGAAAGCACTCTTGCCACGTCCACCGAAACCTGAACATTCAGAGGAAAAAGGTGAAAAGGGTCATCGTCCTCGTCACCATCACAAGGACAACAAACCTAAGAAAGAAACTACAGAAACACCAAAAGACTCAGAATAAGAAAAGGAGAATTGTATGGGATGGTGGCGCGAAACCATTGATATCGTAAAAGAAAATGATCCAGCGGCCCGCACCACTTTGGAGGTTTTGCTGACTTATCCAGGTGTCAAGGCCTTGGCGGCCCACCGTCTCTCGCATTTTCTCTGGAAGCATGGCTTCAAACTACTGGCTCGTATGCACAGTCAGTTCTGGCGCTTCTGGACTCAGATTGAGATTCATCCAGGTGCCCAGATCGATTCAGGTGTCTTTATCGACCACGGTTCTGGCTTGGTGATTGGAGAGACGGCTATCGTTGAGACGGGAGTTCTCCTCTATCATGGGGTGACTCTTGGGGGAACAGGGAAAGACTGTGGCAAACGCCATCCGACCGTTCGAAAGGGAGCTCTCATATCGGCCCATGCCCAAGTTATTGGGCCAGTAGAAATCGGCGAAAATGCTAAGGTCGGTGCTGCAGCAGTTGTCGTGGCAGACGTACCTAGTGATGTGACGGTTGTCGGTATTCCTGCTAAGATTGTCCGTGTACATGGTAAGAAGGATGAGCCGGTCATTCACGAAGTCGAAGAAAAACGAGAGTACTACGTTAATAAACTCGAGCAGGCTAAAGAAGCTAGTCACAGATCGTCTGGTTTGTAGAGGATATCTATGTGATTCAAGCAAGAAATAAGTTAAGCCAAGAGGAGTTATCTGAGGCGAAAAAACTAATTAATTGTTGCCAAGCCTATGATGGAACTTATCGTGATCCTTATCTTTCTAACATGCTCAATTTTGACCCCGATATGCCCGCCTTTTTCCTTTATTATGAAAAAGGCGAACTTGTTGGTTTATTAACTGTCTATGCTGATGACCAAGATGTGGAAGTGACGATACTGGTTCATCCCAATCATCGCCGTCAGGGAATTGCACGTGCTTTGTTTACTAGCTTTGAGAAAGAAACGACTTCTTTCCCTATTCGTTCAGTGACTTTTCAGACAGAACGTATTTTTCTAGATCGTCATCCTGATTTTGTCAGCAACTGGGGATTGGTTGAGGATGAAGAAACAGAAACCTGGTTAGGTAAGGATAGAAGACCTTATCCGTTAGCAAATATTTCTAATCTTGAAGTTTTGTTAGCAGATAGCTCGTATCAGGAGCAAATTAGTCAGTTAAAATTTCAGTCATTCTCAGAGGAACATGAGACTAGAGAGATTGTGGATAGATATGTCGCTGAAGCTCTGAAGGATCCAGAAAGTCGCTTATATATTTTATTAAAAGACGGTCAGGTTATTGGAACTTGCACGGTAGATTTATCGACTAATACGAATTACTTCTACGGGTTAGCAATATCTGAACCTGAACGTGGGAAAGGCTATGGAAGCTACTTAGCAAAATCCCTCGTCAACCAACTGATTGAGCAAAATGATAAGGAATTTCAGATTGCAGTAGAGGACAGCAACGTCGGTGCCAAACGCTTATATGAAAAGATTGGCTTTGTCAAACAAACCCAAGTGGTTTATCTGAATGCGAAAGAGTAATAAATGCTATTAGATGAATTTGAAAATGTACCTGCTGTTATCGAGCCAACTGATCGAAGCCTTCTTAGTGGTGGAGAAATCTGTGATACCATTATCTTGTCTTTTAATGGAGAAATTCTTGAACGAGTAAAGCAGATAGATGGTGTCTACGAAGGTGGCTATCTTACCAATCTAAATGGCAAACTACCATGGTATATCTATGAAAAAGATGGGAGTAAGGTAGCAGTTGCTATGGCTACGATTGGAGCTCCAATGGTTGTTGGACTCTTGGAAGAACTCAAAGCAAGAGGATTTAAGAACTTTATTGTTTTGGGATCTTGCGGAGTTCTGGACCAGTCTATTCAAGCAGATAAGATTATCCTACCAAGCTCGGCTTTACGTGATGAAGGTACTAGTTATCACTATGCTCCAGCAAGTGATGAAATAGCCTATGAGCGATCTCTACTCTTAACTATGGAAAAAGCCTTGGATAAAGCTGGCATTGAGCATATTCGAACAAAGTCTTGGACCACAGATGCCTTCTATCGTGAGACAGCTGCTAAAGTCAAACGAAGACTAGCAACAGGAGCTAGAGTTGTAGATATGGAAGCTTCAGCTATCATGGCCTGGGCCCAATATCGCCAAGCCAATGTCTATCAATTTTTCTACACAGCTGACTATGTCGACCATCACAATCATGAATGGGATGCTAGACGCGAGGATAGAAAAGCGGATGCTATGACTTTCTTTGAGATTGCCCTAGTCATTGCTCGAGAGTTAGTTTAGACTAGTCTTTACGATAAATTTGAAACAAGAAAGGAAGGGAGCCTAACGGAAAACATAGAAATAAAACTTCCGTAGTGACTCCCTTCATCTTTTTACTTCATTCTTCTTTTATGTTTAGAAAGGAGCAAGGAAATCCGATTTGTGACAGGCAATCGGACTAAAATTTAGTTGAACAGTTAGTTATGAAACTATCTGTTTATGAATTTTAGCTTTCCTGACTATTATTTTATGATTAAAATCTATGACACCATGTCTCGTGATTTGCGAGAATTTGTCCCAATCGAGGACGGCAAGGTTAAGATGTATGTCTGTGGGCCGACAGTTTATAACTATATCCACGTGGGGAATGCCCGCTCAACAGTAGCCTTCGATACCATTCGTCGCTACTTTGAGTACCGTGGTTATGAGGTTGCCTACATTTCAAACTTTACCGATGTGGATGATAAGATTATCAACCGTGCCAAGGAAGAAGGTATCACACCTCAGGAAGTAGCGGACAAGTATATCGCTGCCTTTCGTGAAGATGTGACGGCTTTGGGGGTGAAACCTGCGACTCGTCATCCACGTGTTGTAGAGTTTATGGCTGATATCATCCGCTTTGTAGAAGACTTGATTGAAAAGGGCTATGCCTATGAGAGCCAAGGGGATGTCTATTTCCGTGTAGAAAAATCCCACAACTATGCTAAGTTGGCCAATAAAACCTTGGAAGACTTGGAACTAGGTGCTTCAGGTCGAACGGATGAAGAAACAGCTCGCAAGGAAAATCCGGTCGACTTTGCCCTCTGGAAAGCTGCTAAACCAGGTGAGATTTCTTGGGATAGTCCATGGGGACCAGGTCGTCCAGGCTGGCATATCGAGTGTTCGGTCATGTCAACGGAGATTTTGGGTGATACTATCGATATTCATGGTGGTGGAGCTGACCTTGAGTTCCCGCACCACACCAACGAAATTGCCCAGTCAGAAGCTAAAACAGGCAAGACCTTCGCCAACTACTGGATGCACAATGGCTTTGTCAATATCGACAATGTCAAGATGTCTAAGTCTTTGGGAAACTTCATTACGGTACACGATGCTCTCAAAACTATCGACGGTCAAGTATTGCGATTCTTCTTTGCGACTCAGCACTACCGCAAGCCGATCAACTTTACGGAAAAAGCAGTGCGCGATGCCGAAACTAATCTCAAGTATCTAAAGAACACCTATGAACAACCATTTACTGGAACAGTAGATGCTCAAGAGTTACAGGCATTTAAAGATAAGTTTGTAGCGGCCATGGATGAGGATTTCAATACAGCTAACGGAATCACAGTTGTCTTTGAAATGGCCAAATGGATCAATTCAGGTAACTATGATGAATCTGTTAAGGAAGCTCTTGAGGCTATGTTAGAAGTCTTTGGAGTGGTCTTTGTTGAAGAAGTTTTGGATGAAGAGATTGAAGCCTTGATTCAAAAACGCCAAGAAGCGCGTGTCAATCGTGACTTTGCGACAGCTGACCAAATCCGTGACCAACTAGCTGCACAAGGAATTAAATTGCTTGATACCAAGGATGGAGTGAGGTGGACTCGTGATTGATGTCAATCTCATTAACGGGATTGCGTTAGCCTTTGAAGGAGATGCGGTTTATTCTATGTATATTCGTCGCCATCTCATTCTAAAAGGTATGACCAAGCCCAATAAACTTCACCAAGAGGCAACCAAGTATGTGTCGGCCAAGGCTCAGGCACATTTGATTTCCCTCATGTTGGAAGAAGAAGTTCTAACGGAAAAAGAAGAAGAAATCTATAAACGGGGTCGCAACACCAACAGCCATACCAAGGCTAAGAATGCGGATGTGGTAACCTACCGTATGTCCACGGGCTTTGAAGCGGTCATGGGCTATCTTCATATGACAGAAAATGTGGAGCGCCTCGAAACCTTGATTTCTTGGTGCATCCAAAAAGTGGAGGGCTAGAAATGATTGCAAAAGAACTACTGGATTGGTTTCCTGATGGTAAAATCTTAGATCAGCCAGTTGATAAAGAGGGTTATCTAAGTCTACCTCTGTCAAATTATCAGTGGCTTTTGCTTGAGGAAGCTAGTCTTAGCGAGCGTGAAAAACAACTGGTGGCTCTCTTAACCAAACAGGAGCAAACCATTTCCCTCAATCCCTGGTATAGTTATCTCATTGAAGGCAAAGGACAGGCACCGCAAAACTTTAAAAAATTGCAGCTTGTCTATTGTCACCTATCCTATTTCCAACAGGAAAATTTAACGTCTTGGTTAGAGATGATGGGAACCCTCTTTCCAAATTGTCAAACAGTGCTTCAGGTGGGAGCGCAGGATTACATTTTTGTTCTCCAACAGGACAAATACGCATCTGTTCGCTCTATCTTAATGGATACCTTGGAAGCCGTAGAATATGACTTTGGAGTACGCTTGTCTATCATGTTAGGTCAGGTCTGGTCACAGACAGGACATCAGGCTCTGTCAGATCTCATCAAAGCAGAACGGGACTTGTTTAAAAACTGGTGGCGACAAGGGCATCAAGGAGTTCATACCTTTTCTCAACTTTATCTTTGGAGTTTGGGAGAAAGACAGGTTGATCTTAGACTTATCAAGGACTATCTCCGTCAGCAAATTCTAGATCAAGATCAGATTCAGGAAATCGTCCTCTCACTGTGGGAAAACAGTGCAGTCCTGACCAAAACAGCTCAGCAGCTCTATCTGCACCGCAATTCTCTCCAATATAAGATTGATAAATGGGAAGAATTAACAGGCCTTCAATTAAAGGATTTGACAGATTTGACCCTTTGTTATCAATTGATTTTACCAGATATAATCTAAAGTTTTGTGCAAGTTGCACAGAACTTTTTTTGTTTTTTGGTCACCTTGCCATAGAAATGTAAAGCGTTTTCATCTATAATAAAACTATCAAATGACAAAAGGAGTTCTCCACAATGGTAGAATTAAATCTTAAAAATATTTACAAAAAATATCCAAATAGCGAACACTATTCAGTTGAAGACTTCAACTTGAACATCAAAGATAAAGAGTTTATCGTTTTCGTAGGACCTTCAGGATGTGGTAAATCAACTACTCTCCGTATGATTGCTGGTCTTGAAGACATCACAGAAGGTACTGCATCTATCGATGGCGTGGTTGTCAACGACGTAGCTCCAAAAGATCGTGACATCGCCATGGTTTTCCAAAACTACGCTCTTTACCCACACATGACTGTATACGATAACATGGCTTTCGGTTTGAAATTGCGTAAATACAGCAAGGAAGACATTGACAAACGTGTACAAGAAGCAGCTGAAATCCTTGGATTGAAAGAGTTCTTGGAACGTAAACCAGCTGACCTTTCAGGTGGTCAACGACAACGTGTTGCCATGGGGCGTGCGATTGTCCGTGATGCAAAAGTATTCTTGATGGACGAACCTTTGTCAAACTTGGATGCAAAACTTCGTGTATCAATGCGTGCTGAAATCGCTAAAATCCACCGTCGTATCGGAGCTACAACTATCTACGTAACTCACGACCAAACAGAAGCGATGACACTTGCAGATCGTATCGTTATCATGTCAGCAACTAAAAACCCTGCTGGTACAGGTACTATCGGACGTGTTGAACAAATCGGTACTCCTCAAGAAGTTTACAAAAACCCAGTTAACAAATTCGTAGCAGGATTCATCGGAAGCCCAGCTATGAACTTCATCAACGTTAAATTGAACGGTGACCGCATTGTTGCTGACGGATTTACTTTGAAAGTTCCAGAAGGTGCTTTGAAAGTTCTTCGTGAAAAAGGTTACGAAGGTAAAGAATTGATCTTCGGTATCCGTCCAGAAGACGTAAATGCTGAACCTGCTTTCCTTGAAACATTCCCAGAATCAGTTGTCAAAGCAACTATCTCTGTATCAGAATTGCTTGGTTCTGAATCTCACCTATACTGCCAAGTTGGTAAAGATGAGTTCGTTGCAAAAGTTGACGCTCGTGACTACTTGCAAGCAGGTGCAACAGTTGAACTTGGATTTGACTTGAACAAAGCACACTTCTTCGACGTAGAAACTGAAAGAACAGTTTACTAAGATAGATTTTAATCAATGAGCACTACTAGAGTTTTTCTAGTAGTGTTTTTTTATCAAGTTTAGCAAACTCTTACAGAATGGGCTTTACTAGTTTTCATATCCTCAAAAAAGTGTTAAAATGGTAGGAAGAATTGGAGAGTATGCATGCCGAAAGAAGTAATTTATTCAGGCGATGAAGTCGTCGCTTTAACGCAAAAATATTTATCGAAAGAAGATGTGGCTTTTGTACACAAGGCCTTGGTTTACGCTGTAGAATGCCATAGTGGCCAGTATCGTAAATCAGGCGAGCCTTACATTATCCACCCTATTCAGGTAGCAGGTATTTTGGCTAAACTCAAGCTAGATGCTGTCACTGTTGCCTGTGGTTTTTTGCATGACGTGGTAGAAGACACAGAAGCTACCTTGGATGACTTAGAGCGTGAGTTTGGCCATGATGTTCGAGTGATTGTAGATGGTGTTACCAAGCTTGGTAAGGTTGAGTATAAGTCTATCGAGGAGCAGCTGGCTGAAAATCATCGTAAGATGCTCATGGCTATGTCAGAGGATATCCGTGTTATCTTGGTCAAACTTTCTGACCGTCTGCACAATATGCGCACCCTCAAGCATCTTCGTAAGGACAAGCAGGAGCGTATTTCCAGAGAAACAATGGAAATCTATGCACCGCTTGCTCATCGTTTGGGGATTTCAAGTGTGAAGTGGGAACTGGAAGATCTCTCTTTCCGCTATCTCAATCCAACTGAATTTTACAAGATTAGTCACATGATGAAGGAAAAACGTCAAGAGCGTGAAGCCTTGGTCGATGAAGTTGTGACGAAACTCGAGGAATACTCATCTGAGCGCCACCTTACAGGGAAAATCTATGGCCGTCCAAAGCATATCTACTCTATCTATCGTAAGATGCAGGACAAGAAAAAACGCTTTGAGGAAATCTATGACCTGATTGCCATTCGTTGTATTTTAGACACTCAGAGTGATGTTTATGCCATGTTGGGCTACGTTCATGAGCTGTGGAAACCGATGCCGGGACGTTTCAAGGACTATATTGCCAATCGTAAGGCCAATGGTTACCAGTCTATCCATACGACTGTTTATGGACCAAAAGGGCCGATTGAGTTCCAGATTCGTACTAAGGAGATGCACGAGGTTGCTGAGTACGGGGTTGCGGCTCACTGGGCCTACAAAAAAGGAATCAAGGGTCAGGTTAATAGTAAGGAATCTGCTATTGGAATGAACTGGATCAAGGAGATGATGGAACTCCAAGATCAAGCAGATGATGCCAAGGAGTTTGTAGATACTGTCAAAGAAAACTATCTGGCTGAGGAGATTTATGTCTTTACTCCAGATGGGGCGGTTCGTTCACTTCCAAAGGATTCTGGACCGATTGACTTTGCCTATGAAATTCATACAAAGATTGGGGAAAAAGCGACTGGAGCCAAGGTTAATGGTCGTATGGTTCCTTTGACGACTAAGCTTAAAACGGGTGATCAGGTTGAAATCATCACCAATCCAAATTCATTTGGACCAAGCCGTGACTGGCTTAATATGGTCAAGACCAGCAAGGCTCGTAACAAAATTCGTCAGTTCTTTAAAAACCAAGACAAAGAATTGTCCATCAATAAAGGCCGTGAATTGCTGATTAGTCAGCTCCAAGAAAACGGCTATGTGGCCAATAAATTTATGGACAAACGCCACATGGATGAAGTCCTTCAAAAAACCAGCTACAAGACAGAAGAAGCGCTATTTGCGGCGATTGGTTTTGGAGAAATCGGAGCCATCACTGTCTTTAACCGTTTGACTGAGAAGGAACGTCGTGAAGAAGAGCGGGCCAAAGCTAAGGCAGAAGCAGAAGAACTGGTCAAGGGTGGCGAAGTCAAGGTGGAGAACAAGGACACGCTTAAGGTTAAGCATGAGGGTGGAGTAGTCATCCAAGGTGCTTCTGGGCTCTTGATCCGGATTGCTAAATGTTGTAACCCTGTTCCAGGTGATGATATCGTCGGCTATATTACCAAAGGACGCGGTGTTGCCATCCACCGTGTAGACTGTATGAACCTTCGTTCACAGGAAAACTACGAACAACGTCTACTCGATGTTGAATGGGAAGACCAATTCTCAAGTAAGGAATATATGGCTCATATTGACATCTATGGACTCAACCGTTCTGGTCTATTGAATGATATCTTGCAAGTCTTATCAAATACAACTAAAAATATCTCAACAGTTAATGCCCAACCAACCAAGGATATGAAATTTGCCAATATTCATGTTTCTTTTGGAATTTCAAACCTTTCGATGCTGACCACCGTGGTTGATAAGATTAAGAGTGTACCAGAAGTCTACTCGGTTAAACGTACCAATGGTTAAGTTGGCTTGATATAATAAGAAAGGATTGCTATGAGAATTATCGTTCAGCGTGTCAAGAAAGCTCAAGTTTCTATTGAGGGTCAAGTATATGGGAAAATCCAGCAGGGGCTCTTACTCTTAGTAGGTGTTGGACCTGAGGATCAAAAAGAAGATTTGGATTATGCAGTCAGAAAGCTTGTCAATATGCGAATTTTCTCAGATGCTGAAGGCAAGATGAACTTATCGGTTAAGGATATCCAAGGCCAAATCCTCTCCATCTCTCAGTTTACTTTGTTTGCAGATACCAAAAAGGGAAATCGTCCAGCCTTTACAGGCGCTGCTAAACCGGATATGGCGGAAGCTTTCTATCAAGAATTTAACCAAGAACTAGCCAAGGAAGTTCCTGTTGAGACAGGAGTCTTTGGAGCAGATATGCAGGTGGAACTGGTCAATGATGGCCCAGTAACCATCATCCTTGACACCAAAAATAGATAAGAAAAACCAAGCCCAGTCAGCTTGGTTTTTCTCATCTATCACAAAATATTCCAAAATGAAATGGGTTCTTGATAGGCTTGGGGGAAGTCTCTTTTCAGGCTTTGGCAGGTGCGATAGGAAGGGATGAGATATCCTAGGATGAGGAGACTTCCCTGAAGGAAAAGTGGGATACCACTTAAAAACAGCAGGGAGAGAATTATCAGGTTATCCCAGAGGAGGATTTGTAAGGCAAAACGCCAGAATCTCGGTCTAATCTGGGAATAGAGTTGACTAAAGTGGTCACAAAGTTGGTTGGAAAGATAGGTAAACAGCACAGGGTGAAAGAAGATAAGCCAACCACTGTAAATCAAAATCCAATCCCAAGTGAGCCCCTCTTTAAATGTCAAAAATGCCAGCATGATTCCATCGATGATGAGGAGTTGAATGGTTTTGATGTAGATGATTTTTTTCATGATAAAACCTTTTTTTCCTTAGAGACACTCTCACAAAGAGATATGTTTGTCATAAAAGTCTGGATAGTTTTCTCTTAGGTGGCTAGCCGTTATATAATAAAAAGTAGAATGACAGGAAGTAAAGACTGGAGTAAGAGAGTAAAAATGTTGAGGGCCAGTGATGGCTAAAAAGACAAATAATAGTAGGTCAGCGGAGAGAATCTCTAAGTAGTAAAGGCGAATTTTTTTGTTCATCTGAGGATAAATCTCAGAGAAATGTTTTTTGAGTCGATTGACCAAGCGAAATAGCAGTAGTCCTTGAGCAAGGATGAAAATGAAGCAAAAAATCAGGCCTCTCTCCAAAGAAAGTTCGTATCGGGGTCTGAAAGTTACCAATAGTAGCAAATCGCTGACTACGATGGCTGTAAAATGGATTCTAAAGAGATTTTTCATAAGATGACCTCCCTCTTTTATCTAGCTTCATTCTACTCCAAAAGAATGGGAGTTACAAGTAAAATAATAAAAAATTTTAGTAAGGAGATTCTATTAAGTCGGCTTGCTTTCTTTATTTGAGTTTTCTTCTATTTTTCCACTTCTTCATCATTCCATACAAATAAAGCTCCGATTGCATTGAGGATATAAAAGATGTATTTTCCGATATTGGCAAAGTTTCCTTGAATGCCAGCCTTTGTCAGCTGAACGAAATTGTAAATCAACCAAAATCCCCACTGAGTTGTCAGTTTCAATGCATTCAAAGCATTGGCAATGAGGGAGAGTGCAAAGGAAATAGTTGTTACGTAGGCAAGGAGATTCATCTTTCCTCCATATCCGATATAGTTGGTCATAAATGCAAAGAGGAAGGCGATGATTGAAATGATGATGGCAGCTAATTTTATCTGTTTTTGGCTCATTTGGTTGGGTCTGCCTTCTTGCGAAGCTTCCCATTTCTTAATAGCAAAAGTATAAATGAGGAAGGTGATAGGATAGGTGATAATGGCCGCCTTATTTCCAAGGATATAGTCAATGGTACCAGACAAAATCGTATTGACTATGCCAAAGTAATTTCCCCATTTGCTTAATTTCCCCGTGAAACGAGTGGACAACATGGAAATCCCAACGTTGGTTACGGAAATCAATCCAAAGGGCACAAGGGCAGTCCATGGGCCCCAGTCTACGAATTTATCGAGACGGGAGTTGAGGTAACCAGATGCGATCGCAATTCCAACGACCAGAGCAACTCCAAAGAGGTCAAACCATTTGGATGTCGCAAAAATTTTTAGTGATTTTTTCATAGGTTAAAATATCTTTCTTTTTTTTACAAACATTCTACAACAAAATGAGAGTAACATCAAATGCTAGAAATAAAACCCTGAAAATCAAGCTTTCAGGGTTGGTAGGGGACTTGAGAAATTAGTTCAGTTTTTCAACATAGAGCTGTTTGGCGATTTCTAGGCTGACTTGGAGTTCTTCATTCTTGTGAATCAGAGTGAAGGTATTAGAGAAGCCATCAAACTGCTTGACTTGGAGTTGGTCTCCAATATGGATGCTGTGTTTTTCCAAATATTGGAGAAGTTCAAAACTATCGTGAACCCGAGTTAGTAGATAGGTTCCTGCTTCTTTGATATCCGAGAGAGGAAGGTTATTGCTCTCAACTAAAAGCTCTCCCTTGGCAGGAATGGTTCCTCCATGGGGACAGGTTTTTGGAAAGCCTAACATTTTGTCTAATCTCTCGACAAAAAAGTCTGAAACCGTATGTTCTAGTACCTCAGCTTCGTCATGAATCTGATTACTGGTATAATCCAGATGGTGAACCAGAAAAACCTCAATGAGTCTGTGTTTACGATAAAGATCAGATACAAGTTTTAAACCAATATCCGTTAGTAAGTAGCCCTTTTTCTGATCTTTTAGGATAAGATTTTCGGATTGCATGCGCTTGATCATCTCAGTTACCGCAGGAGGTGATACCTGCATCCGAGCAGCGATTTCTTTATTGGTAATCTTAGGAACTTCCATGCCAATCTCATAAATACATTTTAAGTAGTCTTCTTTATTAGGTGTCATTCGCATTTCCTTGTTTATAATCTCCATCTAGTATACCAAAAAAAGCTAGATTTCTCTAGCTTTCTGTCTTATTACAGGTGGGCTTTCTTTTAGTTAAGCGACTTTGCTGCTGCAATTGCGGCTTCGAAGTTTGGTTCAGAATTGATATTGTCCACGTATTCAACGTAGCGAATAGTATTGTCGGTATCGAGGACAAAGACTGCGCGTGCCAATAGGTGCCATTCATTGATTAAGAGGGCATAATCACTTCCAAAGGAATGGTCGAAATAGTCTGAGAGCATGATGGCATTTTCAATACCTTCAGCACCACACCAACGCTTTTGAGCAAAAGGTAGGTCCATAGAAACAGTCAAGACGACTGTGTTGTCCAGTCCAGCCAGTTCTTGGTTAAAACGACGCGTTTGAGTTGAGCAGATACCTGTATCGATAGAAGGCACGACACTCAAGACTTTTTTCTTACCGTCAAAATCAGCTAGAGATTTTTTAGAAAGGTCTGTTGTAGTGAGAGAAAAATCAAGTGCCTTGTCGCCGACTTGTAGTTGTTTACCTGTAAAGCTAACAGGATTTCCGAGGAAAGTTACCATAGATACTCCAATCTTTTTTCTTCCATTTTATCTGAAACAGTCAGAATTTTCCAATGATTTGACCGGAAATATGGGCATAGAAAAAACGCCAGCTCATGTGAGAATGACGTTTTTCAGAGTATTATTTAGCTAATCCTTCAGCAATCTTATCAAGGTTGTATTTCATCATGTTGTAGTAGCTGTCGCCTTCTTTACCTTGTTCTGCGATAGAATCAGTAAAGATTTGTGCGTAGATTGGGATGTTTGTGTCTTGTGAAACAGTCTTCATTGGACGGTCATCCACACTTGATTCTACAAAGAGTGATGGAGTTTTTGTTTGGCGAAGTTTTTCAACCAAGGTCTTGATTTGGTCAGGAGTTCCTTCTTCTTCAGTATTGATTTCCCAGATATAGGCACTTGGGACACCGTAGGCTTTAGAGAAGTATTTGAAGCATCCTTCGCTGGTTACAATGAGTTTTTTCTCAGCAGGGATGTTGTTAAATTTCTCCTTAGCTTCCTTGTCAAGTTTGTCTAGCTTATCAGTATATTCTTTGAGATTTTTTTCGTAGAATTCCTTGTTGCTAGGGTCTTTAGCGCTCAATTGTTTTGCGATATTTTTAGCAAAGATCATACCGTTTTCAAGGTTAAGCCAAGCGTGTGGGTCTTCTTTGCCTTTTTCGTTTTGACCTTCAAGGTAGATAACATCAACGCCTTCGCTGACTGCAAAGTAGTCTTTGTTTTCAGTTTTCTTAGCATTTTCTACCAATTTTGTAAACCAAGCATTGCCACCTGTTTCAAGGTTGATACCGTTATAGAAAATCAAATCAGCTTGAGAAGTTTTCTTAACGTCTTCAGGAAGTGGTTCGTATTCGTGCGGGTCTTGGCCAACAGGAACGATACTGTGAAGATCAATCTTGTCACCAGCAATATTTTTAGTAATATCAGCGATGATTGAGTTTGTAGCAACAACTTTTAGTTTTTGACCAGAAGCTGCATCTTTTTTTCCACTAGTACATGCTACCAGAGCAATGACGGAAAGAAAAAGAACGAGTAATGTACCTAATTTTTTCATTAGATCCTCCAATTTATTGGGGCGTTTCCCCTTATTTTAACAAATGTTTATTTTTCAGTTTCAAATATCGTTGTTTTGGAGCGATAAAGAAGCTAATGAGAAAGAAACTAGCAGCTGTAAGCACGATACTAGAACCTGCCGCAACGTTAAAGCTATAACCGATAAAGAGTCCTAAAACTGAAGCAGTCGCTCCAAAGGTTGAGGAAAGGAAAATCATGCTTTTCAGGCTATTCGCATAAAGATAAGCAGTTGCAGCTGGGGTAATCAGCATGGCTACAATCAGGATAGTTCCGACACTTTGCATGGCTGTCACAGACACGAGAGTCAAGAGTACCATGAGAAGGTAGTGATAGAAATTGACAGGCATTCCCATGGCTTTGGCCAAGAGTTCATCAAAGGAAGTTATCAAGAGTTGCTTGAAGAAAATCCAGATTAACAAAAGAATGGCTGCCCCCACACCCATAGTAATAAACATATCCGTATCTTGGACGGCTAGGATATTACCAAAAAGGATATGGAAGAGGTCAGTTGAACTTTTAGCGACACTAATCAAGATGATACCGAGGGCTAAGAAAGAAGAAAAGGTAATGCCGATGGCGGTATCGCTTTTGATAATCGAGTTCCCCTTGATGTAGGTAATGATGATAGCAGCTAGCAATCCAAAGACAATGGCTCCGATAAAGAAGTCAACGCCTAAGATGAAGGAGAGGGCTACACCTGGTAAGACAGCATGTGAAATAGCATCTCCCATGAGTGACATCCCACGTAGAATGATGAAACATCCCACAGCTCCAGCTACGACCCCGACGACAATAGCTGTTATCAAGGCATTTTGTAGGAAATGGAATTTTTGCAATCCATCGATAAATTCTGCAATCATAGGTCACCTCCATTGAAAAAGAGTCGATTACCGTAAGCTTCTTTGAGATTGGCTTCGGTAAAGGTTTCTTTGGTTGGACCAAAGGCAATCACTTCTCGATTGACAAGTAAGACTTGATCGAAGTAGTGGGAAACCTTGCTGAGGTCGTGGTGAACGATGAGAACCGTCTTACCAGCTTTTTTCAAATCTCTCAGCGTATTCATGATGATTTCCTCACTGACAGAGTCAATCCCAACAAAGGGTTCATCCAAGAGGATATAATCGGCTTCCTGCACCAAACATCTGGCAATCAAGACCCGCTGGAATTGACCTCCAGACAGTTGACTGATTTGACGTTCAGCGTAGTCAGCTAGGCCGACGATTTCAAGGGCTTCCTCTACTTTTTTCCAATGTTTAGCATTTAAACTGCGAAAGAGAGGAATAGAGGGAAATAGTCCTAGCGAGACACATTCCTTGACCTTGATGGGAAAGTTGTAGTCGATATTGATTTTTTGTTCGACATAGGCAATTCGGTGTAAGGATTTTTTAACTTCCTTGTCATCGAGAAATGCCTGACCTTGATGTGGGATAATTCCCAGCATACCTTTTAATAATGTTGATTTTCCAGCACCGTTTGGACCAATGATTCCGGTAATTGTTGGTCCTTGGAGCACTAGTGAAATATCCTTAAGTGCCAACGTTTCTTTATAGGAGACACTGAGGTTTTCGATACGTATCATAAACTTATATTCCTCCTGACTCTTAATATACCTTAAAAAAAAAATTAAGTCAAGTTAATTTTTCAAAAAATTAAAATATTAACAGTAAAATATTTAAGTTTCTTTAATCTTGTATTTTAATTGCATTCCCAGGTAATTTTTGTTAAGCTAAAAGCAAGTACAAATGAAAGCGAGAACAAGATGACACGTTATCAAGATGATTTTTATGATGCAATCAATGGAGAATGGCAGAAAACAGCTGAAATCCCAGCAGATAAGTCTCAAACTGGAGGTTTTGTTGATTTAGATCAGGAAATTGAAGACCTGATGCTGGCGACAACAGACAAGTGGTTGGCAGGAGAAGAGGTGCCTGAGGATGGTATTTTGGCAAACTTTGTCAAATACCACCGCCTAGTTCGTGATTTTGACAAGAGAGAAGCTGACGGTATCACACCTGTTTTGCCTCTCCTTAAAGAATTCCAAGAATTGGAGACTTTTGCAGATTTTACAGCTAAACTAGCAGAGTTTGAACTTGCTGGCAAACCTAACTTCCTTCCTTTTGGTGTATCGCCAGACTTTATGGATGCCAGAATCAACGTTTTGTGGGCTAGCGCTCCAAGCACGATTTTGCCAGATACGACCTACTATGCAGAAGACCATCCTCAACGCGAAGAACTCTTGACTCTTTGGAAAGAAACCAGCGCAAATCTCCTCAAGGCTTATGATTTCTCTGATGAAGAAATTGAAGACTTGCTAGAGAAAAGACTAGAATTGGACCGTCGAGTTGCAGCAGTGGTGCTCTCTAATGAAGAAAGTTCAGAATATGCTAAACTCTACCATCCATATGCTTACGAAGATTTCAAGAAATTCGCGCCTGCCCTACCTTTGGATGACTTTTTCCAAGTCGTTCTTGGACAAGTACCAGACAAGGTTATCGTAGACGAGGAACGTTTCTGGCAAGCCGCAGAGCAATTCTATAGTGAAGAAGCTTGGCCTCTCCTCAAGGCAACCTTGATTTTGAGTGTTGTCAATCTCTCAACTAGCTATTTAACAGAAGAAATCCGTGTCTTGTCAAGTGCTTACAGCCGTGCGCTATCTGGAGTTCCAGAAGCCAAAGACAAGGTTAAAGCTGCCTACCAGCTAGCACAAGGTCCATTCAAACAAGCCTTGGGCCTCTGGTATGCCCATGAAAAATTCTCCCCAGAAGCCAAGGCAGACGTGGAGAAAAAAGTGGCAACTATGATTGATGTCTATAAGGAACGTTTAGCTAAAAATGACTGGCTGACTCCTGAAACTCGTGACAAGGCCATCGTCAAACTCAATGTCATCAAGCCTTATATCGGTTATCCAGAAGAATTGCCAGCACGCTACAAGGACAAGGTAGTGGATGAAACTGCTAGTCTTTTTGACAATGCTCTAGCCTTTGCGCGTGTAGAAATCAAACACAGCTGGAGTAAGTGGAATCAGCCAGTTGACTACAAGGAGTGGGGCATGCCTGCTCATATGGTCAACGCCTACTACAATCCACAAAAGAACTTGATTGTCTTCCCAGCCGCTATCCTACAGGCTCCATTCTATGACTTGAATCAGTCATCTTCTGCCAACTACGGTGGAATTGGAGCGGTTATTGCCCATGAAATCTCTCACGCCTTTGATACCAATGGAGCTTCCTTTGATGAAAATGGTAGCCTCAAGGACTGGTGGACTGAGAGCGACTATGCAGCCTTCAAAGAGAAAACTCAGAAGGTTATCGACCAATTTGATGGTCAAGAATCTTACGGAGCAACCATCAACGGTAAATTGACTGTGTCAGAAAACGTGGCTGATTTGGGAGGAATCGCTGCAGCGCTAGAAGCAGCTAAGCGAGAACCAGACTTCTCAGCAGAAGAATTCTTCTACAACTTTGGTCGCATCTGGCGCATGAAAGGTCGTCCAGAATTTATGAAACTCTTGGCTAGCGTGGATGTGCACGCGCCAGCCAAACTCCGTGTCAATGTGCAAGTGCCAAACTTCGATGATTTCTTTACAACCTATGATGTCAAAGAAGGCGACGGTATGTGGCGTTCACCAGAAGACCGTGTGATTATTTGGTAAAGTGAGTTCTTAACCAAGTATCAGCTTGGAGTTAATGACTCATGCTTGAAGTTTATCCATCTGAAAATGCAATGCTATCGAGGTTAATATGAAGAAATCTTTAATGATGCTCTCAGCTATTCTTTCGATTTCAGTTTTGGCATCTTGTGGTCTCAATAAAAATAATAGCAATATAGAACCTTCATCTGCACTATCATCTGTTTCTAAAGACGATAAGACTAGTACATCAACAGAAGCAAAGACTGAAAATACAAGCGACTCGTCAACCAAGGCGTCACAATCGACTGTTGAAAAGAAGAAGGAAACTGGACAAGATGTATATAAAGAAGTGATTGAACGCTATAATCACTTTACAGACCTTTTAAAACAAGGTAATAGAGAAGATTTATACCAGGAAAATAAACAACACAAGATTGTATCAGAAGAATATAGCCTGATTTTCTCTCGAATGGATTATCAAAATGCACCAGATTTTAAATATGCCCTTCTTGATTTGAATAAGGATGGTCAAGACGAGTTGCTTATTGGGGATGAAAAATTTGTGTCAGCCATTTATTATTTGGAAAACCAAAAGCCTAACTTACTTCACACAGCTTATGTCCCTTCTGCAGGTGTTTTTCGCTCAGGCTTTGTTATTTACGAAAATGGTCTAGTCTCTTATGCAGACTGGCAGTCAACTCGTCCAGAAATGAACCTTTCTCTATATTCGTTCGATAAAAACGGAGTGCAGAAGGTTAAAGAAGCGACTCTTCAAATTGGTGGCAATGAGAAAGCAGAGCAAGTTTTAGATATCTCTTCTGAAAAGCTTGATTTGGCTAACATCGATTGGAAAGAATTGAATCCAGCTAATTAGTTTTGAATTATTTTTCTAGTTCAACTTTGATTCTTCTGAGCAAGTAATGATGTAGAAATTGAAGCTACACAAAAACCAAGGATGATTGTCCTTGGTTTTTATGTTTTAGAAAAATGGATTAAAGGTCTTTTCGTGAGCGATGGTCGTAGCCGGACCATGTCCTGGATAGACATCGTAGTTTGGAAGGGTGAAGAGCTGGGTTTGGACACTATGAAGGAGTTGTTCCATATTACCAGTTGGCAAATCTGTCCGTCCAATAGTTTCTCGGAAGAGAGCATCACCCGTTAAGACCAACTGCCCATCTGGAAAAACAAATGAAACTCCTCCGATAGAGTGGCCTGGAGTTGGTAATACAGTAAAGCGGAACTCATCAATCTGGTATTCTTCATGAAAGACAAAGGTGTGTTCAGCTGGTTTACATACGACATCTGCCATATCGTCGTGTCGAGGAAGGCCAGAAAGATTATCAACAGGAGTATAGAGCCAAGATGCTTCGCTTTCCGCTACATACACTGGAGGATTTCCAAAAGTATCTCTGACCAAGTCCAGACTCAAGATGTGGTCGTAGTGGGTGTGGGTCAGAAGAATGGCACAGACCGGTTTGTTGATGGTTTCGATAGTCTTGCGAATGGCCTCCCAATGGCTACCAGGATCAACTACAATCAGGTGTTGCTCCCCTTCAAGATAATAAGTGTTTTCATAGGCAACAGGATTCACAGTTTTATGGATTTTCATAGAATTTCCTCTTTCAAAGCATTTACTCCTACTAGTATAACACAGTTAGGGAGAATAAGTATTTATTTATAAATATTAAAAACCAGCATGACTAGTTAAAGGCAGGCTGGTTATCAATTTATCAATATTGGAGAGGTGTTAATTGACCTTCATAGGTTGCATAAACTCCGTCATTAGCATGTTTAATAGAAGTAATATTAAGAGTACCACCATAATTGGCTTCACGCTTATTGCTGTATTCGCTATAGTTTATCTTGTTGGGCAGGGCTTGATCTTTACCATAGTATTGAACGACAGTTTTTTGATAACTTTGCTGACCGAATAGAATCAAGCAAGTAACTCCTAACACTAGGAGAGCAAGAATAGAGATACCGATTTTTTTCATAGATGTTCTCCTGATCAATGATAAAAGAAAGGAACTGAAGGATTCTTTATTACAAAATCCAGTTAAGATACCAGTATATGTCTACTAATTGTTCTTTGTAGACTTAATAGAGTTGATGAAATTAAATCATGATTGGGTTACAATATGGTTTCCGATTTGTTCTCTCCTTCTATCGCCCTAAATAAAAATCTAATTTCATAATATATTATATGATAAAGATTCAGAATTATCAACCAATTCTGAACCGTTTTTTTTTTATTTTATTGATAAATTGTAAGAATAAGTGAATTTAACAGGAGAAGAGTTATTACAATAACTTTTAAGAATATTAAACAGAATAGGATGTTTATTTTGTATAGAAAGAAATGATTAAGTGGTGTGTAGCCATAGTGTTGAGTATAGGAAATTATAGGTTCTTGTGACATCACCTACTTTAACTTTAAATCACACAATAAGAAATCAATAAAAAAGTCCCTTCAAAGAAGAGACCGATGTTTATTTAAACTTAAAACCTTCATAGATGAGTTCTGCTTTTGGATGTTTTTCTTTAATACTTTTAGAGATGGCTTCCATCATGACTAAAGGTCCACACATATAAATGCTTGTTTGATCTGGAATATCCTCGTTTTCAAAGTTTAAGTAGCCATCTTGGGTGCTGTCTATCAAGCAAAGGTCAAAATTGGGATTTCTCTCAGCATAGGCATGAAGTAGATTAAGATAGACTGCATTTTCCTTACCACGATAACTATAGTAGAATCGAACGCTCTTAGTCAGAAAAGGATTTTCTCGGATATACGAGATAAAGGGAGTAATTCCAATACCTCCAGCGATCCAAATTTGCTGATCTTGTCCTTGTTCTAATAACATATGTCCATAAGCTCTGTCAACTGTCACTTTGCTACCAACTTTTAGATTTTCATAGATATTTTTGGTATGGTCACCTGAGTTTTTAATTAGACTTCCTGCGAAATAAAAATATGATACAATAAAACTATGAATTATGAATCAAGTAAACTATTAACTGATGCACGCTTTAAGCGCCTTGTTGGTGTTCAGCGCACTACTTTTGAAGAGATGTT
>NZ_JASHBO010000007.1:0-130065 GCF_047464615.1 Streptococcus infantis
GTTGCCGTCTTTATCGTAAAGGGCAACAGTTGAACCTGGTTCTGCGCTTACTTCAACTGGTGTCTTAGTTCCTGCTTTACCTGTTAAATCTGTATTCACTACTGGTTTCGCTGGAGCTGTTGTATCTGTCGCTACTTTAGGATTACTTGCATCTGATGTGTTACCTGCTGCATCAGTTGCTTTCGCTGTGACATTACCTGCTGGAATATCAACTGTTGGAGTAATTGTTACTTTACCATTGCTACCAGCTGTTCCTTCACCAATCTTGTTGCCGTCTTTATCGTAAAGGGCAACAGTTGAACCTGGTTCTGCGCTTACTTCAACTGGTGTCTTAGTTCCTGCTTTACCTGTTAAATCTGTATTCACTACTGGTTTCGCTGGAGCTGTTGTATCTTTTGGAGCTTCTTCAACGTTACGTGTTTGCCATCCTTGAAGACTTGAGTAGCTGCCTTCTTTCATGTTAGAGATAACTCGAGCTGTTGTTCCAGCTTTCATATCTTTGTTCAAGGTCAAGTTGATCGTTGAGTAGTGGGCGCCTTGTTCACTTGAAGCAACACTTGCAAGTGCACTGCTTGAAGAGTTCACTTGCCACTTACCTGGAACAGAATCACGTTTGAGTGCAACTTCTTGCGTTTTGCCATCTGTATCCGTGAATTGGAAGTAAGCTGCTCCCGCATCATGTGGTACTTTCAAGGTAACAGTTTTCTCACCTTGGACAAGGTTATTTTTTTGTTTAGAGTTTTCTGATGGTACGATCTCTGAATGACCTAGAGAGACGTTTACAGGTGTAGCAGCACTTTCTACTCCATTAACTGTTTGGCTAACGCTGAGTTGACTCTTAGGAACCAGCTGTGCTCCACCAGTAACGTTACTATTCAAACCAACAGTAATTGGGATTGACCACTGTCCGTTCTGTCCAACTACGACTCTATCATTAATAGTTTTACCCTCATTCTTAATATTGATGCGGGCACCTGGTTTTCCTGTACCTGTCAAGACTGTATCAGTAGAAGCTATAGTAGGTACTGTAATCGTGCCATTTGTTTGGGTATAAGTGTTGTTCACTCCTGGTTGTGGTGCAAGTCTTGATGAAAGATTGATACCGACTGCTGGGAAGTCTGAAGTACGACTATCAACAATCGTTGCATCTGGACCATTTAACGTGCGGTTTTCAAGCGTTTTTAGCACAGGAGCTGTTGCAAAACGAGCAAACAGATTGTGATGGGTCCCTTTAGTCACTACTCTATAGGTAAGCGAATCAGGAACTCCTCCACCAATTAATCTATAATGAGATGCCAATGCTTTATTATTGCTCATAGGAGGGAGTTTTTTGAAACTTTTATTAACGTAATATTCATCAGTAAGGCTTCCAGCTTTAGGACCACGATCTACGACAGTAATACTTTCGATGGTATCATCTGATGCGACCAACAATCCAGCAGATTGGTTAGTCTTATGATACGGTACAACATTGATTGTCCAAGTTGTTTTGTCTCCATCCACACTATAGCGAACTGACTGAAGCTGCTTGATACCCGCACCAGAAAATTCACCTTCAGCGATTGAGCCATCAACTGAGCGGTTTGCTGCACGGTCTGCTGAACGTGAACTTAGATCACGTTTCCCTCTTGAATGGACTGGTTCAGCAGGTGCCACTGTCTCAGCTGAACTTGCGGATCTGTCTTCAGTTGCAGATCTGTCTTCAGCCGCAGTTGGTGCAACTGGTGATTCTTTGCTAGCAAGCTGAGTCTCTGCCTCTTTGAGGCTAGCAAGAGCTGCATCCACTTGGTCTTGGCTAGCTTCTGCATTTGCCAAAACATTTTGTGCTTGTTCAAGTGCTGTGTTCAAGCGAGAAAGAGAGTCTTCTGTCTTGCCTGCTTTGTCCAAGCCTTTCACTTCTTCGACCAATTGGGTCAAAGCTTCTTTGTTAGCTGTTTTAGCAGTAGTATTTTCCGCTACCACTGCTTTTTCAACTGTTGCTGACTGAGTCTCTGCTACAGCAGCAGGAGCTTCATAAGTCCCCGTTTCTCCACCATATCCAGGCTTAGCCTCTTCAGCTTTTGAGCCACTCTCAACTGTAAATTCCGATGCTGTGTCTGCATGGACCGTTTGAGTAGCTAAGCTAGCTCCGACCGCAAAAACAAGCGAACAACCAAAAAGGAAATGTTTTCCCTTTTTAATCATACGCCAGTTCTTCTGCTCTGCATTTTTACGATTAAAATACATTGTTATCTCCTATTTATTTTGTATTAGAGTCGCATGTGTTTTACATACGTTGTTATTATAAAATATGGAAGCAATATAGTCAAATATTTTGATCGTTTTAGAAAAAAAAAAAACGCTTGATACAAATCATTTCTAAATTTGTGAATTTTTTAGTAAAATTATTATAAGAATTGATAATTTGTAAACGATTTCAAAAACTTTTTTCCTAAAACATGCTATAATAGAGAAAAGCCCTGATAATTATTTTTATCTTTTTTGTTTATAAGACTTTATATTTCCAAGGAGTATTTCCCATGAGAGAACTATTATCTCACAAAGAACAGAGACAATTAAAAATTCTAGAATACTTATTTGAGAACCAAGAATGGATTCATATTGACACCTTGGCTGATATTCTAGATTTGAATGGACGCATCATCAAAAGCGATATCAAAGAAATGCGGGAGCAACTTTCTTGTTTTGATATTCTATCATCAACCGCTGGTATCAGACTGACGAACGAACAGAACTTTGGTATTGAGCGGATTTATAGACACATTTTGCAAGAGTCTGTTAATTTTCAGGTACTCAGAGCTTTCTTCCTATTAGAAGAACCATTTACTTTCGAGCACCTAGTCCAAACGCTTGATATTTCTCTTCCCTCACTTCGTAAAAAGGTTGCTGAAATCAATAATATTTTGCAATCAAAGTATAAATTCAAGCTCAAGGTGACGCCTATTTCAATTATTGGAGACGAAAGAGACATTCGCTTCTTTTTTGCCCAATATTTCCATGAAGCCTATGGTTTCTTCAAATGGCCATTTCATATGTCTTCTGAAGATGTAGATGAGTTTGTGACTTTTTTTGTCAAGGTCACAGGCTATCCTATCACCTACCAAAATCTGTTTCAGCTGAAGACACAAATTGCAGTCAATCTCCATCGAGCAAAGATTTTACCGAGACCTAAAGGGGAAATCGAGTCTGACTTTCTTCATCCTATTTTTAGTCAACTTTCAAACTTCCAGCAGGAGTTGCAATCTCTTGGTGATCGTCTTGGAATCACGCTCGACTTTCCAACTATTGACCAAATTTTCAGCTCCTATACTCAAGAGGGAATTTTCTTCACGGTTGAAGATTTCCTAGAAGCACGGAAAGACAATGAGAAAGTCGACCACTCCTATCACTCAGCTCGGGATGTCCTAGACAATCTTACCCGACAGTTTGATGTCCACTTTTCAAATACCGATCAATTGATTTGGCACTTGCATAACACTGCATTTCTAGAACGTCAAGAAATCAACTCAGAATCTATCATTTCTCATAACAAATCTTATGCACTGAATAAGATTAAAAAGTTCTTCCCAGATTTTTATGAAGCTGCTAGTTTTGAAATGATGCGCTATAAGTCCAGCTTGGGACAAAAGGAGCAACTTCACGCTGTTATCCATCTAGTCTATACTCTTTTAACTCACGCAACTGATCTAGTGGAACAACTCCTAAAGCGCCAAACTAAGGTTCGTGTTCTTGTTTTGAGTGAGTTTGACTTTGCCCATCCTCAGGCTTTGATTTCACTTTATCAATTTTACACCTCTAAAAACATCCACTTTGAAACATGGGATAAAACGACACTCAATGTCGATGAAATCATGGAAGCGGGTTACGATGCCATCATTACAAACTTTGATATTGAAGGATTGGTTCATCCGAAGCTCATGAACGTTGGTCGCATGGCTAATCTACAAGTCGTCAATGAACTCAATACTCTTTCCATTGGTAAACTTTAAAATAGCCTCTGTTTTATGACCAAGTAAGCAGACTAAAACAGATACAAACGCATAATGTCAGTTATCTTAAAAACTTGATATTATGCGTTTTTGCTTTCAAAAATAGATTCGCACTTGTCGATAAATTTCTGCTCATTTACAATAATTTTGTTGTATGATAGATTGAATATAAAACACTATAGTAGATTGAAATAAGGGATGAACAATTCGATTAGGAAAGTCAAACTTATTTCTAGAAATATTTTTAGCAGTCGTGATGTACTATTCTAGATTCAATCTACTCTGCATTGTGAATTCTAAAAAAATTGCTAGAAATTGACTTAAGTTCTCTAGTAAATTTGTTGAGATTTTATTTCATCTATCTATGTAAACATATATATTTTAGTCCGCCTAAAAACTTTTTCCTTGCTTTGCTAGAATATAGTAAGATCTACTGATGAGCTGGTCAATGTCAATGTTTTTACTCAGGCTACAATATTTCTTCAGTAGACTATCAACAAAAAGGGGTTTTGATTTTAATGGAGGATGATTTTTCACATAGTCTAATTTCTCATCTATAAAATTCAAGAAAACGATTGCATAAACTCTTACTCCGTGCTATACTAAGATAGAAATAAATGATAGGAGAGTGTCTATGAAAAACACGTCATCTCAACCAGATAAAAAAATGGTTTACAGTATCCGTTCTCTGAAAAACGGAACTGGCTCTGTCCTTATTGGAGCAAGCTTTATCCTCCTTGCCCTAACAGCACCTTCTGTATCTGCAGCTGAAACTAGTCTTGGCACACAAGGAAATGTAAGCGCTATTAGTGTGAACCCAGCTACTACAGAAACCAGCCAAGCTGAGGAAAAAACGCCTATTTTGGACCACAAAGATGCAAACGCTTCCCTAGAGTCTAAAACATCTGAACCAGTAGCAGTTTCTGAAATAACTACAACTGAAGCTACTCCAAACCTTCCAAACAACAAAGACGAGAAAACAGAAGTATCAAGTCTAGCCACTGAGAAAGCTTCGCTAGCAGACACTGTATCTGAAACCCCAATCGCAGACAACTACTTCCGTATCCACGTCAAAAAACTTCCTCAAGAAAACCAAGATTCGCAAGGTCTTTGGACTTGGGATGATGTTGAAAAACCATCTGAGAACTGGCCAAATGGCGCCCAGTCCTTCAAGGATGCCAAGAAAGACGATTACGGCTACTACCTAGATGTCAAACTAAAAAATGAACAAGCCAAGAAAGTCAGCTTCCTCATTAACAACACCAAAGGTGACAACCTTACTGGAGACCGTTCGGTAGAGCGCCTCTCTCCAAAGATGAATGAAGCTTGGCTTGATGAGGACTACAAGGTTCACAACTACCAACCTCAGCCTGCGGGAACAATCCGCGTCAACTATTTCCGCACCGATGGCAACTATGACAAGAAATCTCTCTGGTACTGGGGAGATGTGAAGACTCCAAGCAATGGTGAATGGCCTGACGGTACAGACTTTACTGCAAGTGGAAAACACGGACGCTATATCGATATTCCGCTCAATGAAGCTGCTAGAGAATTTGGATTTTTACTATTAGATGAGAGCAAGAAAGGCGATGATGTGAAAATCAGAAAAGAAGATTATAAATTTACTGACCTGAAAAACCACAGTCAAATCTTCCTTAAGGATGATGACGAAACCATCTACACCAACCCTTACTATGTGCATGACATCCGTATGACTGGTGCCCAACATGTGGCTAAGTCCCGTATTGAAAGTAGTTTTTCTACCTTGGTTGGGGCTAAAAAAGAAGACATCCTTAAACATTCCAACATCACTGACCACCAAGGGAATAAAGTGGCTATCTCCGATGTTACAATCGATGAAGCAGGTAAGAAAGTAACTTACATCGGTGATTTCTCTGACACTCAAAACCCATATACAGTCGCCTATGATTCAGACCATTTTACAACTCGTTCAAGCTGGCGTCTCAAAGATGAGACTTACAGTTACGATGGCCCACTCGGTGCAAATCTTAAAGAAGATGGTAAACGTGTTGATCTGACTCTTTGGTCTCCAAGTGCCGATAAGGTTTCAGTTGTCGTCTACGATAAGAAAGATCCTGAAAAAGTGGTCGGAACCGTCGCCCTTGAAAAAGGAGAAAAAGGAACCTGGAAACAAACTCTGAATGAAAACTCTGGTCTTGGCATCAGCAACTATACTGGCTACTACTACCACTATCAAATCGAGCGCCAAGGCAAGACTGTCCTCGTACTTGATCCTTACGCCAAATCTCTAGCAGCTTGGAACAGCGATCTAGCCAAAACAGACGCTGCCCATAAGGTTGCTAAAGCTGCTTTTGTGGATCCAGCAAAACTTGGACCTCAAGACTTGACTTATGGTAAGATTCATAACTTCAAATCTCGTGAAGATGCTGTTATCTACGAGGCTCACGTTCGTGACTTCACTTCAGATCCTGCCATCGCAAAAGACTTGACAAAACCATTTGGTACCTTTGAAGCCTTTATCGAAAAGCTTGACTACCTCAAGGATTTAGGTGTTACCCACATCCAACTCCTTCCTGTCTTGTCTTACTACTATGTCAATGAATTGAAGAATCAAGAACGACTGTCTGCCTATGCTTCAAGCAATAGCAACTACAACTGGGGTTATGACCCTCAAAACTACTTCTCCTTGACTGGTATGTACTCAAGCAATCCGAAGGACCCAGAAAAACGTATCGCAGAATTTAAAAACCTCATCAACGAAATCCACAAACGTGGCATGGGAGCTATCCTGGATGTAGTGTATAACCATACTGCCAATGTTGATATCTTTGAAGACCTTGAGCCAAACTACTACCACTTCATGGATGCAGACGGAACACCTCGTACTAGCTTTGGTGGTGGTCGTCTAGGAACAACCCACTACATGTCTAAACGCATCATGGTAGACTCTATCAAGTATCTAGTTGAAACCTATAAAGTAGATGGTTTCCGTTTCGATATGATGGGAGATCATGATGCAGCTTCTGTCGAAGAAGCTTACAAGGCTGCACGCGCCCTCAATCCAAATCTCATCATGCTTGGTGAAGGTTGGAGAACCTATTCTGGTGATGAAAATATGCCAACACAGCCTGCTGACCAAGATTGGATGAAACATACCGATACTGTCGCAGTCTTCTCAGACGACATCCGTAACAACCTCAAGTCTGGTTATCCAAACGAAGGTCAACCTGCCTTTATCACAGGTGGCAAACGTGATCTCAATACCATCTTTAAAAATCTGATTGCTCAACCAACCAACTTTGAAGCAGACAGCCCTGGAGATGTGATTCAATACATCGCAGCCCATGATAACTTGACCCTTTTTGACATCATTGCTCAATCAATCAAAAAAGACCCAAGCAAGGCTGAAAACTATGCGGAAATCCATCGTCGTTTGCGCCTTGGAAATCTCATGGTCTTGACAGCTCAAGGAACTCCATTTATCCACTCTGGTCAGGAATACGGACGTACCAAACAATTCCGTGACCCAGCTTACAAGACTCCAGTAGCAGAAGATAAGGTTCCAAACAAATCTCACTTACTTCGTGACAAGGATGGTAACCCATTTGACTATCCTTACTTCATCCATGATTCTTATGACTCTAGCGATGCTGTCAACAAGTTTGACTGGACTAAAGCTACAGATGGAAAAGCATATCCTGAAAATGTCAAGAGCCGTGACTATATGAAAGGGTTGATTGCCCTTCGTCAATCTACAGACGCCTTCCGACTCAAGAGTCTTCAAGATATCAAAGACCGTGTCCAACTCATCACTGTCCCAGGCCAAAATGGTGTGGAAAAAGAAGATGTAGTGATTGGCTACCAAATCACTGCTCCAAATGGAGATATCTACGCAGTCTTTGTCAATGCGGATGAAAAAGCTCGCGAATTTAACTTGGGAACTGCCTTTGCCCACCTCAGAAATGCTGAAGTTTTAGCAGATGAAAACCAAGCAGGACCAGTCGGAATTGCCAACCCGAAAGGACTTGAATGGACTGAAAAAGGCTTGAAATTAAATGCCCTTACAGCTACTGTTCTTCGAGTCGCACAAGGTGGTGCCATCGTTGCCCCAGCTGTGGAAGAAAAACCAGAATTTGATCTTTCTAGCTTGAATGTCGAACAAGAACAAGGTCAAGCCCAAAACCTAGCAGCAAATCCCGAAACCCAAGAAACTGTTGTAGAGACTCTGTCTCAAAAAGTCCTGCCAAACACAGGTACTGAAAAACAATCTACTCTTGTTCTTGCAGGAATTGGTCTCCTCACTTTCCTTGGACTTGGTAGCTTCCTCAAGTCAAGAAAGGAACAATAAAAGCAAGGACTCTATAAATCCAGCAACTTGATAGAAAGACATGTAAAAAGAAGCTGGGATAAAAGTCTTTAAACTCAGAAAAACGCATATTATCAGATGTTTAAAAAACTTGATAATATGCGTTTTATAGTGAAATGAAATAAAATCTGAACAAATTTACTAGAGCAGTTAAGTCAATTTCTAGCATTTTTTAGAATTCACAGTGTACTGTTTTGTATTTAATCTGCTATAAATTCAAAATTGAAAAAATGTTTATATAGTGGATTGAAATAAGATGCGCACAGAGAGATTAGGAAAGTCAAACTAATTTCTAGAAATATCTTTAGCGGTTGTACTGTTCTAGATTCAATCTACTATAAAATTATGTTTGTGTCTCGCCTCTTCAGATTTAAAAAAAGGTTCATTTTGATCAATTTGTTTCAATCTCTTTCTTTTACTAGAGAAAATAAAAAAACTCTTAAAAATAGCATTATGTCAGCATTTCTAAGAGTTTTTACTATATAGTATCCAACCTCTATAAGGGCAATTTTTTATTACTGATAGAGTAGGTCTACGTTCTGCCTCTTTCTAGAAGCTCTTATTTCTCTATCCTTGCTTCTGCATCCGCTACTACTTGGGCAAGGCTGGTTTGGCTCAGCTCCTGCTCCATGGCTAGCTGAATCTTTTGTAATTTTTCATCTAAAACCCCATGGATATTTGCGCCAACTGGACAGGCTGGATTGGGATTGTCATGAAAACTAAAGAGTTGACCTGTCTTTCCTAGACACTCAACTGCTTGGTAAACATCTAAAAGACTGATATCCTCTAGGTCTTTGATGATCTCTGCTCCACCAGTTCCACGCGCGACTAAGATCAACTCTGCCTTTTTCAGTTGGGATAAGGTCTTGCGGATAATGACAGGATTGACTCCAACGCTACTAGCAAGAAAATCACTAGTCACCTTACTTTCTTTCCCTTTTAAGGCTATGATAATCAACATATGGGTCGCGATGGTAAATCGACTTGAAATTTGCATCTTCTCCTCCTTTTTAAGTAGACTAACTCGTTCTTTTTCTTATATTTATTATATCTCATGTAGTTGTAATGTCAAGAGTTACCACTAAGCCAGTCATCCAACTCAGCATCATGCCCTTGACTTTGGGCAATTTCATGAAGTAGTTCCTGATTATGGGTATGGTGAATCCCATTAACCAAGCTTTCATAATAAACTTGGTAGTAGGGTAACTGTAACTCTTTGGCTAGTTGTAATTCTGTCTCAATATCATAATCAACCCGACGGAAATCGACATCTTTCAAACCTTTTTCATCAAATTCTAAGAACATGTACTGGGCCCGCAAGTCCTTGCGTAAATTCTCAGATAAAAAGAAGGGTTGCCCAATGGAACCTGGATTCAGGATAAGCTGGCCACCACTACCATAACGAAGAAATTGTTGATGGATATGCCCGTATATGGCAACATCGCAGTTAGGATTGGTGACAAGACGGTCAAAGTCCTCTTGCTTCCCAAGATGAATCAGCTCTCGTCCCCAATTTTTATCAGGCAAGTGGTGGCTAATCCCTAGCTTCAAATCTCCAAACTGGCGGTGCACTTGCAAGGGATAGTTCTGTAGCGCCTCAATCTCCTCAACACTGAGTTCTTCCATAATATACTGACACTGGCGTAAGAGATAACGATGACTGGGTCTACTTTCATCTAACTGACGATGACAGGCGCGCCATAAGCTCTCCTCCCAATTCCCTAAAACTCTAAGGGTGATGGGTAAAGTATTCAAGCTCTGGAGAATATTTTTTCGTCCTGTTCCAGGCATGAGGATATCTCCCAAGAGCCAATACTCATCAACCTCTGACTTCTGGGCATCTGCCAGAACAGCTTCTAAGGCTGTTGTATTGCCATGTATATCCGATAATACTGCTATTTTTGTCATATCTTTTCCTCTTAGCTTTTCTAGTTTTATTATAACAAACTCCAAGTCAAAGTCAAAAAGCATCTATATTCCTATCGTTTTTTACTTTACTTTTTTAGTGAAAAGGAATACAATGAAGGTAATAAGAATGAGGAGGTTTTTGCTATGGCACAACGTTATGAAAACATCATGGTAGCGGTTGACGGTTCTAAGGAAGCTGACTTGGCTTTCATCAAAGGGGTTCATTCAGCACTGCGTAACCAAGCAAAACTAACGATTGCCCATGTCATTGACACACGTGCTCTTCAAAGCATCTCAACATTTGATGCCGAAGTTTACGAAGAATTGCAAGTAGAGGCCAACGATTTAATGGCTGAATACGAAAAGCGTGCAAAAGATGCTGGGCTCACAGACATTAAAGTTGTTATTGAGATGGGTAACCCTAAAACTCTCTTAGCTAAAACAATTCCAGACAAAGAAAAGGTTGATTTGATTTTAGTTGGAGCAACAGGACTCAATGCCTTTGAGCGCCTGCTAGTTGGTTCTTCATCAGAATATATCCTACGCCATACCAGCGTTGACCTTCTCGTCGTTAGAGATAAGGATAAAACTTTGTAATAAACACAGAAATGAGGTTGGGATTTTTCTCCTAACCTCATTTTTTTATATAATAGATTGAATTAAGGTGTGAACAAAGAGATTGGGAAAGCCAACTTAATTTCTAGAAGTTTTTTTAGAATCCGTAGTGTACTATTCTAGATTCAACCAACTATAAATTGTTGATGTCGTAGTTGGAGCTAGGAAATAAAAACATCATTCCAGGCTTCCTTTCCTACCGCCTATTTCTTATCGGCTCTTTCCTTGTGGCGTTCATAGGCCTTTATCTGGCGCTCAATCTCTTTTTTAATGGCTGGTTCTGGAGCGTATTTTTCTTCCCAATCATCTGGTTTTAGGATTTTGTGGGTCACTGGATCAAAATGAGCTTTTCCATCAGGGAACATTTTACCCATATTGGCTTGATGGACAATGTCAAAAATCCGCTCTGGATCCACCCCCATCAAAACAAAGCTACCATAGGTAAAGTATAGGGTGTCAATCAAGGCATCTACTTGCCCAACCAAATCTTGCTTAGCAGGCGTTTTCTTAGCAACTTTCTCTGCTGCTTTATCCAGCTCTTGGTGTAACTGTTCTAGTACCTGTTTGAAATCTTCTTCAGAAGAGCTAGCAGCTCGAACAAACTCCACCAATTCTTCTATCTTAAATCCTGCTCTATGTGTGGCACCTTCTAAGTCCCAAGCTTGGGGCTCCTCTTGAGTTCGTTCATCCATCATGTGGTGGAAGGTCTTGACCTTATTAAAATGGTAATCACGACTGACAAAGACTTTTTCTGAAGCCAGAACACCAAAATGCTCTAAAGCTTTGTGAATCCCATCTTGCTGGTTGCTGGTTGTGATATGCTTCGCCACTTCCTTGACACTGCTACTACCATTGCCCATAGCGACTGACATCCCAACACCCGCCAGCATCTCTAGGTCATTGTCCGAGTCACCAAAGGCCATGACTTGATTGAGATCAAAACCATACTCTTTTCCGACACGACGAATGCCTTCTAGCTTGGAATTTCCTTGGTTGATGACATCGGCCGCAAAAGGATTACTACGAGTCAATTTCAAGTCTTGAAAATCAGCTACTGCTTTCTCAGATTCTTCTGGTGTCATTAGCATCAAAACTTGATAAATTGGCTGATTCATCAACTGGAGCAGATCTTCTTCCTTCTGAGGAACGACCTTACTCACCATTCGATTAAAGGAATGACTAACTGTACGAGTCAACATAGAGGGGACAAAACGACTCACTCTTTGTGAAAAAGAACCTAGGCCAAAAGACATGATTTTTGAACCTAGCATGGCATCCTTGGCCCCCAAAGCAATTTCCTTGCCCTCTTTTTTGGCATAGGTGATCAACTGCCGTAAATGAGACTTGGAAAGAGGACTTGTAAACAAGACTCTGTCTTTATTAAAGATATATTGGCCGTTATAGGTTACAGCAAAATCCAGATCTAAATCTTCCATTAAATCCTTAACAAAAAAAGGTCCTCGCCCTGTCGCTACTCCAACAAGCACCCCCTGGTCCTTCACTATCTTAATCGCATCCTTAGTGGATTTCAAAACACTCTTGCGATCGTTGACCAGTGTTCCATCGATATCAAAAAAAACAGCTTTGACTTCCATCCTACCTCAATCTCCCCTTTTGTGATACAATGATTATACCACATTTCAGAAAGAGTGAGTAAATCATGCCTAAGAAAATCCTTGTTTTACATACGGGTGGTACTATTTCCATGCAAGCCGATGACTCTGGCGCTGTTGTGACTAGTCAAGACAACCCTATGAATCATGTATCCAATCCACTTGAAGGAGTTGAAGTCCACGCCCTCGACTTTTTTAATCTGCCAAGTCCCCATATTAAACCAAAGCATATGCTGGCTCTTTATCAAAAAATTAAAGAGGAGGCTGATCGTTATGACGGTTTCGTGATTACACATGGGACAGATACCTTGGAAGAAACTGCCTATTTCCTTGACACTATGGAGGTTCCTCACAAACCGATCGTACTAACAGGGGCCATGCGTAGTTCCAACGAACTCGGAAGCGATGGTGTCTACAATTATCTCAGTGCCTTACGCGTAGCGAGTGACGATAAGGCTGCTGACAAGGGTGTCTTGGTCGTGATGAATGATGAAATTCACGCTGCTAAGTATGTGACCAAGACGCACACGACAAATGTTAGCACCTTTCAAACGCCGACCCACGGCCCTCTTGGGCTCATCATGAAACACGAGATTCTCTACTTTAAAACAGCTGAACCCCGTGTTCGTTTTGACCTTGATAGGATCCAGGGCTTGGTTCCAATTATTCCAGTCTATGCTGGCATGACAGAAGAACTCCTCGATTTGCTTCCCGTTGACCAACTGGATGGACTTATTATCCAGGCCTTTGGTGCTGGAAATGTTCCCAAGGAAACAGCACAAAAATTGATCGCCCTTATCCAAGAAGGACTTCCAATCGCCTTAGTCTCTCGTTGTTTTAACGGGATTGCCGAACCTGTCTATGCCTATGAAGGCGGTGGCGTTTGCCTGCAAAATGCTGGTATTTTCTTTGTCAAAGAGCTCAATGCTCAAAAGGCTCGTCTCAAACTCCTCATTGCTATCAATGTTGGCCTTACAGGAGAGGAATTACGAGCCTATATGGAAGGATAATACTCTTCGAAAATCAAATTCAAACCTCGTCAACGTCGCCTTGCCGTACTCAAGTACAGCCTGCGGCTAGTTTCCTAGTTTGCTCTTTGATTTTCATTGAGTATAAAAAAGTCGGTGAGATAGAAATTACTAGATCAAGTCTTGTTTTCTAGTCATCCCCTCAAGCCTTCTACCATCAACTTGATGATTGAACTATTGGCTAAAAAGTTTTTACTACTAAAAAGCGAGGTCGGGATTTTTATCCCGACCTCTTCTTGTTAATCTTTACGAGTTGAATGACGTTCTACCAAACCATGTGGCAAGAGAACTTCACGTTCTTCTAACTCTTCCTTATGCATAATCTTCGTCAACATACGCATACTAATAGCACCAAGGTCATACAAAGGTTGCGCAATGGTGGTTAGGTTTGGACGAGTGTAACGCGCGATTTGTGAATCATCACTGGTGATAATTTCAAAGTCTTCTGGTACAGAAACTCCCTTGTCAGCAAGTCCGTTCAACACACCTGCCGCCAGTTCATCTCCTGTTACGACTGCTGCTGTTGCTTTAGAAGAAATCAAACGTTCTGCCAAGGCATAGCCATCGTCATAACGGTATTTTGATTCAAAAACAAGACCTTCACTGTAGTTGATTCCCGCTTCTTTTAAGGCATCTTTGTAGCCAGCTAAGCGAATCTTGCCATTAATATCATCCACTAATGGTCCACTAACGAAGGCAATTTTTTTGTTTCGCTTCAAAAGATGACGGACTGCATCAACAGTAGCATGTTTATAGTCAATATTGACACTTGGAAGTTGGTGCTCCACATCCACTGTTCCTGCAAGAACCACAGGTGTGCGTGAGCGTGAAAACTCTGAGCGAATCTTCTCAGTTAAATGATAACCCATGAAGATAACGCCATCCACCTGTTTAGAAAAGAGAGTATTGACCACAGATACTTCCTTTTCATCATCCTCATCACTGTTAGCAAGGACGATGTTGTATTTGTACATTTCCGCGATATCGTCAATCCCTTTAGCAAGGGCAGAGAAATAAGTATTTGTGATATCTGGAATGACGACTCCAACTGTTGTCGTTTTCTTGCTTGCTAGACCACGTGCTACTGCATTAGGACGATAATCTAGACGTTCAATAACCTCTAAGACTTTCTTTCGAGTATTTTCTTTAACATTTTTATTGCCATTGACAACACGACTGACAGTCGCCATTGACACTCCCGCTTCTCGGGCAACGTCATAAATTGTTACTGTATCATCTGTGTTCATTCCGTTTCCTTTCTACTTTGAAAATTTTGTTTTCATGATTCCACTGTTTCCATTTTACCACTAATTGTAAGCATTTTCAAGCATTTGATGAAGATTCGTTGAAAAAATTTCAAAATCATTCTCATCTTTTTAAAGGTAGTTGACTTTTCTTGATTTTTCTAGCAGTTTGCAGTATGATAATAAAAAAATCAATTAGGAGATAGGGATGGCTTTTACAGATTCTCATAGACGATGTGCCAGTTTCGGTGTGGTGACCAATTTACCCGACGATGTTATCGACTCAATCTGGTATATAATCGATCATTTTTTAAAGCATGTTTTTGAGCTAGAAGATGAATTGGAATTTCGACTTTTGAATCATGAAGGCTCCATCACTTTTCGTTTTTCTAGTCAACATCTACCAACTACGATTGACTTCGACTTCAATCATCCCTTTGACCCACTCTATCCACCTAAAGTTCTGGTCATGGATATGGATGGGAAGGAAACCATTCTCCTACCAGAAGAAAATGACCTATTTTAAAAACTCTAGTCTCCTCTATCTACTTAGGAAACTAGAGTTTTCTTATTTTTTCAATCCTTGGTACAAGTGCCGAATCGGTTGTTTCAGTGTTGGGTGGATAAAATGGGGGGCTATTTCCTGGAGTGATTCTAGGACAAAGAGACGCTCAGCTATATAAGGATGGGGCAAGATGAGGTCGTCTGTATAGATGATCTGGTCCTCTACAAAAAGCAAATCTAGGTCAATCAAGCGAGGTCCCCAATGCACCTCTCTGACCCGTCCCATCTCTGATTCAATCTCTAACAAGGTTTCTAACAAGATTGGAGCTGGCAACCAGGTTTCCACCTCAACCACTTGATTAGCAAAGCTATCCTGCTCCACTCCACCCCAAGGCTCCGTCGCTAAGACACTGGACTCTTTGAGAATATGGATGCCACGAGCTCGCAGTTTGTCAATAGCTTGCTCCAAGTTCGCTTGCTTATCCCCCATATTACTTCCTAGAGCGATAAAGGCTCGCTGCTTGCGGCGATGTATGGTTACTGAGCAAGTATCTAGTGGCAAATGAACTGGCGCCCAAGGCTTTTTCAGTTCCAGCTTGATTTCTTGGACAAGAGGATAGGTTTCAAAAGTACGTTCTACCAATTTGTAAGCTACCGTTTCAATCAAGTCCTCAGTGGTTTCCTGAAACCAAGTCGTCCATTGCTGGCAAAGTTCTCCGTAATGGACAGAAGCAGTTAAATCCAAGTCTGTCGCAGCCTTGGTCATATCATAGGATAGGGTGGCTGAAACGACAAACTTCTGCCCCAGTTCCTTCTCACTAGGAAAGAGTCCATGAAAGGCGAAAATTTCTAGGTCTTTAATTCGCAGTTGATCCATAACTAGTCCTTTCTAGAAAAATCCGCTTGACGCGGATTTTTTATAGTCCCATCAGACGATAAGCCTGATCCCGAAGATCCTTATCTGTCTCAAATAGACCACGAGCTACTGTAGTCAAGGTCGCAGTTCCTGGTTTTCGAACACCACGCATACTCATACACATATGCTCTGCTTCAATAACAACAAAAGCTCCCTTAGCACCCAAATACTCCATCAAGGCATCAGCCACTTCGATATTCAAACGCTCTTGAATCTGTGGCTTTTTAGAGTAGACTTCCACCGTACGAGCTAACTTTGATAAGCCTGCTACACGGCCATCTGGAATGTAGGCAATATGAGCCTTCCCATAAAAGGGCAAGAAGTGGTGTTCACACATAGTATGGAAAAAGATATCCTTTTCCACTACCATATTGTCATCAATAATTTCAAAGGATTTTGATAAATGTTCCTCCGCAGTTTGACCAAGATCTGAAAAAATCTCTTGGTACATACGAGCGACACGGGCTGGTGTTTCCTGCAAGCCTTCGCGATTTGCATCCTCACCAACTGCCTCGATAATCATTTTTACAGCTTCTTCAATCTTTTGTGTATCCATTCTAATTTTTCCCCTCCATTAGGTAGGCTCTCACTTGGGCTAAAAAGTATAATGAACCCGTGATAATCCTAACTGTTTTTTTCTCTTCATTTTCTGATAATTTTTGGTCTAGAAATTCTTGCCAATCTTGGTAGTTGAGATTTCTAGAATCAGCCATCTCTTTCAAGACTTTTTCATCCGTCGCCCGACTATCCTCAAAATGAGTTAGCGTAATCTTAGTATCGGGCAAGGTTTCTAGCAAGTCCAACATATCCTCCAAGGCCTTGGTTTTGATACAAGTAAAGAGAATTTCCTTCTGATAGTCCGCAAAGCGCTCCTTTAAAGTAGCTATCAAAGCCTTGATGGCATGGGGATTATGGGCCCCATCCAAAATCATCAAGTGTTCTCTAGCAACAACTTCCAAGCGTCCAGGCCATCTTGTTTCTTCCAAAGCTTGAGCCACTAAAGCATTATCTGGCAATTCTCGACCAGTCGCTTGGCAATAGCTATCTAACAAGGCTAGCGCCATCCCTGCATTCTCTATCTGGTGCAAACCCAGCAATCCTGTCTGGAAGCGACCTTGTCTAACAGCACTTGTATAGCCAAAGACCTCGCCAGTCACAATACTCTCATAATGACTGACTTGATAGGCATCTCCATAGGCGATTCTGGTAGCTTGTTTCGCTTTTGCAATCTGGTCAATAACCGCCAAAGCTTCTGGGACAATGTTCCCCGTTACAAGAGTAACTCCTGTCTTGATAATGCCTGCTTTCTGCTCTGCGATGGCTTCTAGACTGTCACCCAGTAGGGCTACATGATCCAATCCTATGGTCGTGATACCTGTTAGGATGGGTTGACAGACATTAGTGCTATCCAAAAGTCCGCCCATACCAACTTCCATGATCGCCACATCGACTTGCTCAGAAGCAAAATAGTCATAGGCTATAGCAGTGATAATCTCGAATTCTGTCGTTCCTTGTAAGGCTTGAGCATGCTCCCCTTCAAGTAGCGAGCGATAGTCTGCTATCAAGGACTCTAATCTTGCTTCTGGGATAGATTCCCCATTAATAGCAATCTGGTCGGTATAATGAATCAGATAGGGTGAGCTAAAGACTCCAACTCTTAGCCCCATCTTTTCCAGCATATTTTTCAAAAAGGCTATAGTAGAGCCCTTGCCATTGGTTCCTCCGATGTGGATAACCTTAAGCTTAAGATGGGGATTGCCTCGTAAAGCTAAAAGCTCTACCATTCTTTCCAAACCAAAGTGCGGTTGGTCTGTCCGGTAGTGGGCAATCCACTGATTCGTTTCGTTTTTATTCATCTTACTTATATTGTTTCAAATCTAAATTTTCCGCATGGTCTGCCAGACGGATAGCAGACGCAATTTCAACTGCCATCTTGTGGCTGGCTACATCGTGCACGCGCACCACTTCCACACCTTGTCTAGCAGCGATACTAGTCACATGAGCCGAAGCCGTATCACGATTTCGGAAACCAGCTTCAGTATCTGGATTGACTTCAAATCCATTTTCTTCAAGGATATTAATGACAAAGCGCTTGCGAGAGACTCCTAAAAAGATAGGATAGCCCATTTCGTGAAGCTTATCAAGGTCACGTAGGAGGATGAGATTTTCCTTTTTGGTCAAACCAAAGCCAATCCCTGGATCCAGCATGATGTTTTCTTTTGCAATACCAGCTTCCTTCGCTCTTACTAGAGCACGGTCAAAGAAAGCTATCATCAATTCTTCTACTGATAGTTGTTCAAAGTCTGCTAAGTCTTTCTTTGTAAAAGTCTCTCCAAATCCAAAATGAGGAAATATGAGTGAACTAGGGTGCTGAGGACGTGCCATGACTGGATTGAACATGATGACCACCTGAGCTTCAGTCTTAGCAACCACCTCTGCCATTTTCTCATCACCCATGAGACCGGTAATGTCATTAACTATATTGGCACCAGCCTTTAAAGCTGCTTCTGCCACCTGACTCTTCCAAGTATCGACCGAAATCAGAACATCACTTTCTTGACGAATAGCCTGAATAACTGGAACCACACGCTGGATTTCCTCTTCAATCTCAACATAGCTACTTCCTGGTCGAGTAGATTCTCCACCGATATCTAAGATAGTGGCACCTTCAGCTATCAATTTTCTAGCTTGTTTTAAGGCTTCTTCAATAGCAAAAAATTGGCCCCCGTCAGAAAAAGAATCTGGGGTGACATTGATAATACCGCAAATAGCTGTTTTTGTAAGATTCTCTCTTTTTTCCACGTTCATCACTCAAATTTCATTTAGATTGGTATTCCTCTATTTTACTGTTTTTTTTGGATTCTGTCCAATTATCCCTCAGTACTCTTTAACTTTAAAAGAGCGCAAAAAAAGGAGAACCTGAGTCCTCCTTTTTCTATATTCTTATTTTTCAGTCAATGCTGCAAGTCCTGGAAGAACTTTACCTTCGAGAAGTTCCATTGAAGCTCCACCACCAGTAGAGATCCATGAGAACTTGTCTGCACGTCCAAGGTTGATAGCTGCGGCAGCTGAGTCACCACCACCGATGATTGATTTAACGCCTGGTTGTTTAACGATAGCGTCCATGACACCGATTGTACCAGCTTGGAAGTCAGGGTTTTCAAATACACCCATTGGTCCATTCCATACAACTGTTTTAGCACCAGTCAAAGCTTCGTCAAATTTAGCGATAGATTTTGGACCGATATCCAAACCAAGGAATCCTGGGTCTACTGCTTCACCTTCAGTGTCTTTCACTTCAGTGTAGTCAGCAAATGCATTAGCTTCTTTTGAGTCAACTGGCAAGATCAATTTGCCGTTTGCTTTTTCAAGAAGAGCTTTCGCAACATCCAATTTGTCTTCTTCTACAAGTGAGTTACCGATTTCGATACCTTGTGCTTTGTAGAATGTGTAAGTCATACCACCACCGATAAGAACTTTATCAGCTTTTTCAAGCAAGTTTTCGATAACACCGATCTTGTCTGAAACTTTTGAACCACCAAGGATAGCTACGAATGGACGTTCTGGAGCTTCAACAGCTTCTTGGATGTATGCAATTTCGTTTTCAAGAAGGAATCCAGCAACTGCTTTTTCAACGTTTGCTGAGATACCAACGTTAGATGCGTGTGCACGGTGAGCTGTACCGAATGCATCGTTTACGAAGATACCATCTCCAAGTGATGCCCAGTATTTACCAAGTTCAGGATCGTTTTTAGATTCTTTCTTACCGTCAACATCTTCAAAACGAGTGTTTTCAACCAAAAGAACTTGCCCATCTTCAAGAGCGTTGATAGCTGCTTCCAATTCAGCACCACGAGTTACACCTGGAAGGAAAGTAACTTCTTGACCCAATTTAGCAGCCAAGTCAGCAGCTACAGGAGCAAGTGATTTACCAGCTTTGTCTGCTTCTTCTTTTACACGTCCAAGGTGAGAGAAAAGAATCGCACGTCCACCTTGTTCAAGGATGTACTTGATAGTTGGAAGAGCTGCAGTGATACGGTTGTCATTAGTAATCACGCCATCTTTTACAGGAACGTTGAAGTCAACACGAACGAGAACTTTTTTCCCTTTCAATTCAACGTCTTTAACAGTCAATTTTGCCATTTGGAAAGACTCCTTAATTTTTTTTACGTGTTAATTATATCACAAAATCAATAAAAGAGATAGCAAAACCTTAAACTTTTCCAGTTCTTTATTGTTCTTTTACCTCTGTACAAGCTTTATTCCAGTTCCGAAAATATAGTAGAAAAAGTAGAGGCTGTGATAACATTTAGAATTGTAAAATTCACTTAATCAAACTTAGTTCCTAGTTTTAAAAATATAGTTTTATCGATACAAAAGACTAGCATCTAATTCATTTTCAGACTACTTTCTTGAACTTTTAAAGAGTCGGTTCCATTCAAATTGTCTTATCTAATATTCCTTGCTCTCCCATTTCTTACTATCTCTCCTTAATTTAAAAAGATCACTTCCTTTCAATTCTATCTTCTTGTTTTCAAGTATATAGCTCTCAATATATTTTACTTCTTTATCGTTAATTTCTTTACACCTGAACCCACTCCCACCACGTGGTGATTGCTCAAACATATCAAGGATATATTTATCTTTTATTTCAATTAATTCTTTATGTTCAGTTTGTGGTTGATAACTCTCCTTTGAAGCAACAATAGTAAATCGTCTCTTTGGTCTACTACTTGTTTTAGGATGATCATTTTTTGCCCACTCATAATGATCTTTATAAGAATATTCATCATATTTTATTGTTGAAAGTTTAACATCATTATAGTGTTCAAAAGGGTAATCAACTGCTTCCCCTGCTTTATCACTTTTTTCCCAGTAGCTGATCTCATCAACAATAAATACTAAATCAACAAACCACCTATCCTCTGATGGATTTCCCTGTCTTGAAAACCAAAACAAGGTATCTCCCTTTTTAAGTTGAGATGCTTTAATTTGAGTAGTTTTACAAAATGTATTCAAAAATCTTTCACTCCAAACATATGGATCTTGATTCCCTTTAAAATTATCACAGTATACAATAGTATCATCAATTTTTACTTCAATTCTATTTTGATGTAACATAATATAATGGGCCATAATAGATATTCTCCAATGTCATTTTCTATTTCATAAAGAAATAAATCGCTGTGATTAGTAAATCAAACTATAAAAATATTATTATATCTAAATGATATTCTAGCTAAATTATACAATTTGCATTATTAATCGTCAATAAATATTGTGATAAAGTTTTATTAGAGTTAATGAATCAAAGCCTTTTATGATTTTTCTAGAATAAAAAAGAAATTAATTCAAATAATTCTGCTCTATTAAAACCTAACACAATTTCAGAGATTCATTTAATATTGCCATTAAATACATCTAGCAACAAAATAAGAATTTCCAAAAGCATTTATCGCATTTCTAAGAGTTCAATCACTTTTGTTCAGTTTAATTTCAAATTAAAGACTTATCCGCATCTCTAATTAAACCTGTCTTGATACTTTTTATTAAATAACCACTGCAGATTGATGAGGGGTTTACTCTGTACATCAAGTATGGGTTTAAGGGTTTCTCTAATCTCCCCTTTTATCTTTGTTTCATCAATTGTTGCAGTATCAATTTCTTTATACTCTTTATCGAGAGCCCACTCAAGCTCAAAATTCTTATCAAACTTATAGGACACATCGTTTTTATCACTGTAGCCATAATCTTCATCAAACTCACCAAAATTTGTAGGATGACCACTTGAATCGATAGAATTTTCGATAAAATTCGCTCCATCATCATCATCATAGCGAATACCTTCAATTTTCGGAGTATAAATCTCCCCCATGTTTTCAATCAACATGACTAAGTCGGGTTCTGTTCCCTCCTTATGAGGCATCCGTTGCGCATAATAGACTGAGTTAGATAGCAAATTGATAGTAGTAACAGCATACATACTCGCTCCTATAAATACTACTAAGCCAAGGCTCACTACTACAATGATTACAGCAATGACTACTTTTAACAATTTCATCTTCTTTTTCCTTTCTTATTCCCAAACCAATTCTTGATGAGAGTTACTAGAAATAACTCTATAAACAGACACAACCAAAAAATTTAAAAGCAGAACATGCAAACATTTCATTACAAGGTTTCTTATAAAATAATAAAAATCTTAACACAAACATTCTAAGAATGCAAAAAGGCAGGAGCCAAAAATGATGGTCCTTGCCTTTTAAACTATTGTTGTTTCAAACTTTCGGAAGTATTATCCAGTTTTGAATTCATCTATCATAAACATGTTTGTCCTATCAGACGGTAAATTAAGAAGTTTAAGTTAATCTTCTTTTTTCTTTTGAGCGAGTAGTCCAAAGCCACCTAGAACTCCAACCAAGCCTAAAGCAAGGAGGTTTGCATCTACTTCTGTACCTGTACTTGGAAGTTGTTTTCCTTCAAGTTTTTCAGCTTGTGCTACTTCCTGCTTAGCTGCTTGCACTACTGGAGCAGGGGCAAGAGGTTTGTCAGCTTGGGCATCCACTTTTGGTCCAATCTCAACAATCTCAGTTACAGTTTCTTTGACAAGTTCTGTACCCTTAAGACTGCGGTTGCCTTCTGCATCAACTTCTACAAGATTTCTACGAAGCCCTTCAACTCCGGCCTGAACAATTCGACGTTCTCCTGCTTGAAGACTAGGATTTACTCGTTCTTCATGGCCGTATGCAACTTTTTCTTCTTCAATCACCAATGCTGGATTGCTAATTGTCAAATCTTTGACTCCTTCTAGTGGCTGAACACGGCTTTCTACTTTGGTACCAACTTCAACAATCTCAGTTACTGGCTCTTTGACAAGTTCTGTCCTCTTAAGACTGCGGTTTCCTTCTGAATCAACCTCTACAAGATTTCTACGAAGTCCTTCCATTCCAGCTTGAACTAGACGGCGTTCACCTGCTGAAAGGTTTGCGTTTTCTCGTTCTTCATGTCCATAGGCAAGAACTTCTTCTTCCATAACCAAGCTTGGTTTTTTAACATCCAGGACTTTTGGTCCTTCTAGTGGCTGAACACGGCTTTCTACTTTGGTACCAACTTCAGTAATCTCAGTCACTGCTTCCTTGACTACCTCTGTCTGAAGAAGTGTGCGACTGCCTTTAGCATCTACCTCAATCAAGTGACGGATTTGCCCAGCCTCACCTGCTTGAACCAGACGGCGTTCACCTAGTAAAAGATCTGCTGTCGGACGCTCTTGGTGTTTGAAGGCTAGGGCTTCTTCCTTCACTTCCAATTCTGGTTTTTCGAGAACAAGATCTCCAGAACCGTCTAGCGGTTGAACACGACTTTCTACTTTGGTACCAACTTCAGTAATCTCTGCAACTGCTTCCTTGACTACCTCTGTCTGAAGAAGAGTACGGTTGCCTTTGGCATCCACTTCAATCAAATGACGGATTTGTCCTTCTGCACCAGCCTGAACGACTCGACGTTCACCCAACAAGAGGTCTCCTGACGGACGTTCTTGACGCTCGAAAGCTTGAGTTTCTGTTTCAATCACTAACTCAGGTAGAGCTTCAACTGTTGGAGCCACTTCATCTTCTAAGCTACCCACATGATGGCTTTCTTCTGCAGGAACTAGTTTCTTATTCAGCTTTTCTTTCATGTCCGCAAAGGCTTCTGGAGTTGGCGTTTGTGAAGACAACAAAGCTTCAGCTTCCGCAATCAACTCAGATTGAGGATCTTTTTCAAGGACAGATTCGAGCAAGCTTTCCAATTCTTCTCTAGCAGTTTGATAACGTTGATTGCCATCCAAGTCAGTACCAGCTTTTTTCAAGTCATTCAAGGCTTGGTTGACTGCTTCTTGACTAGCATCATGATTTTCTAAGATCGCTTTCGCTGTATTAATCTTCTCAACTAGAGCTGCTTGTTTTGCTGCATCAGCAAATGTATAAGCTAATGTTTCTTTGCGTCCTTGGGCAGATGTGATTTCTTGTTTCAGGTATTCGTCGTTGACAGCCGCTTTAGGTGATACTAGAACATCAAACTCGACAGTTTGTCCTTGATAGTGCAACTGAAGTTTTTGACGGCCTGTTTTTTGAGCATCATAGCCTGTAATTTCGACTCCTTGGTCTGTAAAGTTATGTTCAGTCTCCGTTTCATCATCATACAAGACCTTGAAACGTCCTTCTGATAAGTCAAGAGTATCGCCTACAAAGTAATCAATTTTCGGTTGCTTGCTAATATACAAGGCTGCGACTTCTTTGGGACCAGCTTCTTCACCGGTCACTTGAACCTTAAAGCTACCTGCAACCGGAAGACCAAGATAGGCTACTGTCAACTCTTGTTCGCCATGATGGTGAGCATCGTAGCCATTAACAGTAACTCCTGCATGACTAAGGTTGATGACTTCGTCTGCTTCTTCACCCTCATATTTAACACGGAGAAGACCACCTTTGAGATTCAATTCCTCACCAACTTGGTAACTTGTCTTTTTAGGTGCCACTTCTAGACTGACAGCCTTAATCTTTCTCTCATCCTGAGGAATCGTTACAGCAAGAGTATTACTGATTTCTTTACCTGGCAATTGTGTACGATAGTAAAGAAGGCTCGGACGTTTTTCAAAGCTCAATGGATCTGTCGCCAAATCTCCTCCAACTGCTGTATTTAAGGTAGCGATTGGAGTTTGTGAATCTGCCTTGTCATAAACTGTAATTGTTGCTCCAGCAGGAACTTCTGAGAATCCAAGCTGAATCTTATTGTCCGTTAGAACACGCGCCGCCACTTTAGCCATTGGAATGTTTTGGCTCTCCGTATCAAGAGCTTCATACATCTTCCAGTTGTAGATACGAATGGCTTTCCATGGTGTTCCATTGTCAGATGTGATGACGTTCAAGCGCCAGTCTTGGGCTGTAATTGGACTATCAAGGGTAATATCTGAAACATGGGCTTTATTTCCACGAACAGCTTTAGCTAGTTTCCATTCTCCAGCTTCATCCTTGTAGTAGAGGTCAAAGTCCTTCGTGTTCATCAAGCCGTCATTGACAGATTCTCCACCAGCACCGGCATGGTCCATGACCCATCTAACAACACGGCGTGGTTGTGTCAAACGAATATCAACACTACCACTCAACTGAGCAGAAGACCATTTGTCAGATAGGCTGGTGATCGTACCATTCAACATACCTTCGATACCCTCTCCACCTTCTGTGTCTGGGAAGGTACTTCCGATAACAGTCGCTCCTGGAACGATATTTTCTGCTAGTGGTCTTGGAAGACTGGTGTCTTGGACAGTCATTCCCCAGTCAAAGTTTGTAGTTGCTGCTTCAGAACGAAGACCATTCTTCCCAACTGCGACAACCTTCAACTCTTGACTAGTACCAGTTGCACTAGCTGAACGGGTAACTTTTGGTAGGTAGATAGTAGTGGCAGATGAGCCTGTCAATAGACGCCAAGCATCGCCATCCTTCTCATAAACTTCATAGAAGTCAGCATCTTTGTTACCTGTAAATTGGACAATAGCTTCCGCTTCTTGGGCATTTTTGAGAGATTGTTTTGCTACTTTAAGAGCTGTTGGTGCTTGAGGAGCCTCTTGATTATCTGACACGGTCAACTCACCCAAATTGAATTGGTAATCCTTAAGGGCAGCAGTATTTTCAAAAGTGAGCTTGATGCCATAGATGGTTTTACCTGCCAAGGCACTCAAGTCAAATTCGTCTTTTGTCCAGTCGTCAGATAGAGTCAGTTCTTTACGAGCATTCTCTCCACCATAAGTATAGTTTTTCTGAGTCGCAAACTCTACATAAACCTTGCTTCCCTTACCACCTTTATGAGCAACACGAAGTTTCGTTTTATCTGTTACTTCGAGTTTTGTAGAGTAAAGACGAACATCTTGGTTGGTATTTTCAGCTAAATTACCCGCAAATTTAAGTGAGTTACCACCATTGTAGGCATCTTCAAAGTCATAATCAGCTTGGAGTTTAGCTCCTGATGATGTTTGCCACCAACGCCATGTAGGCAAGATACCTGATACAGAACGATAGTTCCATTCAGAATCCTTGGAAACTTTACCGTCCACAAACCATTTTTTGCCATGTCTTGTGTTAAAGGATGTTGTAAAGCTACGGCCTACTGCTGGTGTGCGGTCAGCTACGAGGTTGGCAATCCCGTACCAGTCCTTGTCATCTGGTTTTTGACCAGTTGGATCTCCTTGGTAACCTGTGAAGAAGATATTTTCATTCTTATGATAGTCTTCACCTGTTTTCCCAAGACTCGTGATAGTATCTGGAGCAAAAAGTCCAAGTGATAAGCGAAGTTTGCCATTCTCATCAAAAAGAGCATCCCATTTCACTTTTGTCTTGTAAGAACCACCTTGTTGCAATTCCAAACCTGCAAAAACATCATACTGACTGCATTCTAGCCATTTGGCCATAGCTACAGAATAGTCATTTTTCTCTTTAGTCCAGTTAAAGTTTGCAAAGAAGTGATCTGCAGGAACCTTGTCCCCTTCTTTTTGCATGAATGGGTAGTTGTATTCACCAAGTCCATCTTCGTGATAACGACCATATTCATAGGTCATGGCATCGTACCAAGAATACTTGACAGGATGGTTGACTTTAGCAGCATATTCCTTGGTATAGAGCATGAAGTCACGCATTTTCTTACCAAGGGGCGTTACGATATCACCTGTTGTTTCTTGGTTGATAAAGTAGCCGTCAAATCCATAGTATTTAGCCAAATCAACCAACTTACGAGCGATAGGGAAAGTACCGTCTTCGTCTTGTTGAAGGGCTGCAGCAAATTTTTCTTGGTCTGCAATACTGTTAGACCAGTTAAAGAACAAAGTTCCTAATACAGGAACACCATTACGGTGACCAGCATCAATCACGTCTGGAGTTGGAACCAGCCCTTCCCAGAAGACCATTGAATTCAAGTATTGCCAGTAGTCAAAAGCATAGGCTTTAAACTCTTCACCACCTACAGAAGCGTGGTCTTTAGCCTTAGAGTTAGTGTTAGCAAGGGCTTCAACCTTGGCATCCTTATTGGCTTTTTCGTTGACTACATGTCCACGATAGCGCTTGGCTAGTTCTACTGAAGATCGGTTAATAATATCGTCTTCACGGGCACCTGGTTCCCATTTCAACAAATCTTCCCATGTGTCAAACTTAATTTCTTTTGGTCGAAGACTTTTTTCTTCTTTCTTAGGAATATCAGAGACAGTAGCTTTTTCTTCTGGCTTATTTTCTGTAGTTGCAGGCGCTTCTTCAGCCTTAGGAGTTTCAGCTGATAGACTAGCTACTTCCTTATCAGTTGCAGTCAATCGATCCAAGGTCGGTTTCTCTTCTGAAACAGGTTGATCACTTGCCTTATCTTCAGTTGCTTCCAACTCCTTCAACACTTCTGGTGCTGGTGTAGTTGTTTCTGCTGGAGTAGCGGTTGATGGCTGTTCTGAAGCTACTGCTGTAGTTGTTGCCCCGTTTTCTGGAACTACTGACTCTTCAGCTAAAGCTGGACCAGCAAACAGAACTGAACCAATCATCAATGAGCAGGCACCCACTGACAATTTTCGAATACTATAGCGACAATGTTTCTCAAAAAATGGATTCTTCATCTTTTTCTCCTTTAACTTTCCAAAACGTAAGCGCTTTATTTTTATTTAAAAAAAGTATCTGCCTCTAAAATAGCAGAACTGTTCAATCTTATTTTACGATATTTATAAGTAGAGTCAACACTAGCCCCCAAAGAACTATAAAGAAGTGAAAAATTAATATAAATTAGACAATCACCAATCTTTTTTCGAATAAAATCAACATTTTTCTCGAAAAAAGGGCATTTACTACTTGTTAGATTTACTTTTATCCTTTAAAATAGAATGGGAGAAATTCCGCGATTATTTTTCGGAGGAAAAAGAAAATGTCCATTAATTGGCAGGAAATTATTTTTCACTTTTTAGGTGGTCTGGGACTGTTTTTGTATAGTATCAAGACCATGGGAGACGGTTTGCAACAAGCTGCTGGAGACCGCCTTCGTTATTACATTGACAAATACACAAGTAATCCCTTCTTAGGGGTCTTAGTGGGGATTGTCGTCACTGCCCTCATCCAGTCAAGTACAGGTGTAACGGTTATTACGGTTGGACTGGTTAGTGCTAGTCTCCTCACCCTTAGACAGGCCATCGGGATTATCATGGGAGCCAATATTGGAACGACCGTAACGTCCTTCATCATCGGTTTCAAACTTGGTGAGTATGCCCTTCCCTTGATTTTCCTTGGAACCATGTTCTTATTTTTTACAAAAAACCGTACTGCAAATAATATTGGACGTATCCTTTTTGGTGTGGGTGGTATCTTCTACGCCCTCAACCTCATTAGTGCTGGGATGAGCCCTCTTAAAGACTTGCCTCAGTTTAAGGAATACATGATTACCTTGGGGCAAAATCCTATCTTGGGAGTTGTGGCTGGTGCTGTCATTACCGTTCTGATTCAGGCATCTTCTGCAACCATCGGGATTCTACAAGGTCTCTATGCAGGTGGATTCCTCGACCTCAAAGGGGCACTACCAGTCCTATTCGGAGATAATATCGGTACAACCTTAACGGTTATTATCGCAGCAGCCGGAGCAAATGTTTCTGCTAAACGGGTTGCAGCAACACACGTTACCTTTAACGTTTTAGGAACTATCCTCTGCTTAATCTTGTTAGGCCCATTCACTTCGATGATCGAGTACTTCCAGGCACTACTTCACCTCTCACCCGAGATGACGATTGCCTTCTCACACGGTGCCTTTAACGTAAGTAACACCATTGTACAATTCCCGTTCATCGGTGCTCTGGCTTACTTTGTTACTAAGCTAATCCCTGGTGAAGACGAAGTTGTAAAATACGAGCCTCTTTATTTGGATGAACAACTCATCAAGCAAGCTCCTTCTATCGCCCTAGGAAATGCCAAGAAAGAACTCTTGCACTTAGGAAACTATGCGGTTAAAGCATTTGACCTTTCTTACGACTACATCATCAATTCTGACGAGAAAGTAGCTGAAAAAGGACACAAGACAGAAGAAGCTATCAACACAATCGATGAGAAATTAACACGTTACCTCATTAGTCTGTCTAGTGAAGCATTGAGTCAAAAAGAGAGTGAAGTCTTAACCAACATCCTTGATTCTTCTCGAGACTTGGAACGTATCGGTGACCACGCTGAAGCTTTGATTAATCTTAACGACTACTTGCAACGCAAGAATGTTCAATTCTCTAACTCAGCCCTAGAAGAGTTGGAAGATATTTATCGTCAAACAAGCGATTTCGTTAAAGATGCTCTTGAGAGTGTTGAAAACAACGACCTTGAAAAGGCTCAATCTCTTATTGAACGCCATGAAGCCATCAACAAGATGGAACGCGTCCTTCGTAAGACACACATCAAACGCCTCAACAACGGCGAATGTTCTACCCAAGCTGGTGTCAACTTTATCGACATTATTTCACACTATACTCGCGTGTCAGACCACGCTATGAACCTTGCTGAAAAAGTTTTGGCTGAACAAATTTAATACTCAATGAAAATCAAAGAGCAAACTAGGAAACTAGCCGCAGGCTGTACTTGAGTACGGCAAAGTGAAGCTGACGTGGTTTGAATTTGATTTTCGAAGAGTATAAGATAAAAAAATGCTTTGATTCGTTCGAATCAAAGCATTTTAAATAGCTCTCCAATCATAAAGGAAGAGGCAGCTGCACCCTTGTACCTAGCTTCTTCCTTTTTGATATAGCGAGCCAGATTGACTAACTCTGGCGCAGGAGTCTTGGGATTCTTAAGAAGTTCAAGTGTGACTAGCCCTGAAAGTCGGACTGCAAGCAAGCGTTCATTGGTGCTGGGCAACTGCTTAGCAGTCTCTAGAAGTGCAGCCACTAAATCTTCACTCAAGTTTTGACGGGCATGATTGTAAAGGTCCCGTATCAAGGTTTCTAGGTTTGGTTCTTCCATACCTATCACCTCCATCTTTTCTGTTTAATAGTTTTTAATCAAATCTACAGTAGAGCGATCTAATTTTTTAACCAAGGCTTGTAGGAAAGCTTGAGCTTCTAAGAAGTCATCCATGGCATAAAGTGTTTGGTGAGAGTGGATATAACGAGCGCAGACACCGATCGTTGTAGATGGAACACCACCATTTTTCAAATGAGCTGCTCCTGCATCTGTACCACCTTTTCCACAATAGTATTGGTATTTGATTCCAGCTTCTTCAGCAGTTGTCAAAAGGAAGTCCTTCATGCCTGGGAGAAGCAAGTGACCTGGATCATAGAAACGAATCAAGGTTCCATCACCAATCTTACCTTGACCACCATAAACATCACCAGCTGGTGAACAGTCAACTGCAAGAAATACTTCTGGGTCAAATTTTGTTGTAGATGCATGGGCACCACGAAGTCCAACTTCTTCTTGGACGTTAGCACCAAGATAAAGTTCATTTCCTAGTTTTTGGCCTGACAAGTTTTCAGCCAACTCACTAACCATGAGCACACCGTAACGGTTATCCCATGCTTTGGAAATGATATTTTTTTCATTAGCAGTTAGGATTGCACTACTATCTGGAACAATTGTATCTCCAGGACGGATACCAAAACTTTCAGCCTCAGCCTTATCTGCAAAACCACCGTCAAAAACGATATCTGAAATAGCTGGCATGGTTGGTCCACCTGTGCCACGAGTCAAATGTGGAGGAACTGAACCTGAAATTACTGGAATCTCACGTCCTTCACGTGTAAAGAGTTTAAAGCGTTGGCTGCTGACAACCATAGGGTTCCAACCACCAATGCTGACTACTCGGAAAGTCCCGTCTGGCTTGATTTCACTAACCATAAAACCAACTTCATCCATGTGAGAGGCTACCAAAACACGAGGTGCATTTTCAACTTCTGAGTGCTTCACCCCAAAAATACCACCCAAGCCATCAGTCACAACTTCATCCACGTGAGGTGTTAATTTTTCACGAAGATAAGCGCGAACAGGTGCTTCATGACCTGAGATAGCGGAAAGTTCTGTTACTTCTTTGATTTTAGAAAATAATGTTGTCATTTCTATCCCTTCTTTCTTTCAACCATTTTACCACTTTTTATAGGAGAAAGGTAGTGGAAATCAACATTTTACCAAGTAACTTACTCTTATAACAATAAAAGAATCACAAATGTGATCCTTCTTCTCTTGTATTTCGCTTTAATGAAAAGTAGTCTGGTACTGGATCTTTACCCGTTTCAGACCAAGGATGGCAACGTAATATCCTAGCCAAGCCCATCAAAACTCCCTTGAATCCATGCTTATCAATAGCTTGAATCATATAGTTTGAACAGCTGGGCTCAAATCTGCAAGAAGGTGGAAAGGCTGGCGAGATAAAGCGTTGGTAAAAGCGCACTGGCGCAATTAAGATTTTTTTCATTATTTATTATTGGTTACAGCCATGGTGTGTAGTTGGCTGATTTCTTTTTTATTGAGACGGCGTGATTCTCCTGGACGAAGTCCTGTCAAGTCTAGATGACCAAAACGAGTTCGAGAAAGTTTATCTACTTGGAGACCAACAGCTTCAAACATTTTTTTGACCTGGTGATTGCGTCCCTCATGGATTGTCAACTGTACAACTGAACGGTTTTTAACTGGATCTACTTTAAGAATCTCGTAAACAGCCGGCTTGGTTTTCTTACCATCAATCTCAACCCCTCGAGTCAAGGGACGAAGATTTTCTTTGTTGGCAATTCCTTTCACACGCGCAACATAGACCTTATCAATCTCATTACGAGGGTGAATCATCTCATCTGTAAAGTCCCCATCATTGGTCAAAATCAAAACTCCAGACGTATCCCAGTCCAAACGCCCCACAGGGTAAATACGCTCTTTGACATTAGGTAAGAGATCTACAACAGTCTTACGACCCTTGTCATCTGTCACACTGGAAATCACACCGCGTGGTTTATTGAGCAGATAGTAGACCTTTTCTTCGTTATAGATTGGTTGTCCTTCAACTTCAACCTTGTCGCCTGACTTGATAGTCGTTGCTAGTTCACGAACCACTTGGCCATTGACAGTTACCAAGCCTTGCTTGATCAACTCTTCTGCTTTTCTCCTACTGGCCACACCTGCGTGGGCAATATATTTATTGATTCTCATCTTCTTCTATCCTTTCACCAAATAATTGGCTTTCTTGTGCTTGAATATCAAGCTCATCAATCACGGGCAATTCTTCCAAATGATTAATACCCATGTAATCCAGGAAATAATCCGTCGTCACATAGAGATTAGGGCGTCCAAGCACCTCTTTTTTCCCACCTTCTCGTATCAAGTCAAAGGCTTGCAACTTAGCTAGCGCTCCACTTGAATTAACCCCCCGAATAGCATCAATCTCGATCCGTGTGATGGGTTGCTTGTAGGCAATGATGGACAGGGTTTCAAGGGCAGCCCGAGACAGGCTCTGATTAATGGGTGCCTTAGAGTATTCTTTCAAAATGGCTGCAAATTGAGGCTTGGTTACCAATCTGTAGGCACCACCTGTCTCAATCAAGTCTAAACTGGAATCCTGGTCTTTTTCATACTTTTGGGCTAATTTTTCTAGACTCTGCTGAATCCCAGTCGGTGGCAAAGAAAGGAGCTCAGCCAACTGGCGAATCCTAATCCCCTCTTCACCCGCTACAAACAAGAGCGCTTCTATTTCTGCTAAAGTACTCATATTTCCTCTCTATCAAGATCGACTCTGCTCTACTTGATTTTCCTCATTCTTTTTCAGGAGATAGATATCTCCAAAGCTCTCTTTTTGAATTAAGAGAATTTCTTGGGTTTTAATCAACTCCAAGGTTGCTAAAAAGAGCGTGATGACCTCTTGTAAATCCTTGGTTTCTTTAAACAAATCCTGCAAGCGCAATTGTTGACCTTCAACCAAGGCTTCTCGAACGATAACCATCATATCCTCAATCTTATACTCATCTCGTAAAATGGTTGTATGATTTTGCGAGAATTCTTCTTTTTTCTTGGAAAGCAAGTTTGAAAAGGCTAAGAAAAGATCAATCGTCGTCTTATCATGCACAAGTTCAGCATCCTCATAAATCAACTCTGTCGGCGCTTTTGAGTAATATTGAGCTCGCTCTTGGTGTTTCTCTTCCAACTGCTCTCCCAAAAGTTTAAACTTGCGGTATTCTTCGATTTGAGAAAGGAGGTCCTGCTCTAGGTCATCCTCTAGGTTTGTCACTTCTGCAACCTTTGGCAAGAGCTTGCGACTCTTGATTAGCATGAGTTGACTAGCCATGACCATGTACTCACCTGCGACTTCCAAACGCATAGCTTGTAAGGTCGAGATATAGGCAAGATATTGCTCGATAACCTCTGTAATCGGCACATCATAGATATCCATCTGGTACTTTGAAACCAAGTGTAGGAGCAAGTCCAAAGGCCCTTCAAAATCTTTTAATTTAATATCCATTATCTATATTTTTCCAAGGTCATGACTGTCTTTAATCCTAATTTTTTAGCAATTTCGTACAAGTCAACCTTTTCTTCGATTTGTCTTAATATAAACTGTTCTCTCAATCCTTGGGCAGATAAGTCTGAAAAACCTTTTTCCTTTAGAAAGGCTTCTAACTGACGAAAGGCCCATTGACGAGAATAGGACTTCCCAGCTTTTTCAAAGAGGTAGGTCTGTCCCATCAAGGGTTCTAACTCCGCAAGCAGGTTTGTAGGAAGGCTCAAGATTCTTTGTTGAGAAGCTTTATTGACTCTCAACACTTGAAAATCTAGGTTCACATCACTTGTTTTTAAGGCTAGAATTTCACTTGGTAAGAGACCCAATTCAACTATCAGTAAGGCCAACAAGCGTCCTTCTGGATAGGTACTTTCTTGCCAGAAAGAACTCAAGTCTAAAAGCTCTGACTTGACTTGTTTTTTTTCAGCCTGTTTCGGCAATTCCAAACGATAAAAGGTGCCAATCTTTCCTTTCTGGTATAAAAAGTAAAGAAATTGATTGCAGGCAGAAACTTTACGCTTTTGGGCACTGATTTTAAAATTTGATAGCTGGGCTTGGTAAATTTTTAAACTTGTCTCAGAAATTCGTTCTCCAATAAGATCTAAAAACTGCTCCAAGTCATATTTATAAGACTGTTTAGAATTACTAGATAGATTTTGCTTTTCTTCTAAAAATGTTAAAATCCATTCTCTCATTTGCTTCGAATCTCATATTCCTTACTAAAATCATGCAGGAGGGCATTGACAGCTTTGAGGATTGACTTCCGCGTGATAATCCCTTGGAAAATACCATCCTTATCAACGACTGGCAGGAAAGACTCATCCACTAACTTATGTAAAACATCCGTCAATGTATAGTTTGGATTAACTACCGCGACATCCTTCTTTGTCATGTGAACAATATCCATATCTGCCATGACTTCCTGACTCAAACCCTGCTCCATTTGATATGCAAAAATATCTCTAAGCCCTATGGTCCCAACAAATTTTTTCTCAGCAGTCACTACTGGAACTCGTGTATAAGTCATCTGGCTAAGGAGGAGAATTGCATGATCTGCATTGTGAGTATCAATGAGCACAGCCAAATTTTCAGCAGGAGTCAAAAAGGTTTCCTCTTGCTCCAGCAAAAAGAGTTCAAATTCTTTGGCAATCATCGAGCAAACTCCTTGGACAATCCTGGGTAAACCTCATGATTACGTGTCAAAAAGTCCACTTTAAAGTAGCTATCATCAATCTCCACACGGGCATAGAGACATTCTCTGATGGTTCCACGTGGTTGGCTGATAGAACCTGGATTTAGAAAGAGGGTCTTCCCTTCCATCCAAGCATTTGGTACATGTAAGTGACCATAGAGACAGATATCTGCATCTTCCTCTTGAGCCCAGAAATCTAGTTTTTGGAAATTGAAATTAATGTCAAATAAGTGTCCGTGAGTCTGGATAATCTTGGTAGGACCCAGTTGAGTCACTAAGCGTTCTGGATAATCTGAATAGAAATCCATGTTCCCTCTAACTACCTGAATTCCTTCCCAGAGCGGTGAATCAGGGCGAAGCTCCGAGTCACCATCGTGAAAAATGGCATCAACTTTCCCAAGATAGCGATCACGTATTTCTTCTACAATCAAGCTATCTCCATGGGAGTCACTCATTACAATGATGGTTTGCTTTGCCATGATGGAAATACCTCCAAAAGTTTCTTAACGGCTAAGGCACGGTGAGATTGACTATTTTTTTCTTCAAGGGTTAATTCAGCTGATGACTTGCCTGTTTCTCCTACTAGGAAAAGAGGATCATAGCCAAAACCATTTTCACCCTTAGGTTCAAAGTTAATGTAACCTGGCCAATCAGCTTCGACGACCAAGCTTTCCTTACCTGGGCTAGCAACGACCAAGGTTGTGTGAAATTGCGCTGAGCGGTCCTTGAGTTCAAAGACCATGGCTAATTCGTGCAAGAGTTTAGCATTGTTTTCTTGGTCAGTGGCTCCCACTCCTGCGAAGCGAGCCGACCAAACGCCTGGTAGACCACCAAGCACATCGACTTTGAGCCCAGAGTCATCAGCTAAAACCATCTTACCTGTTAATTGGGAAATAGTTTCTGCTTTGAGGCGGGCGTTCTCTTCAAAGGTCATTCCTGTTTCAGCTACTTCAGGTAGGTCTGGATAATCATTGAGATTTTCTACGTCATATCCAAGTTTGTCAAAGATAGCACGAAATTCTTTGGTCTTCCCTTCATTACGAGTCGCTATGAGCAAGGTTTCTCTGACTTTATTTGTCTCGAAAAAGTCTTGAACATTGACTCCTTCTTTAGGCAATTCTACATGCAGAAGTTGTCCATTTTCAACTAAGAGCAAGGCACCTTGGCGTTGAATAACTTCCAAGTTTCGGCCGGCTTCTGCATTTAAAATCTCAACGATAAAAGATAGCAAGCGGAAGTTGGAAGACCAGCGCATTACCGTAATCGTGATTGGAAAACCATTTTCCTCATCACGGAAAATGCGAGCCAAATCCATAAAATCAAGATCAAGAGGATCTTTTATGAGGCTATAAATTCCACCGTAGACGTCCCAGACACCTACATACCAGTCCTGCTCATCCTTGTATTCATAAATTTTGTTTGTCATAATGTTACATGCTCCACATGAATCTCTTTTTCTAGCCATTCGGCTCCTATCTGGGCAAAACTTTGGCTATTTGCAGTTGTATAAAAACGGTGTTGAAGGGGCGCCGCATCTCGGCTACGGTTAATCTCAAAATAATTGAGTAAGACAGAGATGTCCCGCACGCACTCTGCACCACTATCAATCAGTTTTACCTCTGGTCCCATCACGTTTTGAATAATGGGTCTGAGGAGTGGATAATGGGTACAGCCTAAAATCAAGCTATCCACTTTTCCGACTAAGGGACGCAAAGTTTCATAGACCACCTTCTTGGTCACACTGGTTGAAAGAGCCCCAGACTCCACCAAGGGAGCAAACTTGGGACAGGCCAAACTCTCCACCTGTAAGTCCGGATCCAGATCATGAATTTTCTGACGGTAGATGTCTGATTGGACCGTCATGGGCGTTCCAATCACTCCGATTTTCCCACCTTGGCTGGACTTGATGGCTGCCGAAGCTCCTGGTAAAATCACACCTAGGACGGGAATATCTAGTTGAGCCTTGATTTCTTCCCAGACAACCGCAGTCGCAGTATTACAAGCAATGACAATCATCTTGACATCCTTGGTCAAGAGAAAGTTAACCAACTGCCAAGTATATTCACGAATTTGCTCAGCAGGACGGGGCCCATAAGGTGCCCGTGCCGAATCTCCAATATAGACGATTTCTTCATGAGGAAGCTGGCGCATAAGCTCCCGTACGACGGTCAAGCCTCCAACACCCGAATCCAAAAAACCAATTGGTCGATTATCCATACAGTCTTCTTTCTAGTCTTATTTTTCTGATTGATAGTTCATTATCATTACATCTCTTCCTGAAATTTCTGACAGACTGGGTAGCTCCCGACTGTCTCCCTCTTAATCATAATCAAATATCAATAGAATGCAAGGAAAAAGTCTCATCCCTAAACCATAGCCAACATAGTGAGAAGTCTGGAACTTTCATCCCAGACTTTTCCTTATTTATTTTTTCTTTTTATTGTTAGCAAGGGCTGCTTTTTGTTGGCGGATGATTTGGTGGTAAACTTGTTGTACCTTAGCTTCGCTTGGCTTTTGACCATTTGCACTCAAAAGAGTACGAACCGCTTCAGCATTCAAACGTGGGTTGTCAGCGAATTCTTTTTCGATTTGCTTGCGCACCAAGTACATACCTCCAAGAGCTCCTCCTAGAAAAGCTAAAACAATCAAGACAATTGCTAAAATAAGATCCATAATATTTCTCCTGTTTCTTTTTGAGTCTTCTATATTATACCATAAAGTCCTACGCCTGACTAGTTTGAGTTACGCTTTCAAAAAAATGGATTCTAGTAAAAAAAGAGCCCTTCTATTCCTTAGAAGAAGGCTCTTTCTTGATGTTAATCTACATAAATTGCTAGCGTTTGGTATGGTTTAAGAATTACTTTTTCAGCAAGTTCCACATTCTCATAGTTTGACAAGAGCACGCGCCCGGCTTGATATTCTGCTGGAATTGTCACTTCAACTTCGTTTCCATAGAAATGATTGAGCACCAAGAGTTTTTGACCGTCTAAGTGGCGTTCAAAGGCGTAGACCTGCTTGCTATCTTCAAGTGCTGGTTGATAGCTCCCTTCTGAAATGATTGGCATTGCTTTACGCAATCGAATCATTTCTTTATAGAATTTAAAGATTGGTCCGTTGATTTCATTTTCAACGTTGATGTCTTTGTAGGATTTACCAGCTTTCAACCATGGAGTGCCTGTTGAAAAACCTGCATTTTCAGAAGCATCCCATTGCATTGGTGTACGAGAATTATCACGTGACTTGGCTTGAATAATCTTAAAGTCCTGCTGAGGTGACTTGCCTTGATCCAAAAGCATCTGGTAGGCATTGATGGATTCCACATCTACATAGTCTTCCATAGAATCATAGTCTGGATCAATCATGCCGATTTCTTCGCCCATGTAGATATAAGGGGTCCCACGTGACAAGTGAATGCTGGCTGCCAGCATGGTTGCTCCTTCATTGCGGAAGTTCTTGATATCTACAAAGCGATTCAAGGCACGAGGTTGGTCATGGTTATTCCAGAAAAGGGCACTCCAACCACCACGTTCACTCATTTCCTTGCCCCATGTATGATAGAGGCGTTTGAGCTCTTCGAAATCAAAGGGAGCAATGGTCCATTTTTGACCGTCTTCATAGTCTACTTTAAGATGGTGAAAATTAAAGGCCATTGACAATTCGTGACGCTCTGGCGCTGAATAAAGAACACAGTTATCAATCGTTGTCGAAGACATCTCTCCAACTGTCATAAAACTATCATCAGAACCGAAGGTCGCTTCATTCATCATGTGAAGATAGTCATGGACAATGGGTTTATCCGTATAAGCTGGTTTTCCTTCGTTTTCAGGGCAATCCACCAAGACTTCGTCTTTACCAATCAAATTAATCACGTCAAAACGGAATCCTTTGACACCCTTGTCACGCCAGAAGTTGACCACCTGGAACAATTCCTTGCGGACATTGGGATTACGCCAATTGAGATCCGCCTGCGTCACGTCAAAGAGGTGGAGATAGTATTTCCCTGTATCTCCAAAAGGTGACCAGGCAGAACCACCAAATTTAGACAACCAATCGGTTGGTTGGTCCTGGATAAAGAAGAAATCTTGGTAGTACTTGTCTCCAGCGAGAGCCTTTTGGAACCACTCATGCTCTGTTGAGCAATGGTTAAGCACCATATCTAGCATGAAGTCAATCTTGTGCTCTTTTCCGACACGGATCATTTCTTCAAAATCAGCCATATCCCCAAAGATAGGATTGACGGCTGTATAGTCTGAAATATCGTAGCCATTATCTCGCTGAGGGCTTGGGTAGAAAGGATTAAGCCAAACCATATCCACGCCCAATTCTACTAGATAAGGAATTTTTTCGATGATGCCTCTGAAATCACCGATTCCATTTCCTGTCGTGTCCTTATATGATTTTGGATAGATTTGATAGACAACTTTTCTTTTATCAAGAGCCATAGTTTCTCCTTTTTGATAAAAGGGAGGGAGCTATATCCCAACCCTACACATTTTAAAACTTATACTCTTCGAAAATCTCTTCAAACCACGTCAGCGTCGCCTTACCGTAGGTATGGTTACTGACTTCGTCAGTTCTATCCGCAACCTCAAAACAGTGTTTTGAGCTGACTTCGTCAGTTCCATCTACAACATCAAAACGGTGTTTTGAGCAACCTGCGGCTAGCTTCCTAGTTTGCTCTTTGATTTTCATTGAGTATTAGATTCGTTTAGCAACCATCAAGTCTTCCCCGTGTTTAATCACTCGAGGGTAAGTTCCATCGATTGACGCTGTGTACGCATCTTGGTTAGTGATGATGACTGGAGTTTCAGTCACAAGTCCTGCATCCTTGATCACTTTCATATCAAAGCTAATCAATTTTTGTCCTACAGTAACATGGTCTCCTTGAGACACATGACTTTCAAAGCCACGACCTTCTAGACCAACAGTGTCCATGCCGATGTGCATCAATAACTCAACACCTTCATCAGATACAATACCGATGGCGTGCTTAGTTGGAAATAGGACTGTAACTGTACCATTTACTGGCGAAGTCAACTCACCTTGGCTTGGTTCAATCACTAGACCTTGTCCCATGACACCTGATGCAAAGACTGGGTCTGTTGCTTGACTTAGTTCTTTTACTTGTCCTTCCAGTGGACTGATAATTTTTGTTGAAGCAACAGGAGTTGATTCTTGATGATGGAATTCTGCTTCTTCCTGTGCTTGAAATTCTGCTTTTAATTCTGTGTCATCTTCTGTTTTTGTAAAGAGTCCTGCCTTACGGAAGAAGAAGGTCAATAGCATTGGAACAACGATTGCAACTAGCATGGTCCCTGCAAATGGAAGCATGTATTGTGGTTGAATAGAAAGAATACCTGGCAAACCACCAATACCGATAGAAGCAGCAGTCACGTTAAATATCACAGAAAGCATACCTGCAAGAGCTGAACCAATCATCCCAGCCACAAATGGATAGATGTATTTGACGTTAACCCCAAAGAGGGCAGGTTCTGTTACACCGAGATAGGCTGAAATGGTTGCAGGAAGTGATACCTGAGCTTCACGCTCATCACGACGGTGCATCAAATAGTAGGCAAACACTGCTGAACCTTGGGCAATATTAGAAAGAGCAATCATAGGCCAGAGAGCAGTTCCACCAGCATCTGCAATCAACTGCGTATCAATGGCATTAGTCATGTGGTGAAGACCAGTGATAACAAATGGAGCATAGAGGGCACCAAAGATTGCACCGAAGAGCCACTTAACTGGACCAGTTAACCCTGCCAATACAACTGCTGAGAGTCCTTGACCAATTGTCCATCCGATTGGTCCCAAAACAGTGTGAGCCAAAATCAAGGCCGGAATCAATGATAAGAATGGTACAAAAATCATGGAAATGACTTCTGGAATATGCTTGCGCCAGAAGAGTTCCAAGTAAGCCAAACTCAATCCTGCCAGTAAAGCTGGGATAACTTGAGCTTGGTAACCGATACGATTAACAGTGAAATATCCAAAATTCCAAACCCAGTTATCTGCAATTTCTGATGCAGGTGTCGAAGCAACTGCATAGGCATTCAGCAACTGAGGTGAAACCAAACAGATCCCGAGAACAATACCCAAGATTTGGCTGGTTCCCATCTTACGAGAAACAGACCAAGTAATCCCTACTGGCAAGAACTGGAAGATGGCCTCACCTGGCAACCAGAGGAAGTGATTGACTCCTGACCAAAACTGAGAGGATTCTGTGATGGTCTTGCCATCCAACATTGACCAATGTACGCCTTCAAGAACATTACGGAAACCGAGGATCAATCCTCCGACGATCAAGGCCGGAATGATCGGTGTAAAGATTTCAGCCAGAGTTGTCATCACACGTTGAACTGGATTTTGATTACTCTTAGCAGCTGACTTAGCCGCTTCTTTAGAAACTCCTTCGATCCCAGATACAGCTGTAAAATCATTATAAAAAATGGGCACATCATTTCCGATGATAACCTGGAATTGACCAGCGTTTGTAAAAGTCCCCTTAACTGCTGAGATGGATTCGATAGCCTTGACATCAGCTTTCTGATCGTCTCCTAGAACAAACCGCATCCGTGTTGCACAGTGGGTTACTGCCGTGATATTATCTTTGCCTCCGATTGCTTGTAGCAAGTCTTTAGCTTCTTGTTCAAATTTTCCCATTTGAATCTCCTTATATTTGTCAAGACTTCCTTGACTTGATAATTCAATTGTAATCGATACCAAACTTGTCTGCAACTTGTTTGTTAAAAATAATGGATTTTTTCCTTATATTTTGGTAACTTGTATGTTAAAATAAATACATGTACTGTTCTCATAGGCAATCAGAACTATTTTTACAAGGAAGTAACTGTGAAGAAATATCAAAAATTATTTAAACAGATAGAAGCCGATATCCAAAATGAAACCTATGCTATTGGAGATTTTCTTCCAAGCGAGCATGAGTTGATGGAGATATACCAAGTCAGTCGTGATACTGTCCGAAAATCCTTGTCCCTGCTCCAAGAAGAGGGACTAATTAAAAAAATCAGAGGACAGGGGTCTCAGGTCATTAAAGAAGAAACTGTAAATTTCCCAGTGTCTAACCTAACTAGTTACCAAGAATTGGTCCAAGAGTTAGGACTTCGCTCAAAAACAAATGTAGTGAGTCTAGATAAGATTATCATCGACAAGAAAGCTTCTCTCTTGACTGGCTTTCCAGAATTTCGGATGGTCTGGAAGGTGGTCCGTCAACGAGTTGTAGATGACCTAGTTTCCGTACTGGATACTGACTATTTAGATATGGAACTAATTCCTGGACTCAGTCGAGAAATTGCTGAACAGTCTATCTACTCTTATATCGAAAATCAGCTCAAACTTACCATAGACTATGCTCAAAAGGAAATCACCATTGACCAGAGTAACGATCGTGATAAGATTCTGATGGACATTGGCAAAGACCCCTATGTTGTATCCATTAAATCAAAAGTCTATCTCCAAGACGGGCGCCAATTTCAGTTCACTGAAAGTCGACACAAACTTGAGAAGTTTCGATTTGTAGATTTTGCAAAGAGAAAATAAAGAGGAAAAGGCGCATAGTTATCAAGTTTTAAAATACTTGATATAGTCATTTAGTTTTAAAAAAGCACTCTAAACATTCAAAGATATTTGGAACTTCCCTTAATAAATCTGTCACTTTCTTTTTCAAGACAGCCCAAGCTTGCTCAATGGGATTCAAATCTGGTGAATAAGGTGGTAGAGGTAAGAAAAAGTGTTTATCTTTGACGCAAAGTTCATCCAAGATCTTCTTGGGATGAAAACTAGCATTGTCCATGACAATGACATGAGGTGTCTTCAAAGCAGGCAGGAGTTTCGTTTTGAACCACTTCACAAAGAAGTCGCTCGTCATGCTCTCCTTGTAAATCATGGGAGCTATAAACTCTCCATCTACTTGTCCTGCAACAATTGAAGTCCGCTCAAAACGCCGTCCATTAATCTTTTCATAGACTTTCTCTCCTCTAGGAGCCCGTGCATGAGAACGATAGAGGTAGCGGTCGATTCCTGTTTCGTCAATATATACGACTGGTAAATCTTTTAGATTATCCAAAATATCAAGAAATTCAGCGACTTTCTCTGGATCTTGTTCCTTAAAGCTAGTCGTCTTTTTTTAAAGTGACATTGATCTGCTTTAAAGCTGCCCATACTGAAGGAACAGCACAATCAAAATGTGCCGCAATTTCCCGTAAAAAAGCATCTGGATGAGCCTCGACAAAGGCCTTCAACTCCTCCAAAGGAATCTTTCGGCTTTTGGCGACTCTCTTTTTCCGCTCTAAATGCCCTTGTTCACGTAATTTCTTTTCCCATGTGAAGAGAGTTCTGACGCCAACATCAAAAACTTTGGATGCCTCGACATGGCTGTGTCCCTCTTTGATGTAATTTAATGCTCGTTGTTTAAAATCTGTACTATATGACATAGCTTTATTATAGTTGCTTATTTAAAACTAAGCAACTATAATAAATTAAAAACTAATTACATGTATATCGATAAGGAGGTCAACTCTTTATGCTAAGAAGATTTGTTACTAAGAAACACCTCGTACTTTACTTCTTTTCTATTAGCATTACCTGGCTGGAAGCGATTATTACGCCAGCCCTTGTTCAGAATATTGTTGCTAGTTTTACCAATCAAGAACTAGGCCTTCTTTGGAAAGTTTTGATTTTAGGAATTCTTGGTAATCTCATTCTCCTACTAGGTTTGGCTGGAAAACGCTATTACTATGCCCGTTTGATTACTGATTTCAAATATGGAATCAAGAGTGCTATTTTCAAGCGATTTTTAAACAGTTATGAGATTGATGAAAAGGATATTTTGTCCGACCTAGAAAACGACGTCAAGCAAATAGAAGAAAGCTATATTGAACCAACGGTTATCATTATTTCTTCTCTTGGTTTCACCACTGTGTCCATTCTCTATGCCCTGTGGACCAATTTTTACCTAGGCTTGATTTTCATCCTCTTCTACTCCTTTCCTGTCCTCTGCAGTGCTATCGGATCAAAGCGCTTGGATTCACTTTCTGAAAAGCGGTCAACTATTAACCAGAGCTACTTATCAAGCTTGACAAATTTTATTGGCGGTAACCAACAAATTCGCCATTATCAGGGTCAAGACTTCTTTTTTGCTCGCTACCAAAAGCAATTACAAACTAGTCTAGATGCCGAGATCAACTATGAAAAACAACGAACTTTAAACAGTCTCTTGATCAATAGCATCGACGCCTTTTGCTCCGTCACACCTATTGTCATCGGTGGTTTTATGACCTACTATAATTATTTAGATGCGGCTAGTTTTGTGGCCATCTATCTGGTTTCCCATAATATCGGCTATCAATTCCAAGAGTTGGCTTACTTTACCAACACCCGAAAAGCGACTCGAACTCTTCTCAACAAATACCAAAAACTTTTGGACCAGTCTGACTCCATCTCGCCTAGAAGCATAGAAAGCATTTTCCCTATCCAACTTGACATCATCTCCCTAGAAAAAGATGCAAATGTCCTCCTATCTCCGATTTCCATGCACATCAAGCAAGGAGAAAAAATTGCCATTATCGGGGAAAGTGGCTCTGGTAAGACAACCCTGCTCAATATCATTCATGGAGAAGAGACACCGACAAGTGGGCAGATTAACTTTGCTGGTCAAAACCTGTCACGTCAAGAAATCACGAGTATTAGTTCCTATATCCTCCAAGATAGCCATTACTTTGATACGCTCTCTCTGGAAGACAATATCCTTCTGGGACTGGATAAAAAACAAGAGACTTTAAATCATATCCTCAAAAAAACAGGATTAGAACATTTGAAAAATCGAACACTCAGTAATGACAGCCTATCTAGTGGTGAGAAACAACGCCTAGAAATCGCTCGCGCCCTCTACCATGATAGCCAACTCATCTTAGCCGATGAGATTAAGGCCAATCTTGACTTGGAAAATAGCAGAAAGATCAGTGACTTGCTCTTCCCCCTACCTCAAACAGTCATAGAAGTCATTCACCACTACACAGAAGAGGACTTAAAACACTACGACCAAGTCATTCACCTAAGCAAAGAAAAGTAATAGTCTATAACATACGATTTTAAAAAGAAGCTGGGTAAAAACTCAATTTCAGGAGAAAATGAAGTAAATCTTCCCACAATAAAACGCATAGTATCAAGTTTTTTAATACCTGATATTATGCGTTTTTCTGATTTTACAGTCAATTGAAACAAGAGCAGGACAAAAGAGCCTCAAAAAAAGTATTGCAACTTGGCAATACCTTTTTGAGATGCTTTTTAATATGAGCTCATTTCTTCTCAATAGGATTGTACTCAGGTGAGTAGGGAGGAAGGGGTAAAAGTTTATGCCCAAATTCTTCACATAAGAGCTCTAGCTTACCCATTCTATGGAATCTTGCATTATCCATAATAATAACTGATGGTTTGTTTAATGTTGGTAAGAGAAACTTCTGAAATCAAGCTTCAAAAAAGTCGCTCGTCATCGTCTCTTCGTAAGTCATTGGAGCGATTAACTCACCATTCGTTAGCCCTGCAACCAAAGAAATCCTCTGATATCTTCTTCCAGATACTTTACCTCTTATTAATTGACCTTTTAAAGAGCGACCATATTCTCGATAAAAATAAGTATCGAATCCTGTTTCATCAATATAAACAGGTGCTAGATGCTTTAAACTATTAAAACTATTAAAACTATTAAAATTTTTAAAAAATAAGGCTAATTTTCCTGGGTCTTGTTCAAAGTAGGTGTGGTTCTTTTTTTTCGAGTGTAGCCCATAGCTTTAAGAGCATAGTGGATAGTAGTTGGATGACAGTCAAATTCAGCAGCTATCTCAGTCAAATAAGCATCTGGATTGTCAGTAAGATAGTTTTTAAGTCTATCTCTATCAACTTTTCTTGGTTTTGTTCCTTTTACTTGATGATTTAGGTCCCCTGTTTTCTCTTTTAGATTTAACCAGCCATAAATGGTATTACGTGAGATTTGGAAAACGTGTGACGCTTCTGTTATACTGCCTGTTCGCTCACAATAAGCGAGAACTTTTTTACGAAAATCTATTGAATATGCCATAAGAAGATTATACCACATTATGTACTATTTTGGGTTCAATTGACTATAAAAACTTTTTACCCAGTCTTTTCTTGCTAATCTGTAGTGGATTGAAAATAAGATATGAACAAAGAGATTAGGAAAGTTAAATTAATTTCTAGAAATGTTTTAGAATCCATAGCATACTATTCTAGGGTCAATGCACTATATTTCTTAAACTCAATAAAGTTCTAATTTTCCTTACTCACTATCACATGATTGAAGATTAATAACTTCTGTTGGAAAATCAACTAAATCATCATCATGACTAATCAAAATCACTAACTTTTCTTTTGATAACAAGTCGGACAGGATTTGCACTACTTTTTTCTTGTTTTGTGAATCTAAAAAATTACTTGGCTCATCAAAAATATAAACATCTTTATCCACCGCTACTGCTTCTTGCAACTGCAACAATTTTAGTTGTCCCATAGATGCACCTTGACTCAATTCATTTTTATAAAATCGACTCGCAACAGGTTCTGCAGGGCAGTACGAAAAATTCGAATTCTTTCTATAATTAGGTAAGTAAATCTCACCATGATAATTCATGCTGTAGCCTACTATCGCTAAAATCAATCGCGTCTTCCCCACACCATTTTCTCCAACAATACGATAAATATGCCCTTTTTCTAAACGAGTTGTTAATGGCTCATGCAGTTCTTCGCCATCCCTCCCCAGGCTAACATACTTTTCTAAGACTATCTCTAAAATTGGAGTAGACTCATACGAAATCTGAACAGGTTCTAAAAAATTGATAAAATTTTCGATAATTTGCTTACTTCCTGAGTACTCCTTATAAACATCAAGGAAGTATTCAATAGGTATCCAAAATTGTGAAATATATAGTTGGATAGCCATTAGATCACCAATAGTAATCCAACCTTTATAAGTTTGATAACCTGATATAATCGTCGTCATCATAATCATAAAATTCAAAAATGCATAGGAAAGAAAATTTTCAAATAAAGAAGTCATTCTCACTTCCTTATTTTTACATGAAATATATTTTTTCACCAAGGGAGAGAAATCAATCAAGCTAGAATGAGCTGAAAATCGCTTACTAGGCATGAGTTTATAACTATCCACTAGATAATCGCGTATATCCTTCATACAATTCACTGTATCGGAACCAAGCTTAGATAGTCGTCCACTATATTTCTGCGAAATAAAGATAAATACAGGTATCAAAATACCTATCATCACAGCAATAGTAGGAGAAATACTCCATAAAATCCCTATAATCACAAGCGCTCGTATCAAGTACAGGAGAAGAGCAACAGGATATTCGTTAAAAAATCGTTTTAACAGCTCATAAGTCTGCCCTAATTCTTGTGTAATGGTAGCTTCAGACAATTCTGTCTCTACCATATCATAGAGCTGGATATTTTCAGCAGTTTTTTGGCAAATATTCTGCCAAACATGCGATTCTGATTCTCCTTGAATCACATCACAAAAATAATATAAAACTTGAATAAACAGAGAAATTCCTACATAAAGCACCCCATAAACAATCATAGCATGAACTTTATGAGATAGAATATGGTCAACAAATAACTTACTAATATAAGGAATAGCTACAGTTAGTATAGTAACAAGGGCATTCAAAATAAAGCTTTTTAGAAATAGCACTTTATTGTTATAGGATAACAATCTTTTCATCTGCATGCCTCCATAGTAACATTTTTATCCACATATATTTTATGAACAGATATATGTTGAATAGCCCCTTCAACATCCTCCTTTGTCAATAATCCTAATTCATCTAAAAATACAATCTTGTGAAACCACTCTAAATAGTCAAACTGACAATCGCGTTCCATCTTCCCATTATTTACAAATGTATTAAATGGGCAACCTCCATAACAAAATTCATAATAAGCACAATCTTTATATGGGCACATACTTCCCAGACCTGTTAATTCGTTAGTAGCCTGACCAATACTTCCCAACTGATAGTTTTCATTCCCTACTAATGAATAGCATTTATATAAGGTACCGTTGGCATGAATTGTAAGAGAATCTTGATTTTTGAACATACAGTACCCTCCTATTTTTAAATCATGATAATACGGTATATTTTCCTTTGATAAAAACAGCAATAAATCTAGACAAATCTTCTTTTTAGTTTCACTATCAATATATAAAATTGAATCGTTAGGTACAGCTACAAAATCAAAATAAAGATTAAAATTTTCAAATTCTGTATACTTTTTTAAATCTAAAAATAATTTCTGGATAGATATATAATTTCTTTTAGATATGTTAACTCTAGCCTGAATGGATAAATTTTTATACTTTTCCAACATAACTGACAAGTTATTTATGATTCTATGATAAGTTCCTTTCCCTAATCGATTGCATCTTTCTAGGTTATGATAGTGTTCATCACCATCAAAAGAAACTTGAATAGCAAAATTATGACAATCAAGAAAAGACATTATTTTATTTGTGAATATCGTTCCATTTGTAATCAAAGTATACGAAATAGGAATAGGTAGTTTCTCATCTAAAGTTTCACATAAATTTCGTATAAGCTGAAAGTTATATAATGGTTCACCACCAGTAAAACAGATATCCAGAGATTTATACTGCTTAAAATTGATCTCATCTAATATAAAATTCACAATCTTTTTACCGTCATGTTCACTACTTAAGGACTGCTTCCTATCCTTATCATTCTCAAAGCAATAAGAGCAAGTCAAGTTACACGACATAGTTGTAACTATATATAGTGATAATTCATCTCCCTCTACTATTCGTTTAGAGTGAATAAAGGGCACTTGTTTATCAATATCACTTATCAAATAAGGAAATTCTTTTAAAGATAACTTCTTGAATAGTCCCTCATCAATCTCACGAATAGATCCTGTATATAAATTTTTTAAATAAACTACATCATCTGTAGAAAAAGAATAAATTGTTTCCACAACTTATCTCCCGCTTTAAAAAGGCTGAGGGGATCCCCTCAGCCTCATCATTATAATAGTAAAGTGATAAATTATCGCTTTTACATAAGCAACTCAAGGCAATCTAACGATAACGCCCTGGGCATTTATCTGGATGCTACTGTACTGAGGCTAGGTGACCTTTTTTACAACTTTGATAACATAAGTCAAATTAAGCATCGCTTTCCATCCTTTTTTAAAAAATTTATTATACGTATAATTCTTTTATAGAAAAGAAAAATCTCATATACTGTTAAGCAAATTTTTTTGTATCCGTTTTCTTTGATTTCATTGTATATATTCTCATGTAGATTGTCAAGTATTTTTTTGAAAAATTTTCCGTTAAAAAAATTGTAATAACTGGAAATGTCATTTGTTAACTGATCCTCAAATTCCCAATCATAATCAGCTATTGGTTCAATCATATCTAGATCGTCTAAGCCCATGCTTTTACTGGTATAGTCATTAAACCCTGCATGAATATGTGTATAGAAATCACGGATACTCCCGTCAAGTTCTAGTTTTGACTGATTAAAGTGGTCTGTAAACTCTCGGTCCGAAATCGGTATTTTACCCTCATAAAATACTAGACTCTTGCTCTGATAAGTTCTAATGGAATAAAGCAAGGAATAGGTAGGTCCAATTTTGATAAGGTCTATAGCCTCCAGAAACTCTTCTAGATAAGAGATCGTATTGCTGAGTTCTTCAGCTAGATATTTTTTCCATTCTCCTAGGATGATTTGTTTTCTTTTAGAAAAATCTGATGTTTGAAAGGCATCCCGCCAATATTGTGGAATAGGATGATTGGACAGATTTTCAAAATTAGATAAAATCTCGACCATCTCTCCAAATGGCACATATTTCTTTAAAAAATTTAATTTTTCATTCATAAACTATCTCTATTCATTTCTGTAAAATCCCCTTGACGCCACTTTTCTTCAACTCTTAAGTCCTAGATAGATATAGTTTCGGGTCACAGGACAATCTTTTTCATCCTCACCCTAAAATAAAACCGATGTTCTCCAAATTCTTAATCCTTGCTTTTTAACTCAAGATCAAATTAGCTACAATAGGACTGACAAATACATAGAGAACACCTGTAACACCGATAGCTAATCCTCCCATAGCACCTGCAACTGGTCCATAGCGAAAGGCTGTTCCAGTTCCAACAGCGTGACCTGTTCCACCCAGGGCTAGTCCAGCAGCTACTGGATCGTCTATTTTTAGCCATTTTAGAAGTGTTGGTCCGATTACACTGGTTAAAATACCAGTTGCTACGACAACTACTAGGGTCACAGTTGTCAAGCCCTGCAACTTTTCTGTAATCCCTACTGCCATAGCAGTCGTTACTGACTTAGGAAAGAGGGAAATAGCTAGGAAAAAGTCCATACCAAAGATTTTGGCCACAAGGGCTGTGAAAGAGGTATTGACCACTACCGCCATCAGACTACCAAAGAGAATACTGCGAGCATGATGCTTCATCAAGTGGAAACTCTTATAGAGGGGAATTCCTAGAGCCACTGTTGAAGGAACAATTAAGTTATTAAGATAAACCCCACCTTGGTAGTAATCTTGGTAGGAAATGCCAGTCACCTTTAGAAAGATAATTATAAAAATAGCTGACAGCAACAAGGGAGTCGTTAAGGGATGAGGATAGCGTCTGAAAATCATCATTCCCCCAAGATAGGCTAAGATTGACAAGGCAATCCCAAATAGGGGATTGGATACAAATTCGCTCATTTAGCACCTCTTTCTTCGTAGTCACCTTCATAGCGTTTTTTGATAAATTGAACCACAAGCGCAATCAGGATGATATTAATCACTGCTGCAAAAAAGACAATCAAGACAATAGGTAGGAGATAGGGAGCAATCACATCAAACTTTTCCATAATTCCAACCGCAGGAGGGAGAAAAAGAATGGTCATGTTGGCTAGGAGAAAATTCCCCACCATATTGACATGGCGGATACGCAGCCACTTGAACTGCAAGGCAAGAAAAAGAATAATCAAGCCGATGATACTTCCTGGTATTGGCAAATGAAAAAAACTGGAGATTCCTTCACCGATTAGAGAAATCACAAAGAGAATCATTAACTGAACATATAACTTCATTGTAAACTCCACAAATAGACTTTCTGCATACCAGTTTACTCTTTTTTCAGAAAATTTCAAGGAAATATATAAGAAACATCCTTCTTGCTATCTAAGCCAAAAAGGTGTATACTAATTGCGTGCGCAAGCATCATAGATGCACTAGTATGATTACACTATTATAGAGGGAAAGGAGATGGACATGACTTACTTAGAAAAATGGTTTGACTTCAACCGTAGGCAAGTAGAGCTAGAAGCTATTTTAGAAGAGACCATCGCTGAGCAGAGTGAACAAACCTTGACACTCAAGGAATTTTACCTCTTGCACTTTCTAAATCAGGCTGAAGGCAAATCCCTAAGACAAATCGACTTGCCAGACAAACTCCACCTGAGCCCTAGTGCTGTTTCACGGATGGTGGCTCGCCTAGAAGCAAAAAACTGCGGTTTACTTAGTCGGAGATGCTGCGACCAGGACAAACGAGCTAGTTTTATCTGCCTGACAAGCGAAGGACAGACTACCTTGGCTTATTTACAAACAGCTGTTGAAGAAAGCTTAGCAAGAAAATCAAACTGGTTAGCCTAACATATTTTTTTAAAAAACTTGCGTGCGCAATCATTTTTCTTGACATTCCTTTTTTCAAGGAGTAAAATGAAAACATGATTTAGCAAAGGAGAATCCTATGATTGAAATTACCTATCTAGATGCCAGCAAGAACGAAAGAACTGTGACTTTCGAATCTTATGACGACTTTGATCGTTCACAACAAGCTTGCCTTATCGGCGTCGCAGACTACTACCCAGTCCAAAAATTAACTTACAACGGTCATGATTTGGACTACCATGGGACTTACGGAGATGTCTTCTTCTATCTCATGAAACAAGATTTAAGCCAATATAACTAAAAAAGGAGAAATACAATGGCAAAAGCAATTACAGATGCAACATTTGAACAAGAAACAAAAGACGGTTTGGTCTTAGTAGACTTCTGGGCAACTTGGTGTGGTCCATGTCGCATGCAAGGTCCAATCTTGGATAAATTGTCTGAAGAACTTTCAGAAGATGTCTTGAAAATCGTTAAAATGGACGTGGATGAAAATCCAAACACAGCTCGTGCTTTTGGAATCATGTCTATCCCAACTCTTCTCTTCAAAAAAGACGGGCAAGTAGTCAAACAAGTTGCTGGTGTACACACAGCAGAACAAATCAAGGCCATCGTTGCTGAATTGAGCTAATCTAATGAGAGACCAAGTACTTTATTTGGTCTCTTTTTTCTTGCCCTTTGCCATTTTTCAAAAAATATGCTAGACTGTAGGTAGAATATTACGATGTTTGGGACATGCCATCGCTAAAAAAAACCTTGACTTGGTATTTTTTAGCTCCCTCAAGGGAGCTTTTTGCGTGCTCTGAACATTTCCCATTTTGGAAGGAGTACTATGAAACGTCAATCAGCCTTGGTCGTCTTTAGTGGCGGTCAAGATTCCACAACCTGCCTCTTTTGGGCTAAAGAACACTATGAAACAGTCGAAGCTGTCACCTTTGCCTACGGCCAACGCCATCATCTCGAAATTCAAGTTGCCCAAGAAATCGCTAAGGAACAGGGTATTCGCCACCATATCCTCGATATGTCTCTTCTGGGGCAAATCACTGAAAATGCCTTGACCTCTGATTTGGAAATCGAGCAAAAAGAGGGAGAGGTTCCCAATACCTTCGTTGATGGTCGCAACCACCTCTTTCTGTCCTTTGCGGCAGTTCTTGCCAAGCAACGAGGCATTAAAGACATCGTGACAGGTGTCTGTGAGACAGACTTCTCAGGCTACCCCGATTGTCGAGATGTCTTTGTCAAATCCCTTAATGTCACTCTCAACCTTGCCATGGATTACGACTTTGTTATCCAAACGCCTCTCATGTGGCTGGACAAGGCTGAAACTTGGGAATTAGCCGACCAACTCGGTGCCTTTGACTATGTTCGTGAAAAGACCTTAACCTGCTACAACGGGATTATCGGAAGTGGCTGTGGAGATTGCCCAGCCTGCCATTTACGTCAGCATGGTCTAGATGTTTACCTCTCACAGAAAGGAGAAGACTAATGTTTTTTGCACCCAAAGAAATCAAACAGGAAACTGGGGAGTCTCTTGTCTACAATCCTCACAGAACCTTGGTATCAAAAGAATTTACCTTTGATGCTGCCCACCACCTCTTTCACTACGAGGGAAAATGCAAGTCCCTGCACGGCCACACCTACCATTTGCAAATCGCTGTCAGTGGATTTTTAGATGAACGGGGCATGACCTACGATTTCGGAGACATCAAAACGATCTACAAGAACTACTTAGAGCCCCACTTGGATCATCGCTATCTCAATGAAACCCTGCCCTATATGAACACGACTGCTGAAAATATGGTTTACTGGATTTTCCAAACCATGAACCAAGAGTTGCCAGGCGAACGCGGTCTCCGTTTGGAATACGTTCGCCTCTATGAAACTCCGACTGCCTTTGCGGAGTTTAGACGGGAGTGGTTAGATGACTAGGGAGCGTGTCCTCAAACTACCAGTTTTGGAAATTTTCGGCCCAACCTTTCAAGGCGAAGGCCGTGCAATTGGGCAGAAAACCATGTTTGTCCGCACTGCCGGTTGCGACTATCACTGCGACTGGTGCGACTCTGCCTTTACTTGGGATGGCTCTGAAAAGCCAACTCGTATGACTGCTGACGAGGTCATTGCTGCCTTGGATAAATTGGGGAGCTACGACTACGTCACCCTATCTGGGGGAAATCCTGCTATCCTAGCAGCCAACATGGCCGAATTGGTCACCAAGCTCAAGGAACGTGGTGTCACCCTTGCTGTCGAGACTCAAGGTTCTCGCTGGCAAAATTGGTTAAAAGATATCGATCAGATCACTCTCAGCCCCAAACCTCCTTCATCCAAGATGGAAGTCAACTTTGAAACCTTGGACTTTATCGTTTCCCAACTAAATCCAGACAAGGTCACCTTTAAAATCCCTGTCTTTGATGATGCGGATTTGGCCTTTGCCAAAGGCATTCAAGAGCGCTACCAACCAGATGTTCTCTTCTTATCAGCAGGAAATCCTGAGCCCAAGGCCACAGGCAATATTGTCCAAGACCAACTGGACCGCCTCAAAGAACTCTGGGAACGCGTCGCTACTGACGATAGCTGGGGCAATGTCCGCGTCCTTCCTCAACTCCATACCCTCCTCTACGACAACCAACGTGGTGTTTAAGATTAGAAAGAAAAAAATCATGTCACAACAAGAAGAAATGAAAAACCTAAGCCTCCTCGGCAACAAAGAAACCAACTACATTTTCGAATATCAACCCGAAGTCCTCGAATCCTTTGACAATCGTCATGTGGAAAATGACTATTTCATCAAGTTCAACTGCCCTGAATTTACCTCACTTTGTCCAATCACTGCTCAGCCAGACTTTGCGACGATTTATATTTCCTACATTCCTGACAAGCTCTGTGTCGAGTCAAAATCCCTCAAACTCTACCTCTTTAGCTACCGAAACCATGGAGATTTTCATGAAAACTGTATCAACACCATCGGAAAAGACTTGGTTAATTTGCTAGACCCTCGCTACTTAGAGGTTTGGGGGAAATTTACACCTCGCGGTGGTATTTCAATCGACCCTTACTACAACTACGGTAGACCTGGTACCAAGTATGAAGGCTTGGCAGAACAACGCCTCTTCCAACACGACCTTTATCCAGAGAAAATTGACAACCGCTAATACTCTTCGAAAATCTCTTCAAACCGCGTCAACGTTGCCTTGCCGTAGGTATGGTTGAGGCTGGGCAAAAACTCAATTTCAGGAGAAAATGAAATAAATATCCCCACAATAAAACGCATAGCATCAAGGTTTTTCAATACCTGATACTATGCGTTTTTCTGATTCCAAAGACTTTTTTCCCAGCCTCTTCATCTACAATCTCAAAACCATGTTTTGAGCTGACTTCGTCAGTTCTTTCTACAACCTCAAGCAGTGCTTTGAGCAACCTGCGGCTAGTTTGCTCTTTGATTTTTATAGTGAAATGAAATAGAATCTAAACAAATTTACCAGAGTAGTTAAGTCAATTTCTAGCATTTTTTAGAATTCACAGTGTACCGTTTTGTATTTGATCTACTATAAATTTAAAATTGAAAAAATGTTTATCTAGTGGATTGAAATAAGATATGAACAGAGAGATTAGAAAAGTCAAACTAATTTCTAGAAATATTTTTAGCAGTTGTAGTGTACTATTCTATATTCAATCTACTATATTGAGTATCAACAGATACGAAAAAGCCCTGTTCCTCATCATGAGGAGCAAGGCTTTTTGAGTTTCAATTATTCTTCAGTTCCAAGAAAGTTTTTAGCAACAAGAGCTGCAAGAACTCCACCAACGATTGGTGCAAGGATGAAAATCCAAATTTGTTGAAGGGCTGCGCCACCTACCAAGACAGCAGGAGCCAAGCTACGAGCTGGGTTTACTGAAAGTCCAGTAATGTTCAAGCCAGCTAGAATCAAAGCTGTCAATGACAAACCGATGACCAAACCAGCGATTGCGCCATTACCTTTGCTTGCTGAAGTTACAGTCATGATGACCAAAACAAACAAGAAAGTTGCAATTGTTTCAAATAAGAAACCACCAAAGACAGTTACTCCATTTGCCAAGGCATTTTCACCAAGACTTGCAGTTGACATACCTGAATTTGCCAAGAGGAAGAATACAGCTCCAGACGCAAGGAAAGCACCAACCACTTGACCAAGAATGTAGTTTACAAGCTCTGAAGATGACAAACGTTTGTTAACAAACATAGCGATAGAAACAGCTGGGTTCAAGTGAGCACCTGAAACAGTTCCGATTGAGAAGGCTGCCACTACGATTGCCAAACCAAAGGCAAGAGCAATCCCAAGGTGTCCAAGGCCTTCAACACCATTTCCAAAAACAACAGCTCCTGTTCCGATGAACACAAGCATAAAAGTACCGATTAATTCAGCAACAAATTTTTTCATGTTAAGTCTCCTTTTTTCAAACTATGTATTAGTCTATCAAAAGAAGGAAAGGGTTTCAAGAAATGTGCTTGGAAACATTGTGTAAGTTTTCACATTTGATAATCAAAATCTAATATTGGAAAGATTGAATAGCTTCTTTCAAGTCATCTTGTAAACTATTTCTCTGGTCGAGTTGAACATAGACTTCTAAGAGACAGGATCTGAAATTGGAAAATTTATAAAAATCTTCCCTCTCTTCTATCGGAAAATCAAGTGACTTTATCCAAGAAGCCAGTGTCGCTTGCTCCACCTTGCCTTGCAAAATAGGTTCGTAAAGGACTCTGGCCAAGCGCCAGTCCTCATCATCTATAAATCGAACCGAAATTCTTTGAAACATAGGACCAAGGATCTCAAACACCTCATCAATTCGACTTGCAGAAATGTCTGGATGACAAACAACTTCAGTCAAAAGATCAGCCCCATGAGCAAAAGCATGCACCCAACCATACTGGCTTGAAAAACCTGTCGTATCCTCTTCTTTTTCAAGGTAATGCAACCCTTGATCGAGCATCGTATTTCTGATTTCAGTTTTAAGCACTTGATAAAAAAGAGACTGTTCATTGCCATCGGCAGATAAGAGATTAGCATAAATAAGGGCCCTAAAAGAACGTTCAGGCGTTGAAGCTCCTGTCTTATCAATCTCTTTATCTAGGCCACCATCAGAGACAATCTCAGCAGCGATCAACTGAAATTGCTCCTTGGTAAATAACTCTTCTTGAATCCCCCTAGCCAGACTAGTAAAAACCAATGCATCGCGAATTTCTGGACTCGGATCCCCTATGTGCTCAAGCAACCACAGGAGTTCTTCTTGACGATAACTCGGTTTTTCTTCTACTACTTTTCTTTTCAATTCTGGATACATCTGCCCACCTCTTTTTATGAGTTGTCAAAAAATCATCCGCAGATGACTTTATATTAAATTCTTAAGGAAATAGAATCTGGGATAACTGGTCTAAAATGAAGTAAATAACTATCAGTAGTAGCTCTACAGCAAGTTCAAATTTAACATCACGACCTTCAACGGCGTTTTTGAAAATAGCTACAGCTAGTCCAATTATAATGACGCTCAACAAACCCAGGAGCATTATTCTATAGTAGATTGAAATAAGATATGAACAGAGGAATTAGGAAAGTCAAACTAATTGCTAGAAATATTTTTATCAGTTGTAGTGTACTGTTCTAGATTCAATCTACTATAAAACAGCCTTTCTATTCCTTTACTCCCCCAACTCCGCACTATAGGCGATAATCTGGTCAACTGTGTCAGACAAGAATTGGATGGTATCACGAAGTGGTTTATCTGTAGAGATATCTGCTCCGATAATCATAGCTGACTCAAGCGGTGTCTTGCTACCACCTGATTTGAGGAGATTGAGCCAGTCTTCAGCTCCAGTTTCTGAATGTTTCAGATGGAGGTAACCTGCAGTCGAGATGACTAGTCCTGCTGAGTAGGTGTAACTATACAAGCCCATGTAGTAGTGAGCTTGGCGCATCCAAGTCAGAGCTGCATCATCGTCAATTTCAATAGCATCTCCCCAGAATTCGGTCAAAACTTCCTTCATAATGCTGTTGAGTTTGCTTGCTCCGAAAGTTTCTCCTTCTTCAATCAATGTATACACCTTACGCTGGAAGGCTGCTTCCAAAAGGTGAGTGATAAAGTTATGGAAGTAGGTGTCTGTCAAGCGGTGAGCAAGGGCGAAACGTTTTTGACGAGGGTCATCAGACTGGTGCTCTAAGTAGTCACTGAGGAGCAATTCATTGAAGGTCGAAGGCGCCTCGACATAGTAGGTCGACATGTGGGCATTAAAGTAGCTTTGGTGATTATCTGAAAAGATGAATTGACCAGAATGCCCGATTTCATGAATCAAGGTATAGACATCACTCAAACGACCTATCCAGCTCATAAGGACATATGGATGCACGCGATATGGGTCCGCTGCATAGCCACCAGAATCCTTGCCACTATTGGCAGCAAAGTCCACCCAGCGCTCTTCTTGATAACGAGCAACTTCCTGACAATATTCTTGTCCCAAAGGTTCTACGGACTTCATGACCAAATCATAGGCGTCGTCAATAGTCACTTTAGGATTAAGGGAGCTATCCAAGTCCAATTTCCAGTCAGCAAAAGTCATCTTTTCAAGACCATTCACCTTGGCAACATGCTTGAGGTATCTCTGAGCAACTGGCGCAAAGTCCTTCATGATGAGGTCAATCTGGCGGTCAAACATGGCACGGTCCACTTCTTGCTCAGCCAGAAGATAATCAAAGACGGAGTCGTAGCCCTTCATGTCTGCCAACAGTTTTTCAGACTTGACTTGGGCTAAATAAGCTGCCGCAGCCGTATTTTGGTGCTTACGAAGGCCTGCTGAGAAGGAACGGAAGGATTTCTCACGAACCTCAGCATCCTCGTGGTTTTGATAGAAATTCTCATAGGTCACAAAGCTGTTTTTGTAGGTTTTGCCATGAGCTTCAAAGTCAGCCATTTCAAAGTCTCCAGCTCGCATCTTAGTGTAGATATCCTGTGGACTGTAGAAAACTTCACCCAGATTGGTCAAGGCCTTCTCCACATCTGCCCCTAGATAGTGGGCTTTTTTGATTTTGGCCTGACGAATAGCTGCTGTTAAATGTGGCAGCTCACCCAAACGGTTCAAAACTTCCTCATCTGCTGCCACCAAGGCATCGTCAAAGAAGGTCAAGGCTACGCTGGCATCTGTTTCAAATTCCATCCCAGCTTGGGCGATATTAGCAAATTCTTCGTTGCTATAGTCTGTCGTCTGAGGCATAAAGCCATAGTTGCCAATATGGCTCATCTGAATGTAGATTTGCTCCAATTCCGCAAAAGCCTTCTCGAAATCTTCAAAAGTATGCAGATTGCCCTTGTAGTCACGGCTAAATTGGTTGATATCTTCGCGAGCCTTTTCAATCGCACGCAAGAAATCCTCACGGTCTTGGTATAGGGCTGTTAAGTCCCAGAGTTCCTTTTCTGGAAATTCTGAACGATGTTTTTGTTCCATTTTCTTCCTCTTATTTCTCTAATTCTAATAAAACACTAAGGGCTGATAAGGCGTAAAGCGGTGCTGTTTCTGCTCTTAGAATCCGAGGCCCAAGTCCTGCCAGAACAGCTCCTTTAGCTTCAAAACTTTCAATTTCCGCAGGTGAAAGACCACCTTCTGGTCCAAAGATAAAGAGCAGTTTTGCTCCTTTTTCCAGTCCAGCGACTACTTGCAAGAGCGCAGCGGCTTCTCCCTCTTTTGCTGATTCTTCATAAGCCACTATGATAGAGTCAAACTGGTCCAGCTGGGCTAGAAAATCTGCTTTTTTCTCAAAAAGCTTGATACTTGGAACCAGATTACGCTTGCTTTGCTCGGCTGCTCCAAGGGCGATTTTTTCTAGTTTCTCGACCTTTTTGCCCAATTTTTTGCCGTCCCACTTGGCAACGGACCAGTCAGCAGGGAAGGCCCATATCTGGCTAGCACCTAGCTCTGTCACTTTTTGAGTGATGAACTCCAGCTTGTCCCCCTTGGGAAATCCTGATGCGATGGTCACTTGGACTGGCAGTTCCACATTATCAGCTAACGCTTGGACCAACTCAAACTGACGATTTTCCACATCCAGCACGCGCGCCAAGCGCTTGATCCCATCATCAAAAACTAAGGTAACCTGGTCATCTTCTTTCAGGCGCATAACCTGAAACATGTGCTTGCTGGTTTCCTTGTCCTCGATGGTGATAGGAGAGATTGCACTACCCTTGACAAAGTATTGTTGCATGCTAGCCTCCAATCACACCGGAGATATCCTTGGTCTTCTTAAAGACGCAGGCATTCCATTCCCCTTGAATCATGTGGGTTTCAAGGAAAAATCCAGCTGACTCAGCCGACTCACGCACCATGTCCCACTTATCCTTGATTATACCACTCATGATCAGGTAGCCTTCATCCTTGACCAAGCGATAAGCATCATCCGTCAGATGAATGAGGATGTCCGCCAAAATATTGGCCACGATGACGTCAGCTTCAATCTCAACCCCCTTAAGCAAATCACCTGCAGCTACATGGATGTTTTCCATACCCGGGTTGAGCTCAATATTTTCCTGAGCGACGCGAACCGCTACATCATCCAAGTCATAGGCAAAGATTTCCTTAGCGCCAAGAAGTGAGCTAGCAATGGAAAGGACCCCTGAACCAGTCCCCACATCCAGCACTGTTTCCCCACCGCGAAGGACCTGCTCCAAGGCAAAAAGGCTCATCTTAGTCGTCGGATGCGTTCCTGTCCCAAAGGCCATCCCTGGATCTAGCTTGATAATCTTTTCTCCTGCTGTCGCTTCATATTCTGTCCATGACGGAACGATGGTCAAGTCATGGGTGATGCGTGCCGGTTCATAGTATTTCTTCCAGTTGTCGGCCCAGTCTTCCTCAGCCAAGGCAGTCGTGCCAATCTTGATTTCTCCTAAGTCCATAAAGTCGGTCAATTCTAAGAGACGAGCCTGCAAGTCCGCTTCCACCACTGCTACATCAACTGTGTCAGGGTAGTAGGCAGTCACCACGATTTCTTCCTGTTGCTCGACTTCTGGGAAAATCTCACCAAAACGGTCCACATTCCCCACATAGTCCATGCTATCTTCGATCGCCACCCCTTGGGCGCCCAGCTCAATCAAGAGGTTAGAGACTAACTCCTCTCCCTCACGCTTCACTGTAACTTTTAACTCTTGCCATGTTTCCATCATTAAGATACCAAGCCCGTAAAACACAAAGCCAAATAGGAAATTCTCTGAAGACGCTTGTGTCTAAGAGACATTTATCTTTTTGGCACAGTGTTTAGGGCGGGTTCAGTTTAGAAATGTAACCGAACCATCCTTTCTATTTGTCAATCAATTTTTTCATGTAAACCATATCCATACCTTCTTTTTCAGGCTCGATATGAGTTTGACGGTAGCCATTTTTCTCATAAAAGGCGATCATGCCCGCATCCTGTAATACCGTACACAAATCCCACTGTTTAATCATTGGAAATTCCTTTTCCAGTAATCTCAATCCTTCAGAACCATAACCTTTTCCTTGATACTGGGGCAAAATCGCTGCTGTTCCCAACCAAGCTTTCATTAACTCTTCATTAGTCTGAATTCGTAAAAAACCAATCTTTTCTTCATCTTCTTTTACAAAGTAGTAATAGCTATTGGGACGCTCGACCAATTTCCATTTGATTCGCTCGCGATCTTCTAGATAGGGATCATATTCATCATGGTATTTTTCATAAACTGCTTTAAAACTAGCTCTCTGAATAGCAATAATGGTTTCTAAATCTTCTGCTCCTGCTCTCTCAAGTCTTATCATAAACTTTCCTCCAAATAATCCCTCAATCTCCCCTGGAGCTGAGGTACTGCCTGTTTAGACTTCAAAAACTCCTCAATAGGCATCAGTTTATAGGCCTGCCCTTCATCTCCAAAAGTGATATTGTCAAACTGATCCTGACTTAGCTGCCCAACCATAAAGACCGACTGTCTGCCTTCATAGAGCATGCTGGGAAAGACCTTGCTCCAAAGTAGACAATCTTCGGTCAAATGAATGCCTAGTTCCTCATAAACTTCACGCGCTACGCACTCAAAAGGGCTTTCGTCCCCTTCACGACCTCCACCTGGCAATTCCCACATGTTGGGGCAAGGGATATTGTCCTTGTCATCACGTAAGATAGTCAAGACCTTATCCCCACAAAAGAGGGCAATCTTGCAGCCTGTGAAATCTGAAATGTCTATATCCACTACAATCTCCTAATATCTCGGATAAGGGTAAAATTCTCCTTCTTCCAAGCCTGCTTTCCCTTCTTCAAAGACTTCTTGGTTCCATTCCATGACGAATTCTTCTGCTTCTGGGTCTTCCAAGAAGTCCATGAGGGCATCTAGTCCAACCTCGGCAGTATCTTTAAGGAATAGTGCAAAATAAGCTAAAAATTCACGAGAAAAACCTTTTTTAGGAAGGTAAGGGATAACTGTCAAATAGTCTTCCAGATTGACTGTTGACCCGGCAGGATTGTAAAAGAGCACCGCCTCCTCAAAAAGGATATCGTCTGATGACACCTCCCCGTCCTCGTCCAGCATCTCCACTCCTGCAGGATTTTGCGCTTCTAGTAAAAAGCTCACTTCTACTGCATGATTACGCTTGTCCCAACTAATCTCATAGTCAAAAGGAAAGTTTTTGTCCAACTCTTCCTGTAAAACATCTAAAAATCCGTATGTTGCCATTTTGTCCTCTTTCTATACGACTCTTAAATCGCCCCGAATACTCGGAAATATGCTAAAATAGATACTACCATATTACCACATTAGTATCAGAAAATCCATGTTAGAAAGGACTGCTATGCCAGACAATCTCGCGCTTCGTATGCGCCCCAAAACCATCGACCAGGTCATCGGTCAAGAGCATCTGGTGGGCCCAGGAAAAATCATCCGTCGCATGGTGGAGGCCAACCGTCTATCATCCATGATTCTCTATGGACCTCCAGGCATCGGAAAAACCAGTATCGCTTCGGCCATCGCTGGAACGACCAAATATGCCTTTCGGACCTTTAATGCCACTGTTGATAGTAAAAAACGTCTTCAAGAAATCGCTGAGGAAGCAAAATTCTCAGGAGGGCTTGTATTGCTACTAGACGAAATCCACCGTCTCGACAAGACTAAGCAAGACTTCCTCCTTCCTCTCTTGGAAAGTGGATTGGTTATCATGATTGGGGCGACAACGGAAAATCCTTTCTTTTCTGTCACTCCAGCCATCCGCAGTCGTGTTCAGATTTTTGAGTTGGAACCTCTGTCTAACCAAGATGTCAAAGAAGCCATTCAAATCGCCCTGACTGATCCTGAACGAGGTTTTTATTTCCCAGTTGAGTTAGATGATGATGCCCTTGATTTTATCGCAACATCTACCAATGGAGACCTCCGTTCTGCATTCAACTCGCTGGATTTGGCAGTTCTTTCTACTCCGGCAAATGACGAAGGAATCCGCCATATCACGCTCGATATTATGGAAAATAGTCTCCAGAGAAGCTACATTACTATGGACAAGGATGGAGATGGACATTACGATGTTCTATCCGCTCTACAGAAATCCATTCGAGGTTCGGATGTGGATGCTAGCCTCCACTATGCTGCTCGCTTGATAGAGGCTGGTGACCTACCTAGCTTGGCACGTCGTTTGACGGTAATTGCCTACGAAGATATCGGCTTGGCCAATCCCGATGCCCAGATCCATACCGTAACTGCTTTGGATGCTGCACAGAGGATTGGGTTTCCAGAAGCTCGCATTCTCATTGCCAATGTCGTCATTGATCTGGCACTCTCGCCCAAGTCAAACACAGCCTATGTGGCTATGGATAAGGCTCTGACCGACCTTAAAACGTCTGGTCACTTACCAATTCCAAGACACCTGCGAGATGGTCACTATAGCGGTAGCAAGGAACTGGGCAATGCGCAAAACTACCTCTATCCACATAGTTATCCAGGCCACTGGATCAAGCAAGATTATTTGCCAGAAAAAATTCGCGACCATAGCTATTTCTCACCAGAAGATACTGGAAAATACGAACGAGCCCTAGCTCAGCGCAAGGAAACCATTGATAAATTACGAAATTTGTGAAATCCTTTCCAAATAATTACATTTACCCCTTGATTTTTTTTGAAAAAGTGGTATTATATAAACATAGAAACGCTGTGGTGTACGACCTCACACTTAAGTGTTGACCGACTATTTTTTGTATTATTAGGGAAACAAAAGTCTTCTAACAGCATGTAGGCCGTCTCACACGGAAACAGCTTCAGTTAGAGCGAGTTGCCCACCTGCTTAATTGCGCGGGTTCAATACAAACCGTGAAGTTTCGGCACCAATACAGCTTTTTTGTTTGCCTCCTTAGCTCAGCTGGCAGAGCAGCGGACTCTTAATCCGTGGGTCACAGGTTCGATCCCTGTAGGGGGCATCTAAATCAACAGGAAAAAGCCTTTATTTATAAGGCTTTTTTGCTTGTCTATAACTGATTTGCCCCATCATTTGCCCCACATTTTTTTTATGAGCAATCTTTCCAGACATCTCTGATTATGAAAAACAAAAAAGCTATCCTACCTTTGCAAATTTGGATAAGATAGCGGAATATTTTAATGCAACTCCAACCCAACTCTTTGGAACGAGTAAAGAGATTGAGTTAGAAAAGAGTGTTCTTGAATCTAATGAATACTCTGATAAAGTAAGTGAAATCTTAAAAGCTGTCAAATACATCGAGCATTTCCTACATACTGATGGACAGTACTTAGAGGATTTACTTTACCTAACAAGAGGCAACCAACTATACACAGAAGATGGAAAAGAGTTGTATATTGATCCAACTTCTCAGAAAAGAACACTTCATACCCAATATGAACCTGGTTTTATTGAAGCAAGAGATAAATCTCCACTAGAGCTCTTAATTGAAAATAAGGAATTGTTTGATAAATAGAAAAAGCGAGGATAACCTCGCTTCAGATTGAAGTTAAAATCTTTAGAAGACACTTTTATAAGGACTTTGTCTTCAATCTGTGAAAAGGAGTGAAAACTCCTTTTCTTTTTGTAAGTCAGACTGAAACTTCCAAATTGTTTATTTATTTTATTGACATTTTCTATAAAAATAAGTACAGTAGTTTTATTAGAAAACTATACTATATAGGGGGTATTGAAATGAAATTTTCTAATCGTTTACTGCTATTCCTTGCAGGAGTTGTTTTTGTCCTTTTAGGACTTTTCCTATTTACAAACCCAGTAGCTAATCTTGTTGCTTACAGCTGGTGGATTGCATTTGATTTACTGGTTTCTTCTATAGCAGCTATTTTAGGCTATTTCTCTGCACCAAAAGAGCTTCGCTCACCTGTTTATCTTTTCCAAGGATTTGTTAGTCTTCTCTTAGCTCTTTACCTCGTTGCTTATGGCTTTTTGACCCTGCCGGTCGTCATTCCGACCATTGTAGGAATTTGGTTAATTGTAGAAGCCATTATTGCTTTCTTTAAAGGCAATCGTCTAGGATTGATTTTCCCTATTATTGGTAGCAATATCACGTGGGTAGCCTTGCTTGAATTTTTACTAGGTCTAGTGATTCTGTTCAATCCAGTGGCTACAGGTGTCTTTGTCGTTTATGTCATTGCCTTTGCATTTTTAGTTACTGGTTTCACCTACATTATTGAGGTCTTTCGTAAATAGTCTAGTTGCTATTTCTATCGCATTCAAAAAAGCTGGGAAATCATATTCTCAGCTTTTTTGTCTCTTTAATTATCACTTTTTCGCATTCCATTCTGCGTAGAAATTTGTTTTTCCATTTTATTCTCCAATTTGATCTCGCACTGACATTTATTTATAACAAAACTATATATCTAGAATAGCATAATCATTAGGTATTATAGGTTTTCAAACAAAATACGAGTCATTCGTTTTTGCCCCACTTTTGCCCCATTTTTAAATCCTGACATTGAAAATACCTAAAAGTATTTCCCTAAAATCAGCTATATTTCAACATTTTTGTTTATTTTCAATATGAAAAGTTCTTACAAATCCATGTAGGGGGCATCTAAACAACAGGAAAAAGCCTTGATTTATAAGGCTTTTTTGCTTGTCATTTTGTTTTTTATACCAAATTTTGTACCAAAAAGTTTATATTCACAAAATAAACGAGTCTCATCCAAAGACTCGTTATTTATCTCACACTCGTTTTCGTCGAAAAAACCACCTCGAAGGTGGTTCCTTTCTATCAATCGTCCATCACTCCGCCTGTGAGTTGGTACATGAGATAAATGTGCTCCAGGACTTTGACTTTATCCATATGTTCCACATCTTTAAAGCCTCCTAATGCTAGTAAAGGAACAAAACCGAAACATTGGTTATATGACAAGGGACCATGTTTTAACACAGCCTGTCTATATAAATCCAGTTCAAAGTTATCAGTCACATATGAGTTATCTAAATACTGAAGAAAATATTTCAGGCTCTTGATAATAATGTCGCAGTCTTGAAGATTTTATTTTACAATACCAACAAATTCATTCTCTTCCCAAGTAATAATATCTCCAAAGGCTGTTACGAACATCGGAAAAAGAAGTAAGGAACTATTCATAATAATAGCCGTAGCAAATCTTTGCATTTTTGTCTTATCTTTTTTAAGATAGTACTATTAAAAAAAGAAAAGGTGAAAATCATGGAAACATATACGCTTGCAAATGGGGTTGCTATTCCTAAAATTGGTTTTGGAACTTGGCAAATTGCTGAAGGCGAAGAAGCCTATAACAGCGTTAGCTTCGCACTTAAGGCTGGTTACACACATATTGATACCGCACAAATTTACGGTAACGAGGTTTCTGTAGGTAAGGCGATTGCTGATAGTAATTTGGCACGTGAGGATATTTTCCTAACTACCAAACTTTGGAATGATAAGCACGATTACGAGTTGGCTAAGACTTCTATCGATGAGTCTCTCGAAAGACTCGGTGTGGATTATTTGGATCTTTTGCTTATCCATTGGCCAAATCCAAAGGCACTTCGTGAGAATGATGCTTGGAAGTCTGGTAATGCAGGCGCTTGGAAGGCAATGGAAGAAGCCTACAAAGAAGGTAAGGTGCGTGCTATCGGTGTGTCTAACTTTATGCAACATCACCTAGAAGCTCTTCTTGAAACGGCTGAAATTGTGCCACATGTCAATCAAATCCTCTTGGCTCCAGGTTGTGACCAAAAAGACTTAGTTGCCTATTGCCAAGAGCGCGATATCCTTCTTGAAGCCTATAGTCCACTAGGTACAGGTAGCATTTTTGGAAATGAAGATGTTGAAGCAGTGGCTGAACGTAACGGTAAATCTGTAGCACAAGTTGCTCTGCGTTGGAGCCTTCAAAAAGGTTTCTTGCCACTACCTAAGTCTGTGACACCTAAAAATATTGAAGCCAACTTGGATATCTTCGACTTCGACTTATCAGAGGAAGATATGGCAGTCTTGGATAAGATTCAAGGCATCAAAACTCAGAATGATCCTGACACAGTTAATTTTTAATAGGATTTTAAGCAACTCGTCAGGGTTGCTTTTTCAAGTAAATGACAAAAGAAGTCAAGGTTTTGACAATTCGCGTCACATGAAGTTATTTAAGCATCTCCTTTTTCTTTATTACCATTTTCTGTTATAATAAATTGTACTTCTAAAATAGAAAGGTCTTAAGATGACAACTCTTGTTAAACATAAACGTGTAGAATTTTCAGAACTTTTTATGACCTAGTGTTTGTTTTTGCGATTTCAAAAGTAACTGCTTTAATTCACCATCTTCATAACGGTATTTTGACTTGGAATTCTTTGCTTGATTTTTTCATGTCTGTCTTGCTTCTCACTGATTCATGGATGATTCAAACCGTTTATACCAATCGCTATGGAAAGAACTCTTTATTTAACATGGTAATCATGTTTATCAAAATGGGACTTTTACTCTTTATATCCAATTTGATTAAAGATGATTGGCAACAATATTTTCATTATGTCTGTTGGGCTATTGGTACATTAACCCTTACCTTATTTTTTCAATATTTGGTTGAGTTTTTTAAAAAATCAACCGATAATGTTCATAGGGAAAGTATCAAAGGTTTTCTATGGATAACAGGTCTACGAAGTTTAGAAATCTATCTAGCAGCTCTTCTTCCTATTTACATTGGAGTCTATATCCTTTATGCTAGTATTCTGCTAACATTTATTACGCCAATTACCTCGATTAGTAAAGATGATCATTTCCAGATAGTTCTCCCCCATTTAATCGAGCGCATCTCCCTTCTTGTCATTATTACGTTTGGAGAGATGATTATGGAGCTAGCTAACTTCTTTACAATCGAGAATTTCTCGATTTATTCGGTTCTTTATTTCATTATTATGATTTCTCTGTTCTTGTTTTATTTTGGTCAATTCGACCATGCTATTGATGAAAAATCTAATCAAAAGGGGCTATTTCTAATTTACAGTCACTATCCTATTTTCATTGGGCTTATGATGATGACTGTATCGATGAGTTTTCTTCTGAATCCTGAAGCTAATCGTCTCTTTGCAACCAGCTTCTTTTATATCGGAATTGGCCTCTTCCAAGCTGCTGTCCTAGCAAATGGGCCCTATAACAAACACTATCTTCGCTATTCGAAAAGTTACTACTGTGTCCAAGCTACACTCTATCTGGCTGCCTTGATTCTCTCTTTAATCTTTGCTTCTAATCCTATAATAGTAGTAAGTATTACAACCATTTTAGCTCTAGCTATAGCTATTCATTCTATTTATTTTTATATGACACAGACTAAAAAATATTCCAAATCTAACTGGGGGATATTTTAATGAGTTTATAACATTAAAAAGCTTTGGGAACCAAGGCTTTTTTTTCATTAATTTGTTTTTCCATTTTATCCTCCGATTTGAACTCGCACTGACATTTATTTATAACAACACTATATATCTAGTATGGCATAATCATTAGGTATTATAGGTTTTCAAACCAAATGTGAGTCATTCGTTTTTGCCCCACTTTTGCCCCATTTTTAAATCCTGACATTGAAAACACCTAAAAGTATTTCCCTAAAATCAGCTATATTTCAACACTTTTGTTTATTTTCAATATGAAAAGTTCTTACAAATTCATGTAGGGGGCATCTAAATCAACAGGAAAAAGCCTTGATTTCAAGGCTTTTTTGATGTCAAATAACTTTTTGTAGCAAATCATTATAAAGGTTTTCCAACCTTATCAAACTTATCATTTATTCTCAATCAATTGCTAGCAATATTTGATAAGACCAACTGTTTTTTACAGTACAGAGCTAGTCTATAATTAACTAAACTATACTAATTTGTGCCCATATTACATGGCCAATCCGCATAGAGATTAAAATGGGCTATTATGAATTCATAAATTTTCGCAACAGAACAAGAGCAAGTCATTTAGAAATAAAAGAGAAGAGAATCTTTCACTCTCTTCTTAGTATATCTTATTAAATTCAGTCTTTCTCAATCTACCTGATTTTCCTTTGCAACGACAAATTCTTTAACCAATCGATAGATAACAGCAAATATCGGTGTAAAGAATATCATCCCAAGTAAGCCAAAGAGATTGCCTCCAATACTAGCAGCCGCAAGCGTGAAAATAGCTGGCAAACCAATAGATTGACCTACAACTCTAGGATAAATAAGGTTTCCTTCAATCAGCTGTATAACTTGATATAGAAGAAGAGAAAGTAAGGCTTGAGTAGGACTCACTGTGAAGATAAAAATCGCTCCCACAACACAAGCAATCATAGGCCCTACATAAGGAATGAACGATAGCACTCCTGCAAATATACCTGTCATTACCCCATAAGGTAGTCCAAACAGGCTGTAGCCAACCGCTATCATAACTCCTATGATGACTGCTTCAATCAGCTGACTCATCAAAAATTGGTCATAAGTCTCTAGTGCTACTTGTCCAATGTAAGTTAACTTTGTCACCACTTTCTCTGGAAATATAACTTTTAGAAGTCTACTCGTCATCGCTGCCAGATGTTCCTTACTGGATAAAAATAAAAAGGTAAATACTATAATCAGAAAGGCATTCATTATACTTGAAAAAATATTTCCTATATTACTAGTCAGACCGGATAAGAAGGTTATCAAAGCTTGACTAATAGAGCTAGACTGTCCCTGAATTCCTGATACGATAGTTGACAGCATGTCTTTGGTTACAAATTCCGAGCTGTCTAGCAATTTCCCAAGTTGAGTCAGGACTGTTGAAAGGACTGCTCCCAGCTGACTAATAGTCTGAGCAAGGGTTGGAAGCACCAAAACCAAAAGACAGATCACGATTAAGATAAGAGATAGGAAAACAAGCACCATAGCAATCGGACGGCGCAACCCTGCCTTTACCTTCATTTTAACTAGGAATTCTTCAATTTTTTTCATGGGAACATTGAGCACAAAAGCAATGACAGCACCATAAATCAAGGTAGAAGTTACTTCAAAGAGAGATACTGCCCCTGATATAAAGCTTGATGCATTCAGAATTACAAGAGTAACCAGCCCTATAAAAAGTATTAATGGGGTGTATTTTTTTACTAAATTCATAAATTCTCCTTAATAAACATGTTTAGATACGACTATACTATTTGGTTTTTCAAACTCTCGGTCAAGGTAAGCTTGGTAAGTTCCTGGTGCGATAAATCCTTTGGGTGAGAGGATATCGGTGCCAGCCTGACCGACTATGGTATCAGCCAAGAGCACACAGTTTGTGGACAAGACAAAGTAGGATTTAAACTTAGATTTGATAAATTTATAAAGTTCCCCATCTGTCTCATGTCTGATTTTATAAGCGTAGGTGTAGTCTTCCTTACCATCACCTGTCATTATTTTATCTGCACTTGGCTCCCATGGAATCGTCAGTTGTTTCAATTCAGCCAACTTTTTCTGAACTGCTTTTTCCATTTCAGGCGTCAAATCTATCCCATAACCAAAAAGCGTTTTTTGACTCTCACGTTTACATAGGTCAATGTACTTGTCACGATCACAGAAATATAAGACACCATCTCCTACCATGCCAAATAAGGTCTCAGAAGACGGATCATAGTTGCCATAAGAAATAACACGGCCTTGATAGCAGATATCCACATGACCAATTGCCGAAAACAGAGAGGTCTCAGCTGTATGAACAAAAATTTCAAGCTCCGCTGTCTTACCAGACTTCACCATTCCAAGATGGATATCCTCTCTCTCATCAGCATTTTCCTGCATGAATTTGTTGATTTTTGCTAAAGTTCTTGCAGGGATGAGAGCGGCTAGGACAATAGGTAAGCTAATTCTAATGCGACGTTTGAGATGGTTTTTCCCAATTTCCTCCTCAAACAAGAAACCATCACGGATATTGGACACACCATAAAGGAAAAAATAAGCCCCTAATACAAAGAGTTGAAAGACAGAATTTCCTGTAGATGACAAAAGACTAGTCCCACCAAGAAAAACTAGTACGAGTCCATCTAGTAAGAGACGAAAACGAGGTCGAATTTTGTTTTTGCGGTAGAGAACATAGGTGACAAGGTTAATACTAGCATGAAAAATCTGATAAACTCCAATCACAAGAGCCAAAATATAAATCGGCACATCCGTCGCAAGATTGGAGCCAAGCAAATATCCCAGCACTAACAATTTAACCAGTGCAACTCCCAAGGTGTCCGTTGACTGACTTTTTTTGAAAATACGTAATACTAAATCTAAGACCGTTGCTATCCAAGCTAAAAACAGAACCAGTCGAATAACCTTTACTGGCAACCAAGTCCCCGTGACCATCAAGATGAGACCTAGCAGAACAAACAAGAACCCCTGAGCAAGTAATTTCTTACCTGTCAGACCTAAAGATAGAATTTTCGCCATATAAAAACCTTTCAACAATAAAAATTAAACACTCCGATTAAACTGACTAGTAAATAGCCAACACTACAAACAGCCTGTGCCAGCAACATATGGTGACTAGAAATGACTGTAGTAATGTCACCATCTTGTCTTATGCACTTCTAAAATTTGTTATATTGATTAGAAGCCAGAGCTTATAAAAACTAGCTAAACTCGAGAGATAGACACAATTGCGACGAAAAAATGTATAACCAATTCAACTTGTTAAGGTAAGAAAGCATTATTTCCAATCTATTAATTATTCATCTATTACCTATTATGACACAATATTCCCTATAGTTCAACTTTTTACTTGTTTTTATATTACACGGACTAAAAAGTTTTCAACAGTTGATTGCATTTGTTTTAATAAGTTTTAACCTTTCTTGGTTAGATAAAAAAAGAACCATACAGTTTAGAATCTGTATGGTTTTTGCCCCACTTTTGTCCCATTTTTAAATCATGACATTGAAAATACCTAAAATCACTTATATTTCAATATTTTTAATTGCTCTCAATATGAAAGTCCTTTCCAAATCCCTGTAGGGGGCATCTAAATCAACAGGAAAAAGCCTTGATTTACAAGGCTTTTTTGCTTGTCTATAACTGATTTGCCCCACTTTTGTCCCATTTTTAAATCATGACATTGAAAATACCTAAAATCACTTATATTTCAATATTTTTAATTGCTCTCAATATGAAAGTCCTTTCCAAATCCCTGTAGGGGGCATCTAAATACAACAGGAAAAAGCCTTGATTTCAAGGCTTTTTTTTCGTATCTGTTCTACTTTTGGTCAACCGGCTACTTAAAGGTTTTTTATAGTTGATTGAAATAAGATGTGAACAAAGAGGTTAGGAAAGTCAAATTAATTTCTAAAAATATTTTAGAATCTATATTGTACTACTCTAAGTTCAATCCACTATACTTGTCAATCAATCTCACCTACAATTTTTACAATTCAAAAAGTGAGCCATCAGTTTGGCTCACTTCTTCTTTTCTCATGCTTAGTTACGGTAAAAATGACTATCTTTGTCGCTTGGTGATTGACCGATTGCCAAGACGTCTTGGCTACCATCCGTACCAGTTAATTCATTTGCTACGCCTGCTGGGGTAAAGATAAGGCGTGCTCCTTCTCCACCACCAACAAGATGAATTCCTGTCAAATAGTAACCGTCCTTCTCCTCTACTTTGTCCATCTCATATTTAAAGGTGCCTTTTGAGCTTTGAATGGTCACGATTCCATCCGCTGTGACTGTAGCAGTTGTTCCAGCATAATTCTCCCAAGTTCCAAGGAATTTAGAATAATCTTTTTGATTTTCCGCCTTTGTCTCATTTTGAGTAGCTGTAGCGCTTGAAGAACTTGTCTCAGACTTCTGCTCCTCTTTTTGACTAGCTTCTGTTTTACTTGATGACTCCTTAGTTACTTTAGAGGATGAAGCCTCTTTGCTTGAAGATGCTGTAGTTTTTTCAGCATTTCCTCCACAAGCAGCAAGTGTCACCGCAGCCAACAAGGCAAGAGCTGAAAGACTGGTGTAGCGCAATGTTTTTTTCATGATAATCTCCTTTTAAAATGATGATACAGTCTCATCTGCATCTAAAATAGCTAGCCTAAAATTACATATATTTTTGACGGCTAACCTGTAGTTTTCAGTGTATCATTTATTTCCATATAATTCAATAGTTATTTGACATCAAAAAAGGCTAATCCAATCAGGAATTAGCCCTTCTATTTTTAATAGATAAACATGGCATCGCCAAAGCTAAAGAAACGGTACTTTTCATCGATAGCATGCTGATAGGCTTTGAGAACCAATTCACGGCCTGCAAAAGCTGAGACAAGCATGACCAAAGTAGACTTAGGCAAATGGAAATTAGTAGAAAAAGCATCCACAACCTTCCAGTCATATCCTGGCTTGATAAAGATATTGGTCCAGCCAGAGTCTGCTTGGATTTGTCCGTCAAACTTGCTTCCGATGGTCTCTAGCGTACGGATAGAGGTTGTCCCCACAGCAATCACGCGACCACCATTTTCCTTGACCTGACGCAAGGTCGCTGCAGCTTCCTCAGACAATTGATAAAACTCTGAGTGCATCTCGTGCTCATCTAGATTGTCGACGGAAACAGGTCTAAAGGTACCAAGACCAACGTGCAAGGTCAAGTAGACAAGGTGAACACCTTTTTGCTGGATTTCTTCTAGTAACTCCTTGGTAAAATGCAAACCTGCAGTCGGAGCAGCCGCTGAACCACTCTCCTTGGCATAAACTGTCTGGTAACGTTCACGGTCATCCAACTTTTCGTGGATATAAGGAGGCAAAGGCATTTCTCCAAGGCTTTCAAGCACTTCAAGGAAAATCCCCTCATACTCAAAGCGAACAATACGACCTCCATGGGTTAATTCCTCGATCACAACTGCGCTTAGGCGACCATCACCAAAGACAACTCGAGCACCGACCTTGAGACGTTTGGCTGGTTTCGCCAACACTTCCCATTCGTCTCCAGCTGTATTTTTCAAGAGTAAGAGTTCAACGTGTCCACCTGTTTCTTCCTTTTGACCATGAAGTCGTGCTGGCAAGACGCGGGTGTCATTCATAACTAGGGCATCACCTGGCTCTAGCATCTCGATAATAGAGTGAAAATGGCGATCTTGAAATTCTCCAGTCTGGCGATTGACCATCAAAAGCTTAGAGGCATCGCGCTTTTCCAAAGGAGTTTGAGCAATTAACTCCTCTGGCAAGTGAAAATCAAAATCATTGGTATTCATTGTAGTCATATTTCCTTTTCTTTTCTAATGTACTTATGATTAGCTATCAAAACGAACTTCTTCAAGCAAATACTCGATGAAGCGTTCACCCATCTTAGACAAGCTTGTTTTCTCATGCTGGATATAAACCAATTCAATAGGATCATCAATATCAAGCGGAATAGAGACGATATTATCTCCGTTAAGGTTACTATTGAGGATACCAGTCGCGATGGTATAGCCGTCCAAACCAATCAAGAGATTGAACAAAGTCGCACGGTCACTAACCACGATGGATTTCTTGTGGTGTTCCTGAGACAAAATCTCTTCTGAGAAATAGAAGGAATTATGGGTTCCTTGGTCATAGCTCAAGTATGGGAAGTCTTCTAGGTCTGCCAACTGCACCTTGTCTCTTTTAGCAAGAGGGTTGGTCTTGCTGACAAAGATATGAGGTTGGGCTGTAAAGAGATGGTGGGCAACCAGATGGTTATCATCCAACATCTTAGAAAGGACATCACGGTTATAGCTATTTAAAAATAGGACTCCGACTTCACTGCGGAAGTTCTTGACGTCGTCGATGATTTCCCAGGTTCTGGTTTCACGCAAAAAAAGCTCATACTTTTCCATATCGCTCTTCTTGAGCAAGGAAACAAAGGCATTGACTACGAAGGCATAGTGTTGCGAAGACACACTAAAAAGCTCGCGATGAGCGATAGGGTTTTTATAACGTTCTTCTAGAAGTTGAGTTTGCTCAACAACCTGACGAGCATAAGATAGAAACTCCATTCCATCACGCGTGAGGGTGATTCCTTTAGGATTTCGAATAAAAATCTCAATTCCCATCTCATTTTCTAGGTCACGAACTGCATTTGATAGACTGGGCTGCGTGATAAAGAGCTGTTTGGCAGCTTCATTCATCGAACCTGTCTCTACAATTTTGATAATATAGTGTAATTGTTGAATTCTCATGCTTTTATTGTACCATACTTGAGGCAATATAAAAAGAACCAGTCACTGAAAGCTCTGTGGCTAAGCTTAGATGAATGCTTTCAAATGACTTTATCTAGCAACCTAAAAAGAGAGAGTGGGACAGAAATCGGTAATTCGTTAGAATTCGATTTCGTCGTCCCACCTCCGCACAGTTGAGTAGGGCTGTAAAAGCTGATGAAATCAGCGTAGTAGAGGCCACTCAACCACTGCGTCTTGATCGACAATCCAAAGACAATTGAGAGGCTAGGACTTTTGTCCCAGCCTCTCTCTTATTCTTTAGAGTTAATCTGCCTTCTAAAGCGAAACTTAGCTTCCTCTTTCCCAAAAAATGGCTAGCAAAATCATAGCCCCGAGAACTGATGGGATAATGGCTGTACCGCTTAGGCTTGGTCCCCAAGAACCAAAGATTAATTGTCCTAAAAAGGCACCAATCCAGCCGAGAAACATTTTCCCGAAGCAGCCCATGCGTTCGCCACGATTGGTGATAGCTCCTGCTAATAGTCCGATTAAAAGCCCGACAAACATACTTCCAATCATAGTTTCTCCTTAAATTGCCCAATCTCCATTGCGGAAGAGTGGTACGCGTGTTCCATCCTCACGGATACCATCGATATCCATTTGGTTAGAACCAATCATAAAGTCAACGTGAACATCTGAACGATTAAGTCCTGCAGCTTCCAGCTCTTCTTCGCTCATCTCAGCTCCACCAACAACGCTAGTTGCGTAAGCTGCACCAATAGCCAAGTGGTTAGAAGCATTTTCATCGAAAAGGGTGTTAAAGAAGGTAATTCCTGACTGAGAAATTGGACTTGGATCTGGTACCAAGGCACATTCTCCCAAGGCACGCGCACCAGCATTCTTAAAGACAAGGTCCTTCATTACTTGATCACCCTTCTCAGCCGAAATATCAACAATTTGACCATTTTCAAAGGTCACTTTGATCCCTTCGATGATATTTCCGTTGTAGCTAAGAGGTTTTGTAGAAGTGACATAACCATCTGCACGACGGAAGTCAGGAGCTGTAAAGACTTCTTCTGTTGGCATATTTGGCAAGAATCCTTCACCTTGGGCATTGATCGCTCCGGCAGATTCCCAAACGTGGTTCTTAGGCAATCCAAGTGTCAAATCAGTTCCAGGTGCTGTGTAGTGAAGAGCTGAAAATTGCTCCTTGTTAAGCATTTCCGCCTTGCTCTTGAGGATAGCAGCATGTTCTTCCCAAGCCTTAACTGGATCTTCTTCGTAGATACGGCAAGTCTTGAAGATTTGGTCCCAAAGGAGATCCACTGCTTCTTCGTCACTCGCAGCATTTGGAAAGACTTTCTTAGCCCACTCAAGTCCAGCAGCGGCTGCTACAGTCCAGCTAACCTTGTTAGATTGAGTTGCGATACGCATTGGCTTCATGGCAATTCCCATAGCTTTAGCAGAAGCTGAAAGCTTTTCAGCATCCACTCCGTTCAAGGCACCTGGGTCAGAAGAACGAACACCGAGACGACTTGCTTTGTTTTCAAGAAGGTAGTTCATCTCAGCGATCTTGTATTCTGGCACATTGTCCAAACGCTCCATCGGCGCGTGAAGGAATTTCTCACGGTTTAAAAAGTCATCTGCCCATTGAACGATAACTTCGTGCGCTCCAAGTGCATAGGCTTCTTTGACGATTAAGTGAGCCAACTCGCGTTGCTCCACATCGATAGAGAGAGCCAAGGTATGACCAGGTTGCACGTTCACTCCGTTTGCAACCAAAAGCTTAGCATATTTTTCTAAATTTTCTTTAAAATTTGGTAAAACCATGTTGTTTCTCTTTTCTATTTTTATTTCAAATCTTTGAGCATATTTGTCTTACTCAAAATTCTTCCCTTACTAGTATATCACATATGATGTAAATTTAAAAACAAGCCTAAGAAAGCTTGTTTTTAATTAACTATCACAAAAGTCGTGTATATATCTTTCCACTTCTTTTTCCATAACTTGAATCTCACAAATACCCCATTTATCATTCTTTACCGTTACATCTGCCATCATCTGTAATTTTAAACTCTGGCGATTGAAAATTCCTTCCCACTGTTTATATTTTGCACTTGGAACTAAATTTCCAAACTTCGAATTTTGACTATCTGTAATGATACAGAGATTCCCAAAGGAGTGCAAAAATTTATCATCAATTTTTTCAACTCTTTCATCACTATTTGGATGTTGTGGAAACCAATGCTCTATAGAACGACGATATGCAAATTTGAAATCTTCAAACTTAACATCGTATGCTTTCTTTAATTCTTCACGATTTTTCCATAAAACATAATCTACAAAGTTAAAAGCATAAACAGGAATTGCACCATATTTCTTAATTCTTCTATCCTCAGTAAACAATCTTTCTTCTGCATACGTCACTGCCATTTTTTCGAGAAATTCTTTAAAATGAGCACCAAATTCTTGATCATTTAGTTCTTCAATATGTCTGAAGAGAAATTGTAAGATTTCATATAACCAACGACTGTCACGATTGGCAGTAAATGTCACAGCAAACATGGATTGAAGGAGGATAATGTTTTTGTTTAAATTGTCAAAAGTATTTTTTTGATAATTAATTCGAACATATTTCCATCCTCCATTTTCATTTCGTTGATATGTCTCATACTGACCTCGTTTGATTTGCCATTCGGTTTCATTTTCTAATTGGACATTTTTTACGATAAGCGTATCAAATATATGCTTCATAGTCAGAAGTAGTTGCCCAAATTGTTGGACCCATTCTCTATCTCGTCGTTCAATTTCAAAAATTTTCAATAATTTTTTATCATCAAATGTAGTTTCATCATTTCCTTCCATGATGAAAAAAACTTGAAGCAAAAATGTTGGAAAATCAATTACAGTCGTATAATTTGAAATATCTGCTCCATTATTTACTAAGCTACTACTTTCATATTTTGTCTGAGTAATTGTATCTAGTAAACTTCGTTGCTCAATTTTTTTTACTCTTATTTTCTCAAATACACTTTCCAATTTGAAGTTAGTAAATTCTTTACCAAAAATTTTCTCCCCCTCTTCATCAGTATTATTTGGTCTACTTCGGATTTGAAAAGTTTTTATTACCGGCTTTTCAAACTCTGCACAGGCATCCCAAATTTTTGCAAACTTTTGCGCCATTTCTTGATCTTCACCAAATTTAGACATCATTTGTGCCTTAAGAATCTCATGAGCCTCTAGTTGTTCTCCTCGAGAGTTGAAACGTTCGAAATATAAATTCAAATCTAAATCATTGGGAAGAATACTACGAAAAATAATGACATTATCAAATAGATAATTAAAGAAAGATTCAGATTCAAATTGCCGCTCCTCTAGCATTTTTTTCAATGCGTCATAAGCATGTCTATAACCTCTAGTCAGCTCATTTTCATCGTCCTCAGAAATTTTTTGCTTGGTAAATAGCTTTTGAATGTTCTCATTTGACTTCTTCCTAGCTGGGAAAGTAAGATTGACAGATTTCAATCTATCAAAACAAAACTCATGCTTCAAAGCTAAGGCAATCAAATTAAGGGCTGTTGTTCGCTGTTGCCCATCTATAATTTTGAAAATGTCATTCTCTTTATTAACGACTAATGTTCCAATATAGTAGTAATTGTCTCTATTTTCTTGAAAAGCATCTGCTACGTCATTCAATAACTGCTCAATCTCATCATAAGTCCAGGCAAAATTTCTCTGATAAAGAGGAATAGCATAGATATCTTCATTTAACAAACGATTAACTGATAAGCTTATATGTGTTTCTACCATTTACCTTTTTCCTCTTCTATAATCTTGTCCACAGTATAATTTTCAAATAGCTCTCTATCTATCTTGATCATGAAATCATTCGGAGTGACAGCATGAGCTAAAAGTTGAAATAGTTTTTGAACCTCTTTTTGTCTAAACCTTCCACCAGCAGCATAGTTTCCAAAAGTTGCATCATATATTGCTTTAGACTTAACTCGAGGGTAATAAGACCAAATAAACAAGGTCTCTACTATATCCTTTGATAGCTCATCTTTTCCAAATCTCTCTGCAAAAAGCGAGCAAATATTTAAGAATATATTGTGACACTTGAGGTAGCGTCCTTTTGAGCTATTGTAAATGTTTAACATACCTTTTGGGTAAGCAAGATTTTTTTCTTCCCCTTCAGGCTCATCAGAAAATCCTAACTTTGCATTTAAAAAATCTTTATGATCTTTAATAGTTTTATGAGCAGATTCAATATATTCAAAAAATGTACTTCCATCAATGATTGGCATAGTAATTGAAAGAGGGAATTTTTCAATATGACGATACAATTCTAGATATGGAAAGTTCTGATTCAAATCAACGCCTTTAAAATCGTCAATAAAATCCTCTGTAAAACGCAGATAAGATCCATAACGTTTGTTTGTTAATCCTGTCTCTCCGCGCGACCAACGTCTCATACGGAAAAGATGTTTATCAAACAACTCTTTGAGACTTAACTCTTTATCCTCTACAAATTGCTCCCACTTTTCGACAATCTTTTCATCTTCTGAATCATACTTGCGAAGATGGTAGGCTTTGAGCAAATCATGAGGTTCTAAAGATTTTCCACGATTATTCTGAGAATCAAATAACTGAAAGGCTTCAGATAATCGTTCCTGTGGCATAGTAATCACGGAGACAGAACAATTTTCCAATAAAAAATTGCAAATATCTTTTGCCTGATTTTCACCAACCAATTGAGTCAAATTTTCCCACTCATTATAATTTTCACTCGCATGATAGCAAGATAGCTCTCCAAATTCAGCACTCAGCAGTTGATTAGCACCCTTATAATTCTCTAAATCATCTAATAAATGAAGAAACAAGGAAATAGAAATTAGCCGTTGCTGTCCATCGACAATATCTAAGTATTTTTCCTTTTCATGCAAGATTTCATGCAAGATAACGGAACCAATCTGATATTCCTTTTTCTCCATAGCATCTCGTAAATCATAAAAAAGATTACGAATATGTTTTCTGTTCCATTTATAAGGTCTTTGATAAGAAGGAATCCGCAAGTCCCCTTCTTTCAATAGTTCTCCAACCTTTTTAGAAGTAAATTGAATACTCATTTTATCCTCATTTATATTTATCTATCATTTCTTGAACTGTTCGCTTCATATCCTCTACTAAAATCCGAGGAGACAAAACAGTAACTGCTTCCCCTTGTCCCAGTAACCAGCGTTTAAGCCCCGGTGTATGCTGACTTTCAAACTGAAAATGAGTCCAGCTACCATTTTTCCCAACTATTTTTGCATTTGGAAATTGATCCATCACAATCGTCGGATCGTACAAATACTCGATTTCAATACTGATTTTCTTCCCGATAAAAGCGTCCACTCTCTCGTTACGAATGTCTCCATCTCTAAATTTATCTCGATAAGAAATAGAAGGTTTCTCTATATCACTAAGAGACCAGGACTGGATACGGTCTATTCTTAAAGTAATATAAGTAGCATGTTTCAACTGGTAGACAACCAGATAGAAATAATGACTATCATAGTAAAGAGAGACTGGTAAAACAGTCTGCCTCTTAGAAGACTCAGAATACGGGTTTTGATAGACAATATCTAGAACCTGTTCATACAAAATAGCTTCTGATAAATTCCATATTTTCTCTATTCTATCTTGCTGATCCGTTAAGGGAGCATAATTAAGCTTTTCACTACCAATAATCTGTTCAATTTCTTTCTGATCATCACGGGGAACTAAGACCAGTAAATTTTTTAGTAAGCTATCAATTTCTGACCGATTCAGTGCTCGATTTTCCAATAAAATCTTTGAAATAACGAGAATATCCTTTTTATTAAAAACTGACTTACTTGCTAAACAATACTTATTCGTCTTACGGTTATAAAGCAAATCTCCACTATAACTGGTGTTACTAGATAAAATATCACGGAGTAGCGAAAAATCTCTCTGTATCGTCTTTTCGCTAACCTCAAATTCCTGAGCCAATTGCTTTTTTCCTAACGGAGTCCCAAACTGTAAGCGTAAAAAGATCGTTAGTAGTCTCTCTTGATCATTCATCTAAAATCCTTTTTGTTAATCTTCAAGCGATGTTAGATACGCTGTCATCCCCCATTTAAAACGCACAATCAAACGAGAAGGTACATTTTCCAATTGATCTGGTTCAGTGTCACTAGAGAAAACCATTTGCTTATCCTTAACATGTAGAGAATTAAAAAGATTAAAGAATTTTTCTTGAATCATATCATCTTTTTCTCCCAATATCTGGATATCATCAACTATAAGAAGGTCTAATTCTGCATCTCTAACTTTTTGTATCTCTAGCTCATTTTCTAATAAGTTTTCGGCAGAAATATATTTTACTCGCTTTTCTGGATTGTTCTCAAGAACCTTATTACCAATAGCTTGCAGGAGATGTGTTTTACCTGAACCTGATTCCCCATAAATATAAAGAGGATTATATTGGGGATTATATTTTAATCCTAAGTTCTTCACTACTTCTAAGGATCCTTTCTTTGCCAAAGCATTACCATCTTTTTCTATAAAATTTTCAAATTGATATTTGTTATCTAATCCTGTATTGACCATCATTTAAACCTCTTTCTTTTTATGGTATAAGTATAACAAAACAGATGGACAATATTTGTCCGTCTGTTAATTTTTATTTAAAACAAATCATCAAACAGACTCAACTGGTTGTCCTCTGGCATATTGCCGAGAATGCCCATTTCATCCATCTTTTCAACCAAGGTTGATGAGAGCCCACCACGCTTGCGTAGTTCGGTTTTAGAGAGGAACTCACCTTCTTGACGAGCTCGCACCAATTGCTTGGCAACGTTCTCACCTAGACCATCCATAGCGACAAATGGTGGGGTGAGGGTGTCTCCATCGATGATGAATTCAGTCGCATCACTGCGATAGAGGTCCAACTTGCCAAATTTGAAGCCACGTTCCCACATCTCATTGACGATTTCAAGTGTTGTGTAGAGGTCGATCTCCACATTGGAAGCTTCATTGTTCTTGCGCTTTTCAGCAATTTCTTGCATTCTGCGTTTAATGGCATCCAAGCCTGCACCCATAGTCTTGATATCAAAGGCCTTGGCACGAATGGAGAAGTAAGCACAGTAGTAATAAATCGGATGATGAACCTTGAAGTAGGCCACACGAAGGGCCATCATAACGTAGGCAGCCGCGTGGGCTTTAGGGAACATGTACTTAATTTTCCCACAAGATTCGATATACCACTCAGGCACATTATTGGCCTTCATGGCTTCGATATAACCATTGCGCTCTTCTTCAGAGATTTTGAGCCACAATCCCTTACGTACTCGCTCCATGATAGTAAAAGCCATCTTGGGATCTAGACCGGCGTGCATGAGGTAAACCATGATATCATCCCGACATCCGATAACGGTTGATAGGTCCGCAATTCCAGCCTTAATCAAGTCCTGGGCATTTCCCAACCATACGTCTGTCCCGTGAGACAAACCAGAAAGCTGAAGCAACTCCGCAAAGGTCGTCGGATGGGTTTCATCCACCATCCCTCGAACAAAGTTGGTTCCAAATTCTGGAATACCAAGCATACCAGTTGAAGTACCGATTTGTTCAGGTGTCACTCCAAGGATATCTGTACCTGAGAAAAGGGCCATGACACCAGGATCATCCATAGGAATATCATTTGGATCAATGCCTGACAAGTCCTGGAGCTTGCGAATCATGGTCGGATCATCATGACCCAGGACATCGAGCTTGAGGACGTTCTCATCGATATCGTGGAAGTTAAAGTGAGTCGTTTGCCATTCAGCAGTGACATCATCTGCAGGATACTGTACTGGAGTAAAGTCATAGACATCCATATAATTAGGGATAACAACGATTCCTCCTGGGTGCTGTCCAGTAGTCCGTTTAACACCAGCAGCTCCTTGGGCTAGGCGCTCCACTTCGGCTTCACGGTAGAACTTGCCATAGTCACGCTCGTAACCCTTGACAAATCCATAGGCGGTCTTAGCAGCCACCGTACCAACCGTTCCTGCACGGAAGGCATATTCTTCCCCAAAGATATCACGAACATCCAAGTGGGCACTCGGCTGGTCCTCCCCTGAGAAGTTCAAATCGATATCGGGAACCTTATCCCCGTCAAAACCAAGGAAGGTCTCGAAAGGAATGTCCTGTCCATTCTTGCTGAGTTTGTGGCCACAGTTTGGACAGTCTTTATTTGGCATATCAAATCCTGAACCGTAAGAACCATCTGTGATAAACTCACTGTACTGACACTGACCACAGACATAGTGAGGAGAAAGGGGATTAACCTCGGTAATCCCAATCATAGTTGCAACGAAACTAGATCCAACAGACCCACGGGAACCAACTAAATAGCCTCGTTCATTGGAACGGTGCACTAGCATTTGCGAAGCTAGATAAATCACAGCGAAACCATTCCCCAGGATAGAAGTCAATTCCTTTTCAATTCGTAAATCAACGATATCTGGCAGTGGATTTCCATAAATTTCAAAAGCTTTTTTATAGGTTAGCTCAGCGACCGTTTCTTCGGCCTGATCAATGAAAGGTGTATACAAGTCACCTTTAACGACCTCAACAGGCTCAAAGATTTCTACCATGGTATTGGTGTTTTCAATGACAATTTTACGAGCCAAGTCTTCCCCTAGAAAGGCAAATTCATCCAACATTTCATTAGTCGTTCTAAAATGTGCCTTGGGTAGTGGAGCTGGTTGAGCAGCTTCTCCATGACCGATCGTTCGGTTAATCATAGCCCCCTGACCTAGACTTCGCACTATGATTTCTCGATAAATCTCATCCTCGGGTTCAAGATAGTGGACATTTCCTGTCGCAAGAACGGGTTTGCCGAGGCGATCTCCAACCTCTATTAAACTCTTGATAATAGTTTGGAGTTCCTCCATGTCCTTGACCTGCTCTTTGGCAATCAGAGGTGCATAGATAGCTGGAGGCATCACCTCAATAAAGTCATAGTATTTAGCAACTTCGACCGCTGCATCTACACCTTGTGATACAACTGCATCAAAGACTTCTCCTTCCGTACAAGCAGAACCCAAGATTAAGCCTTCTCGATGGGCATCTAGTACTGTACGTGGAATCCGTGGAACTCCTTCAAAATACTGGGTATTTGAGAGAGAAACCAGCTTAAAGATATTTTTCAAGCCCACTTGATTTTTTACATAGATAGTTGCATGCTTGACGCGAGCTTTTTTATAAGAATCTGGACTGATTAAATCAAGGTTTAATCGTGCCAAATCTGTCACACCATGTTTTTCTGCTACTTCCTTGATAAAGATGAAAAGCAGACGGCCAGTTGCTTCCGCATCATAGTTGGCCATGTGGTGGTGTTCTAAGGCAACACCAAAACGTTTAGTCAAAGGCCCTAGACCGTGGCGCTTGTATTCAGGATAGAGATTTCTTGCGAATTCTAGCGTATCGATGACAGGCTGAGTGATTTTTGGCAAGCCATGACGTTCATAATTGGCATTCATAAAGCCAACGTCAAAGGTTGCATTGTGGGCTACAAGAACGGTATCCTTACAAAATTCTTGGAATTCTTTCAGAACTTGAACCAGGGGTTTGGCATTTTTCACATGATCATCCGTAATCCCTGTCAATTCTGTCGTAAAGGCTGACAAGGGGTGACCAGGATTGATAAATTCATCAAATTCAGCTACGATATTGCCCTTATACATCTTGGAAGCCGCCACCTGAATCAAGTCATTATAGATAGCAGATAGACCAGTCGTTTCCACGTCAAAGACTACATAGGTAGCTTCAGAAAGATCCATCTCCACTTCGTTATAGACGATAGGAACACGGTCTTCAACAATATTGGCTTCCATCCCATAGATTAGCTGGATGCCAGCTTTCTTAGCCGCCTTATAGCCATGAGGGAAGGATTGAACATTTCCGTGGTCCGTGATTGCTACCGCTTTATGACCCCATTTAGCTGCTTTCGCAACGAGTTCTTCAACTTCAGGTAGAGCATCCATGGTCGACATATTGGTATGCGCATGAAACTCAACACGACGCTCTCTCTCTGGCATCAAGTCTTTCCGTTCATAGTGGACAACTTCCTGGATATCTTGCACATTCATGGTCAAATCTCGTGTAAAATTATTGACCTCGACATTTCCTCGAACACGGAGCCAGGAATTTTTCTTGATCATGTCAAACTTCTGGGCTTCTTCTTCATTCTTGACCCATTTTTGCATGGAGAAGCTAGAAGTGTAGTCCGTCATCTTGAAGTTAATCAAGACACGACCCGTTCTAGTCACCTTATGCTCAACATCAAAGACGACTCCTTCAAAAACCAGACGGTTCTCCTCAGTATTGACCTCAATCATTGGAGTAATCTCTGCCTTGTCTAGTTTTGGCTTGGCAGCTGCCTTCTTGGCTTGAAAATCAAAGACAGGTTTGTCTTCAACTGGAGGAGGCGGTGCCATCTGTTCTAACTGTTCCATAGCTCGAAGTGTCTCGTCATTAGCAGCCTGAACAATCATTTGATTCTCTGTATGGAAGGCTTCTTGCTCTTCCCTCGTGAGATCTTCATTTTTTTCTAAGATGCAAGAAAGTTTAGGAAAACCAAAGAGCTCAAGTTGTTTGCTAAGATTTGGCAAATGGTTTTTTCTGAAATGCTCTGTATCTGCAGCTTCAGAGGCTTCAATAATCAACTGTTCATTTTCAAATCGCACCTGAAAATTTTGATACATGGAACGAAAACCTTGACTAGCACAAGGACCTTCCGAAAAAGCCTCTCGATAGTAGGCTTGTAAAAGTTCTCTAGAAAAATCTTGATTTCTAGTTTTTATCTCAAAACTAGCCTGATTTCCAGTTTTTGAGAATTCATCCTTCAAACCTCTTTTCAACTCTAGAAAAAGTTCAAAAGGCAAGATATTTTCAAAAACAAAACGAAACTCCCAAACCTTGCTTCGTTTATGAACAATAACTTGATCTATTTCAGCCTGAGAGAAGGCCTCATGATTTCTCATTTCATCGGGTATTCCCAACTGATTCATTAAAATTTCAAAAGTGGTTGACATCCATTTTCCTCACAATATACTCCTTCTATTTTACCATATTTGAGGTACTTTTTCCTATTTCTACCAAACAGAAAAAGAAGCCACAAAGTGACTTCTTTTCTAGTGACGACAAATTAGTCTTCACCTTTGTTTTTCTTAATGATTTCTTCTTGCACTGACTTAGGTACATCTTCGTAGTGGTCGAATACCATCATAAATGTACCACGTCCTTGAGATGCAGAACGAAGAACAGTTGCGTAACCGAACATTTCAGCAAGTGGAACGTAAGCACGAACGATTTGGCTGTTACCGTGAGCTTCCATACCATCTACACGTCCACGACGAGCAGTTACGTGACCCATAACATCACCAAGGTTTTCTTCTGGAACAGTGATTGTTACAAGCATCATTGGTTCAAGGATAGCTGGTTGTGCTGATTTAGCAGCTTCTTTAAGTGCAAGAGATGCAGCGATCTTGAAGGCAGTTTCAGATGAGTCGACATCGTGGTATGAACCATCGTAAAGCTTAGCTTTAACGTCAACCATTGGGTAACCAGCAAGAACACCGTTAGCCATAGATTCTACCAAACCTTTTTCAACCGCTGGGATAAATTCACGAGGAACCACACCACCGACGATTGCGTTTTCGAATTCGAATCCTTTTCCTTCTTCGTTTGGAGTAAATTCAATCCATACATCACCGAACTGACCTTTACCACCAGACTGACGTTTGAAGAATCCACGTGCTTGAGTAGAAGCGCGGAATGTTTCACGGTAAGATACTTGAGGAGCACCTACGTTCGCTTCAACTTTGAACTCGCGACGCATACGGTCAACAAGGACGTCAAGGTGAAGCTCACCCATACCAGAGATAACTGTTTCACCAGTTTCAACGTTAGTTTCAACGCGGAATGTTGGATCTTCTTCAGCCAATTTTTGAAGGGCGATACCCATCTTGTCTTGGTCTGCTTTAGATTTAGGCTCAACCATCAATTGGATAACTGGTTCTGGAACGTTGATTGACTCAAGGATGATTTTAGCTTTTTCATCTGTCAATGAGTCACCAGTTGTAGTATCTTTCAAACCAACGGCAGCAGCGATATCACCTGAGTAAACAGTGTCGATTTCTTGACGACTGTTAGCGTGCATTTGAAGGATACGTCCGATACGTTCACGTTTACCTTTAGAAGTGTTCAATACGTAAGAACCTGATTGAAGAACACCTGAGTAAACACGGAAGAATGTCAAACGACCTACGAATGGGTCAGTCATGATCTTGAAGGCAAGAGCTGCAAATGGCTCTTCATCAGATGCTGGACGAGTTTCTTCTTCTTCTGTATCTGGGTTGATACCTTTGATCGCTGGGATATCAAGTGGGCTTGGAAGGTAGTCGATAACCGCATCAAGCATCAATTGAACACCTTTGTTCTTGAAGGCAGAACCACACAACACTGGGAAGAATTCAACGTTGATAGTCGCTTTACGGATACCAGCTTTCAATTCTTCGTTAGTGATTTCTTCACCTTCGAGGTATTTCATCATCAATTCTTCATCAGTTTCAGCAACTGCTTCGATCAATTTTTCACGGTATTCTTGAGCTTGGTCAAGGTATTCAGCTGGAATGTCTTCTTCAAGGATATCTGTACCAAGGTCGTTAGTATAGATTTCAGCTTTCATCTTGATCAAGTCGATGATACCACGGAAGTCATCTTCAGAACCGATTGGCAATTGGATTGGGTGTGCATTTGCTTGAAGACGGTCGTGAAGTGTGCTTACTGAGTAAAGGAAGTCAGCACCGATTTTGTCCATTTTGTTGGCAAATACGATACGTGGAACTCCGTACTCAGTTGCTTGACGCCAAACTGTTTCAGTTTGAGGCTCAACACCTGATTGTGAGTCAAGAACTGTAACCGCACCGTCCAATACACGAAGAGAACGTTGTACTTCGATTGTGAAGTCCACGTGTCCTGGTGTGTCGATGATGTTTACGCGGTGGTTGTTCCATTGAGCTGTTGTCGCAGCAGATGTGATAGTGATACCACGTTCTTGCTCTTGCTCCATCCAGTCCATTTGTGACGCACCTTCGTGAGTTTCACCGATTTTGTGGATTTTACCAGTGTAGTAAAGGATACGCTCAGTTGTAGTTGTTTTACCAGCATCGACGTGAGCCATGATACCGATATTACGAGTTTTTTCAAGTGAAAATTCGCGTGCCATGAGGTTTGTTTCTCCTATATTTTTTTATTTCTATTCTATTATAACACGATTTAATAAAAACGGATAGGCAGGACCTACCCGTTCTCAATGTTTATCTTGTTATTGTTGGTTTCAACTTACGAAATGGTAAGTTGAGTTGAACAAGGGCTAAAGTTAATTAGCCGATTTGAGCCGGAACGGGATGCTGTGTGAAAAAGATAAACTTCCTTGTATTCATCGAATACTGCGTTAGTTTCCTATTTTCACTTTGCATCCTTGCCGTTCCCAGCATCATGATTTTACCAACGGAAGTGTGCGAAGGCACGGTTAGCTTCAGCCATACGGTGAGTGTCTTCACGTTTCTTAACTGCTGCACCAGTGTTGTTAGCAGCATCCAAGATTTCTTTTGCAAGACGGTCTTGCATTGTGTGTTCACCACGAAGGCGAGCGATTGTTACCAACCAACGAAGTCCAAGTGTTGTACGACGTTCTGGACGAACTTCAACTGGGACTTGGTAGTTAGAACCACCAACACGACGTGCACGTACTTCAAGTACAGGCATGATGTTTTCCATAGCTGTTTCAAATACTTCAAGTGCATCGTTACCAGTAACTTCTTTGATTTGTTCAAAAGCACCGTAAACGATTGAAGCAGCTGTACCACGTTTACCATCAAGCATAACGCGGTTGATAAGACGAGTAACTAATTGTGAATTGTAAAGCGGATCTGGCAATACGTCACGTTTTGGAGCTCTATTTTTACGACTCATTTCTCTTTATCCCCTTTCCTTATGCTTTTTTCGGACGTTTAGTACCGTATTTAGAACGGCCTTGTTTACGATCGTTAACACCTGCAGTATCAAGTGCACCACGGACGATATGGTAACGTACCCCTGGAAGGTCTTTTACACGTCCACCGCGAAGAAGCACCACGCTGTGCTCTTGCAAGTTGTGTCCGATACCTGGGATGTAGGCAGTAACTTCGATAAGGTTGCTCAAACGTACACGAGCAAATTTACGAAGGGCAGAGTTAGGTTTTTTAGGTGTCATTGTTCCAACACGAGTTGCAACACCACGTTTTTGTGGTGAAGAAACGTTTGTTTGAACTTTTTTATGACTGTTGTAACCAACGTTCAAAGCTGGTGATTTAGATTTTTCTACTTTTGATTTACGCGGTTTGCGAACCAATTGGTTAATTGTAGGCATCTACATTCTCCTGTGTTTTTTTATTTTTGGTGATGATACACTTGGTGACAGCTATCATCTGTGTGTACTTTTGCAACATTTGTCAGCACGTCCCTGTACACTCTTGAGAGACCAAAAGTAAAAAGTACCGTCTATTATTGTACCACGTTTTTTCTATTTTTGTCAATATATTTCTACTTATTTTTTGACTTCTTTGATCTTAAATTTAGTTGAAAACGCTCGCCTACCAGATAGACTCTTCAACCGACCACATAGACAAACCTTCTTGTAATTGCCAAGAAAATGGTGTTTAATAGATTTGTAAGTAAGAGATCTCTATTACAACTTTACAAAGGAGAAAATATGAAAGTCAGACTTGACATTGATCAACAATATGCAGAAGAACAAATCATCATAGAAGCACCATCTTTGTCCCCTAGAGTTCAAAAAGTTCAAGACTTTGTTCAATCACTGGATCAAAAAGAAACTCTTAAAGGAAAATTTCAAGATCAGCTTTATCTCATTGAAGTCGGTACTATTCAGCGCGTTTATATTGAAAACCGTAAAGTGTTGGCTGAAACGGATAGCCAAACCTATGCGCTCGACATTCGCCTTTACCAAGCGAGTGAAATTCTACCTGCTTCCTTTATCCAAATTTCCCAATCGGAAATTGTCAACATTGATGCTATCAGTCATCTAAAACTAACCTCTAACGGCTTGATTGAAATTTATCTAAAAAATGACAGTTTCACCTACTCATCTCGCCGTTACCTCAAAGCTATTAAGGAGAAATTAGAACTATGAAAAAACAAGTATTTCACGATGCCTCAACTGGTATCCTCATCGGTCTCATCCTATCTATTATCTTTTCGTTTATCTATTCACCAAGCAACTACGCACCACTTAGCCCCAACTCTTTGATTGGCCAATTCATGTTCCAACAACAGGTACATGGCGCTCTAGTTTTGCTCTACTGTTCTATCATCTGGGCAGCTATCGGAGTTCTCTTTAGTTTTGGCAGTCGTCTATTCGCTCAAGATTGGAGCCTTCTTCGTGCGACTGTCACTCACTTCTTCCTCATGCTATTAGGTTTTGTTCCTCTAGCAATTCTGGCAGGTTGGTTTCCACTTCGCTGGACTTTCATTCTTCAACTCATCCCAGAGTTTGCAATCGTATATCTCATCATCTGGACGATTCTTTATAAAAGAGAATCAAAGAAGGTTGCCCACATCAACCAACTATTGGCTCAGAAAAAATAATACAACAGAAACCCACTCAGTCTTTTGAGTGGGTTTTGACTTATAATTTTTGCTTCCATTCTAACAAGAGATTCATGGCCTGCATCGGTGTCATATTGTACACATCTACTTTAGCCAATTCTGCTAGGATAGGATTTTCTTCCGCTGAGTCAAATAGGGAAATTTGTTCAGAGACTGCATTCGTTTGCCTCATTGGGGCAGGACTTTCCTGACTTTGACTTTCTAGTTGAGTTAGAATCGCATCCGCTCTTTTTAGCAAATCTGTCGGCAATCCAGCAATCTTAGCGACGTGAATACCGTACGATTTGTCTGCTGGACCTGGTTCAATCTTATGAAGGAAAGTAACCTGACCATTTTGCTCAAGCGTAGCCACGTGAACATTTACTAGATGTTCAAGACTAGCTTCCAGGCTGGTTAATTCATGGTAGTGAGTCGCAAAAAGAGTCTTGGCTCCAATATGCTCATGGATGTACTCGATGATGGCCTGAGCCAAGGCCATGCCATCATAGGTTGCCGTTCCACGTCCTAGCTCATCAAAGAGAATGAGGGATTTCTCAGTCGCATGCGCAATGGCATTATTGGCCTCCATCATCTCGACCATAAAGGTGGACTGACCAGACACCAAGTCATCTGCTGCCCCGATACGGGTAAAAATTGCATCAAAAATTGGCAAGTGAGCACGTTCTGCCGGTACATAAGAACCCATCTGGGCCATAACTGCTGTCATAGCTAGCTGACGCATATAGGTTGACTTCCCGCTCATATTAGGCCCTGTAATCAGCTGGATGCTAGTATCTTCACCCATTTGGATACTATTGGGAATATAGGTTTGAGCTCCCATGACCTTCTCAACGACAGCGTGACGACCTTTTTGAATGTCAATTCGCGAATCCTGACCAAACTCTGGACGGATCAAGTGCTGATTTTCTGCTACTACCGCTAGTCCTTGTAAGACATCAACAGTAGCGATTCCTTGGGCCAGGGCTTGTAGACGTTGGATATACTTGCCAACCTCCTCACGGATACGCATAAAGATTTCATATTCAAGGCTGGCTGACTTCTCACGCGCCTCTAGCATTTCTCCCTCGATACGCGCCAACTCCTCTGTCCCAAAACGCTCAGAGTTTTTCAGCGTAGCCTTACGGAAGAAGTGGGCTGGCACATTCCCCAGTTGCGAATTAGTAACATGGAAATAGTAACCGTCCTTTTTATTGTAGTCAATCTTGAGCGTGCTGATGCCAGAGTTTTCTCGCTCCTTAGCCTCAATCTCAGCAATCCAGCTAGTCCCTTCTCTGAGAACTCGTCGGTATTTGTCTAAAGTCTCATCAAATCCAGTCCGGATAATACCCCCATCTGTAATCACATGAGGAGCTTCAGGAGCAATGGCTGCGCTAATGAGATTTTCCAACTCAGGGATAGCATCAAGTTGTTCAATTAGATAGGCAAGAGCTGGTTGCTCCATTCCTTCTAAAATTGCGCGAATCCTTGGAACACTGGCCAAGGTAGTCGCTAATTGCAAGAGGTCTTTAGGATTGCTTTTCCCAAAAGAAACACGACTAGCAAGGCGCTCAATATCGTAGACTCCCTTTAGGCTTTCTGTCAAATCACTACGTTCAAAGAAATAATCCAGAAAGACCTGTACAACTTCCTGACGTTCAAGGATACGGTCCTTGTCAATCAAGGGACGGTGGATCCAAGAGCGCAAAAGACGCATCCCCATGGCAGTCTTGGTTTCATCTAACAACCAGAAAAGACTCCCTTGTTTCTTGCCAGAACGAGCATTTTCTACTAGATCTAAACTAGCCTTGGTTGCATAATCCATCTGCAAGAAATCCTTGATTTCATAGCGAACAACTGACTTCAAGTGGTTGAGCTCTCTCATCTGAGTCCGATGGACATACTGAAGAAGCTTACTGCTGGCAGCTTGTTCAACGGGTGCCAATCGTGGATCCAGTAGATGGATGTCTTCAAATGATTCTTGCTCATAGGAAAGTACCAAATTCATTTGACGTCTGAGAATCTGTTCTTCCTCTTCAGTTAAGTCATAGCCGATGACAACTTCTCTTGCCTTAAGATTTCGGATTTCACCACAGACCAGGGTAAAATCCAATAAGCCTGTCACATAGAAATCACCCGTCACCAGGTCCATGTAAGCCAAGCCAAATTGCTGACCATCACGGTCGATGGCCACCAAAAAGTTGTTTTGGCTATCTGGTTTACTACTATCGACGACTGTACCTGGTGTAATCACCTGGACGACCTCACGTTTTACAACGCCAACAGCCTGCTTAGGATCCTCCATCTGTTCAGCGATGGCCACCTTGTAGCCACGCTCAACTAGGACATCAATATACTGTTGGGCTGAGTGATAAGGCACTCCAGCCATGGGAATAGGATTTTCAGCATTCTTATTGCGACTGGTTAGTGAAATTTCTAGTATCTGGGCAGCATTGACTGCATCTTCGTAAAATAACTCATAAAAATCACCCATACGAAAGAGCAAAAAAGCATCTGGATATTGTTTTTTAATATCCACATACTGTTGCATGCCAGGTGATAATTTTTCTGTCGTCATCCATTCTCTCCTTGTTAAAAATAGTCTTGAGAGAGACTCCCAAGACCTTATCTATCCTTCATCAAATCTAACAAACGATCTTCCATGAGTTTAGCAACATGCTGATCTCGGCAGATTACCAAGAGAGTATTGGCACCCGCAACTGTTCCTAAAATCCATTCATCCTTGTTGGCATCGACAACATTGGCTAAAACTGCGGCTTCACCCAATTTTGTGTGCAAAACTAAGGTAAACTCAGCTCTTGCTACACCTTCCAAATGATGGGATAAAAACTCAACCAGGTCAATCTTCTCTGTCTCATTTGCTAGTACGTAGTAGACCTTATCATTTTTCTTAACCTTGGTCAAGCCCAGTTCGCGAAGGTCACGCGACAATGTCGTTTGCGTTACAAAAACATTGCGTGCTTCCAAACGATCTTGAATCTCCTTTTGAGTTCCTAATTTTTCCTCAGTGATCATTTGTTTGATTAACTGATGGCGTTCTCTTTTTCTCATAACATCCTCTCGAGTGAATATTTATAATATTTTACAACTATTTAATTAAGAACATTATACCAAAAAAACCGAATATTTCAAAAAAATTCTTATCATTCCTCAAAATTGTGATAAAATAGAAGAAAAGTCCAAAGGAGTTTATAATGAATACAAAACAATTGATTGCTAGCGAATTGGCTAGCGTCATTGAGAGCCTGGATCAAGAGGCTATTTTAAATTTACTAGAACAACCCAAAAACTCTGACATGGGAGACATCGCCTTCCCTGCCTTTACTCTAGCAAAAGTTGAGAGAAAAGCTCCACAAATGATTGCAGCAGATATCGCTGAAAAAATCAATAGCCAAGCCTTTGAAAAAGTCGTCGCTACTGGACCTTATGTTAACTTCTTCCTTGATAAAAATGCCATTTCTGCTCAAGTATTACAAGCTGTTATCACTGAAAAAGAACATTATGCTGACCAAAATATTGGTAAACAAGAAAATGTTGTTATCGACATGTCTAGTCCCAATATTGCTAAGCCATTCTCTATTGGTCACCTGCGCTCAACTGTTATCGGAGATAGCTTGTCACATATTTTCCAAAAAATCGGTTATCAAACAGTCAAGGTCAACCATTTAGGAGACTGGGGTAAACAGTTTGGAATGCTAATTGTTGCCTACAAAAAATGGGGTGACGAAGAAGCTGTAAAAGCTCATCCGATCGATGAACTTCTTAAACTCTACGTTCGCATCAATGCTGAAGCTGAAAATGACCCTGGCTTGGATGAAGAAGCACGCGAATGGTTCCGTAAACTTGAAAATGGAGATGAGGAAGCTCTCGCACTTTGGCAATGGTTCCGTGATGAAAGTTTGGTGGAATTTAACCGCCTTTATAATGAATTGAAGGTTGAATTCGACAGCTACAACGGTGAAGCCTTTTACAATGACAAGATGGATGCAGTTGTAGACATCCTTTCTCAAAAAGGACTTTTGGTCGAATCAGAAGGTGCCCAAGTTGTGAATCTTGAAAAATATGGAATTGAACACCCAGCTCTTATCAAGAAATCTGATGGTGCAACTCTCTACATCACACGTGACTTGGCCGCTGCCCTTTACCGTAAAAACGAATATCAATTTGCTAAATCTATCTATGTCGTTGGTCAAGAGCAATCCGCCCACTTTAAACAACTCAAAGCTGTCTTGCAAGAGATGGGCTACGACTGGAGTGAAGATATTACTCACGTTCCTTTTGGTTTGGTTACAAAAGAAGGGAAAAAACTCTCTACTCGTAAAGGGAATGTCATCTTGCTAGAGCCTACAGTTGCAGAGGCTGTCAGTCGTGCCAAAGCGCAAATCGAAGCCAAAAATCCGGAACTTGAAAATAAAGACCAGGTTGCTCATGCTGTTGGAGTTGGAGCCATTAAATTCTATGACCTTAAAACTGACCGTACAAATGGATACGACTTCGACCTTGAAGCTATGGTATCCTTTGAAGGCGAGACTGGTCCTTATGTTCAATACGCCTATGCTCGTATCCAATCCATCTTGCGTAAAGCCGATTTCAAACCAGAAACAAGTGCCAACTATAGCTTGAATGATCCTGAAAGCTGGGAAATTATTAAACTCATCCAAGATTTCCCACGTATTATCAACCGTGCGGCGGATAACTTTGAACCTTCTATCATTGCTAAATTTGCAATTAGCTTAGCGCAAGCCTTTAATAAATATTACGCTCACACTCGTATCTTGGATGAAAGTCCAGAACGCGACAGTCGTTTAGCCCTCAGCTATGCAACTGCGGTTGTCCTCAAAGAAGCACTTCGTCTGCTGGGCGTAGAAGCACCAGAGAAGATGTAAATCGTTACAAGAGACTGGAACTAAAGTTCCTAGTCTCTTGACGGCAATCGCTATCTGGCGAATTGCCTAAACGCTTCACTAGTTTTAGGACATAAATATGATCGATTTATGTCCTAAAACGTCGTAATCTTAAAGTTATTGGAACTAAAGTTCCTAATTGTTAGACGCTAGCCGCTTTTATGCGGACTAGCTAACCAAATAATATCGATTTGGTTAGGCTCATGTCGTAGGCTTTTAATCACTTTATTGTAATGCAGTCTAAGTAACTAACGCCAAATCCTATTCGGGCTTTAGCTAGGCGCTTCACTAGTTTTAGGACATAAATATGATTCATTTATGTCCTAAAACGTCGTAATCTTAAAGTTATTGGATTACAGAGTAATCTATGCAGCCAAACCAACATTTTCTACGAATCTTGGTTTGGTGCTAGAGTCAGGGGCAGAACAACCACTTTTTTAGCTATGCTATCGTCTGCCTGATTTTATATTGTCATTACTTGAAAAGCGAAAAATCTTTTTCGCTTTTCTCTTGCTATTAACTTCTTTATCACTTAGGGAGAGACTTTATGAGCCAATATGCTTATATTTTAGTTGTCATCAGTCTTGTCGTTCTTTTTCTCATTAACAAATACGAAAAGGAAAAACTACAAAGACTTCTACAAGAACAGCTGTTAAAGGATGAATCTTTTCGCGCTACTATCAAGGAAAAGATTCAAACAACAGAAAACATCAACGATGTCATTGACTACATCAATAAAGGATATCGTTTGGGAATCATGATTTCAAAAGAAATTGTTGAAGACATCAGAAAATAAAAAAAGGATTCGAGATAGTATTTCTCGAGTCCTTTTCTATTTTTTCCGGAGAACTACGATTCCCACCAGTATAACAATCCCTAGTGATGCCATGGTTCCGTAAGCTGACAAACTTTCATCAAGAAATTTCTTGGAGAACTGCAACAGAGCGAACTCTAAGAGTAGCAAAGCACTGCATAGCATAATATCCTTGAAGCTTGGTTTGCGTTTTATATACTTTAAAAATGATCTCTGTAATTTACTCATTTCGACTATTCCCTCTTGAAGTAAATCCTTTATTCATGGAATAAAACTCTTCCTCAGAAAATCTGACCTCTTACAAAGCTTCTAATTCATAGAGTTCCGCAATAATCCCTGCGACCTTCTTGATATCTCCCAGCATTCCACGCATCTCAAAGTCAGCTAGAACGGGGAATCCGAAGCGTTGGCTGTATTGTTTAGCCGTCAAACAGTATTGGTTGTTGAAGTTTCGATTGCCTGATCCTACGACACCAAAACACTTGCTGGCATTGTCACCGTAAGCGATAAAGTCCCCTACTGGAGTGGTCAAAATCTCCACATCACCATTGTCAATACCATTGCCACCTTCTAGATAAGTCGGTAGAAAAGCGACATATGGATTGGTCATCTCAAAGAAATTCTCTCCCTCCTTGACCAAATCTTTAATATGGATCTTGTCCACTTCAATGTTCCCATACTGTTCTAATAAGTAAGCTTTCAGACGTGTGACGAAACTTTCAGTATTTCCACTCAGACTGATATAGACTAAGGAAATTTTTTTCATGCTCTCCTCCTTCTTTTTTGAATTCAAAAAAATAACTACCAAGATTGTATCTTGATAGTTATCCTTTGTCAACTCTTAGGCCAGTTCTTCCTCTTCTTGAGCTTCTGTTAATTCTTTTTGCTGACGCCACATTTTATAGAAGACGATTGCTAGGAAGATAACATTGAGTACAATCCCAAAAATGGCTGAACCTTTGGCACCAAGCTCCGCTCCCATACGGATGTTAGGATCTGTAAAAAGTGAAACCGCATCCTGAACGCCGATAAAGTTGTAGATAGATCCAACGATGGCAACGAAGACATAAGCAAGATAAGTGTAGTTAGCCAATTGAAGGTTTTTACGAATAAGGAAAAACAAAGCCACAACAACTAGAATAACAGATAAGACAACCAAGAGAATGCTGAAGACAGAATGACCATGCTCCGATACCTTAATGGTGTAATCAACGAACTCCTTAGCATAGGTAGCATTAACACCTGATGCTGATGTTTCTAGATTGCTCATCCCCTCCGCAGTAGGTACTGGAGATATGATCCCAAATAGCGACATTGCTGAGAGTAAGGCTGATAAAATTAGCAATACCCAAAGATAGATTGGTTTCTTTTTCATAAAAGTAACCTCCTCATAATTTTTTAATTATTATAGCATATTTTACGAAGGAGAACAACTGTTACAAGTTCGTTTCCACCTGTTTACGGTAGGCTTTAGGAGACTTCCCACACAGTTTTCGAAAAACCTTATAGAAATAACCAACATTACTGTAACCAACTGTATAACAGATATCCTCAATACTATCATTTGTAGATAGCAAGAGTTGCTGGGCAGCCTTGATGCGTTGCTTATTGAGAAGCTCAGCAAAGGTGGAATTGGTTTCCTTCTTGATTAGCTGACCCAAATAAACGGGATTGATAAAGAGATCCTTGCTGATATCCTTGAGAGAAAGTTCTTTTTTGTAATCTCTACCAATGACCTCGAGCACACTGACCACATTTTCATTCATGCGGTATTGGCCAAAGAAGGAAGTCAAGGTCTCCTTGGTATAAGCGACTAAATCCTCAAAAGTTGTAATGGCATGAATGTTCTTGACAATATCTGTCATATCGTCAGCTTTCAAATGTTCAAAAAGATGGAAGACATCCATGACAAACTGGGTAAAGAGCTGCTTGGTAATGGATACCCTTGGTGTATTTTCAAGGACAATCTTCTCAAGCAAGGTCAACTCCTCGATAATCTGCTGGAGATTCCCCTGGATGATCACTCGATAAATGGGTTCGTAGTAAGAAAAGAGACTTTCAGACTGATCTAAATTGACCGAACCATAAAAGAGTGTCTTTTCAACATCACGCTTCCACTTTTCAAAGTTGACTTGATAAGGAGCTTCAAAAGACATGACTAGCAAACCCTCAAATTCCTGATCTGCAAGGACGATCTGCCAGTCCTGACCTAGAACATAGTAGGGAATAACAAAATTCCCTTGTTTTTCTTTTGAAAGCCCAATCCACCAGTTTTCTTTTTGGGTGAGATGAGTAAGAAAGGCTTCCTCATCCAGTTGCTGATTCAATATTTCTGGCTCATGAGATTTTGTCTAGAGCGTTTCTCTATATATCCGAACATCTAATTTATTTCACAAAGAATGTAGTTTTTCGGTTAATTTTTATTGCAATACATCGAAATTTTAAAATTCAAGAATCGCGTTAAATCACGGTTTTTAAACATCTAATAATATGCTTTTCTTTTATTTTAAAGACTTTTTGCCCGACCTTATTTCATTGTGAGATTTATTATCTACACTATTTGACTTTTTCTTTTGTCAACCAATATGTGAGGCCCACTGATGAAATTACTGACATAAGGATTCTCCTTTTAATTTTTTTCTATTTTTGTTTATCATATATTTTAATGTTTGTCTATCAGTCACACATTCGTAATACACATTTATACAAAAAAGCTTTTTGCTTTGGAAGCCTTTAATAATAACAGTTTACATTAATGATTATTTCCCATTTAATACTATTTCACTGTATGTACTAATTTCAAATATCTTTTTCATGCATTGTACCCTTTATTTATCACATCCTTAACTGTCTATAAAAATCAGCATTCATTTCTAACAATTCTTTAAAGGGAACTATTTTTCTAACTGCACCTGATGGAGTGTACTCCATTGACCAAATAAAAGGATAGGTCAAAACAACTTCATTTTTTTCAAGCGATAAATCTAATGTGAACAAATCTGGTACTATCAGTTCTTGATAAAATGTGTCTAACTGATTTGTCGTCACCCAATATAAAAAGTCCTTATAATCTATCTCCAAATCCTCCCATTCTAATGTATCGGGAGCGAAATATTCTATTGCATTTAATTTTTCAATATTTATTGCAAATAGACCACCCAAGATATCATAAGCTATCAAACAACGATTCGAGTTATAACATTTTGAAAACAATTCATTACAGTAGCTGAATCCATTCTCTGAATCATTCCCCAAGATTTTTAAATAACCATTCACAGTTACATAAGAAAAATGTTCTAAGATAAACTTCAGTTCTTGTGGTCTTTCTATACTATCCGTTAGTTTTTTGTTAAATTCAAGAAATTTAATATCATTAGAACTTTCCTCAAATTCCGCAATAATCTTTTTCGTAGTTAACATTTTATTCGTCTACCCTATCCCATTCAATTTTACACTCTTGCTTCATTTTTATTTATATGCACAACATTAAAGAAGTTCAATCGCAGATACTTCATTATCTAAATCAACAAATTCAAACTTCTCAGGATATTGCAGATAATCAATACATTTTTTAATAACATGAAAAAACTCAGAGAAACAATGTTAAAATCATCAAAACATTTGATTTCTCTGAGATAAAATTTACTGATTGTACTCGAAACCTAGATCGTTCTTATCTACGATACTGCTTCAAGAAACGAGTCATCTTTTCTTGGATTTGGGCTAACTCATCTACGCGTGGCAGATATACGATACGGAAGTGATCTGGTTCTTTCCAGTTAAAGCCTCGTCCATGAACCAAAAGTACTTTTTCTTGCTTCAAGAAATCAAGGACAAATTGTTCATCATCATCGATACGATACATATTGCGGTCAATTTTAGGGAAGATATAAAGACCCGCTTTAGGTTTAACCGCTGACAAACCAGGAATATCTTGAATGGCATTATAGATGAAGTTTCTTTGCTCGTAGATACGACCACCTGGCAAGAGTAATTCGTCCACCGATTGGTGACCACCTAGCGAAGTTTGAACAACCTGTTGAGCCAAGACGTTGGAACAAAGGCGCATGTTTGAAAGCATGTTGAGACCTTCAATATAGCCCTTTACATGATGTTTAGGTCCAGACAAGACCATCCAACCTACACGGAAACCAGCGATACGGTGCGATTTAGACAGACCATTCATGCTAACACAGAAAAGGTCTGGAGCCAAACTAGCTACTGGTGTGTGGACATTGCCATCCATAACCATACGGTCGTAGATTTCATCTGCAAAGATAATCAAGTCATTTTGACGAGCAATCTCGATAATATCTAACAAGAGTTCTTTGGGATAGAGGGCTCCCGTTGGATTATTTGGATTGATTAAAACGATAGCCTTAGTATTTGAACTAATCTTAGACTTAATGTCATCTAGGTCTGGATACCATTCAGCTTCTTCATCACAGACGTAGTGAACGGCATTTCCTCCAGCCAAGCTAACTGCAGCTGTCCAAAGTGGGTAGTCAGGCATTGGAACCAAGACTTCATCGCCATTGTCCAAGAGACCTTGCATGGACATAACAATTAGTTCACTAACACCATTTCCAAGATAGATATCATCAATACCTACATTTGGGAATTTTTTGAGCTGACAGTACTGCATAATAGCTTTGCGAGCTGAAAAGATACCTTTTGAATCTGAATAACCTTCACTATCACGCGCATTCATAATCAAATCATGGATAACCTCATCTGGTGCGGTAAAACCAAACTCAGCTGGGTTCCCTGTATTCAAACGGAGGATTTTTTCTCCATTTGCTCGCATACGCATGGCTTCCTCAAGAACTGGTCCACGAATATCATAAGCCACATGCTCTAATTTGATTGATTTGTTAAATTCTTTCATTTGAGTTCCTCAATTCATCAGGATAGTTAATATTATACCACTTGATAGAAAAATCGTAAATCGCCCACTACTATTCCACAAAAAAACCTTGCTTAACGCAAGGTAAACAGAGCAAGGTCGATTTCTTTCTATTTTTGGGAGAAGAAAGAGAAAAATATGCACCTCTAGTAAGACATACATCTAAATCTAAAGTCTCGCATATAAACTTCGAATCGAAAACGAAGGCATCGTTATGGATGATAGTTGCATGAACTCATGAATTTCTTCCTGTGTCCAGCAAAACGCAAAGAAAAAATAAGTCGACTCAACAAACAACATAGACGATGTCTGGGCTAATTCGAGTCTGTTTGTAAAGAATTTTACCATATCACTGACTTCTTTCCCTTGCCCTGTCACTTAGTATTATACACTAAAACTTTTGCATTTTCAAATAAGTACATATAAAAAGAACTCTTTTTAAAGCGTCACTTAAAAATTTATACTCAATGAAAATCAAAGAGCAAACTAGGAAGCTAGCCGCAGGTTGCTCAAAGCACGGCTTTGAGGTTGCAGATAAATCTGACGTGGTTTGAAGAGATTTTCGAAGAGTATTAATTGAATATGATTCTGCTTTGGCAATAAAAAAGAGAGAACCAGGTGATTCTCTCAGTTTTTACTTCTACAAATATCTAGAACGAAATTTAATTCCGCCAGATTATTTCGCAATTTCTTCCAACATTTTTTCAATGTGTTGGATAGATTTTTCACGTCCAAGCAAGTAGATGGTATCTGGTAATTCAGGACCATGCATTTCTCCTGAAACAGCGATACGGATAGGCATGAAGAGGTTCTTCCCTTTGATACCTGTTTCTTTTTGTACTGCTTTGATTTGTGGGAAGATATTTTCTACCACAAACTCATCTTCTGACATGGCTTCAAGTTTTGCTTTGAAAGCTTCAAGAACTGTTGGGACTGTTTCACCAGCCATGACTTCTCGTTCTACTTCTGTCAATTCTGGGAAGTCTGAGAAGAAGAGATCTGTCAATGGAACGATTTCATCCACTGATTTCATTTGTGGTTTGTAGAGTTCCACCAATTTTTTAGCCTTGTCTGTCAAACGTCCTGCTTCTTCAAGGAATGGTTTTGCCATTTCAAAGATAGTTTCAAGATCCGCATTCTTAATGTAGTCATTGCTCATCCAATCAAGCTTCTTCTGATCGAAGGCTGCTGGAGACTTGCTGAGGCGGTTTTCATCAAAGAGCTTAATGAGTTCTTCACGAGAGAAGATTTCGTCTTCTCCACCAGGGTTCCAGCCAAGAAGAGCGATAAAGTTAAAGACTGCTTCTGGCAGGTAGCCTTTCTTACGATAATCTTCGATGAACTGAAGGGTGTTGGTGTCACGTTTAGACAACTTCTTACCAGTTTCAGAGTTGATGATCAAGGTCATATGACCGAACTCTGGAGCTTCCCAACCAAGTGCCTCATAAACCATAAGTTGTTTTGGTGTATTAGCAATGTGGTCATCTCCACGAATAACATGAGAAATTTGCATATCGTGGTCATCGATCACAACGGCAAAGTTGTAAGTTGGGTAGCCATCTTTCTTTTGGATAACCCAGTCCCCACCGATATTGCCACCTTCAAATTCGATATCACCTTTGACCATATCATGCCACTTATAGATACCAGACTCATTAACTGCCAAACGAACAGTTGGGATAATACCTGCGGCTTCACGTTCTGCAACATAAGCTGCTTTTTCTTCCTCGCTCATACCAAGGTATTCGTTAATGTAACGAGGTGTTTCACCAGCTGCTTCTTGGCGTTCACGTTCAGCTGCCAACTCTTCTTCAGTGACGTAAGATTTGTAGGCTTTCCCTTCAGCAAGCAATTGGTCGATATATTTTTGATAGAGTTCCAAACGCTCTGATTGGCGGTAGTTTTCATGAGTCTCTGGACTTTCATCCCAATCCATTCCCAACCAACGAAGGTTTTCAAGCTGCGAACGTTCTCCGTCTTCGACGTGACGCTTGCGGTCAGTATCCTCGATACGGATGATAAAAGTTCCACCATGGTGGCGTGCATACAAGTAGTTAAACAATGCTGTACGGGCATTTCCGATGTGTAGTAGTCCTGTTGGACTTGGTGCATAACGCACACGAATATCTTTTGACATATCTTCTCCTATATAGTCTCTAGGCGTCTGCCTTTTTGCTCTCTATATTATATCACAAGTCGTGCCAGAGTCCAATTTCTCTTTTCAAGAAAAAGCAAAAAGAGTGGTAAAACCACTCTTTTCAGCTCTATTATAGACGAGCGTTGAGTTCTTTGCTCAATTCTTCAAATCCTGGTTTACCAAGAAGGGCAAACATGTTACGTTTGTAAGCTTCAACACCTGGTTGGTCAAATGGGTTGATAGCATTCAAGTAACCTGAAAGGGCGATAGCCAATTCGAAGAAGTAGATAGTGTAACCAAGAGTGAAGGCGTCTTGCTCAGGAAGAGTCACGTACATGTTTGGCACGTCACCGTCAGTGTGGGCAAGAAGAACACCGTCAGTTGCTTTTTTGTTAACGAAGTCAACGTCTTTTCCTTGAAGGTAACCAAGTCCGTCAAGATCTTCTTCCAAAGTAGGGATAATCACGTTCTTACGTGGTTTGTCAACGCGGACAACTGTTTCAAACATGATACGAGTTCCTTCTTGAATAAATTGACCCAATGAGTGCAAGTCTGTTGAGAAGTTAGCTGAAGTTGGGTAAATACCTTTTTGGTCTTTCCCTTCTGACTCACCAGCCAATTGTTTCCACCATTCTGAGAAGTATTGAAGTGATGGCTCGTAGTTTACCAAGATTTCAGTAGCATATCCTTTACGGTAAAGGATGTTACGAACTGCAGCGTATTGGTAAGCTTCGTTTTCTGAAAGTTTGTCTGATGTGTAATCTTTACGAGCAGCATTAGCACCTTCCATAAGGGCTTTGATATCTGCACCTGATGCAGCGATTGGAAGCAATCCAACTGCGGTCAATACTGAGAAGCGTCCACCGATATCATCTGGAACTACAAAAGTTTCCCAACCGTTAGCATCTGCTTCAACCTTAACTGCACCTTTTTGGCGGTCAGTTGTTGCATAGATACGTTTGTTAGCTTCTTCTTGACCGTATTTCTTAACCAAAAGTTCTTTGAAGACACGGAAAGCGATGGCTGGTTCAGTTGTTGTACCTGATTTAGAAATCACGTTTACTGAGAAGTCTTTATCTGAAACATACTCTACCAAGTCAGCAAGGTAAGTTGATGAGATTGAGTTCCCAGCATAAAGGATTTGTGGTGCTTTGCGTTCTTCTTTGGTTTGCAAGTTTGCAAAATGGTGGTTCAAGAAGTCAATGGCTGCTTTAGCTCCAAGGTATGATCCACCGATACCGATAACAACCAAAACATCGCTGTCTGATTTGATTTGTTCAGCAGCTTTCAAGATGCGGTCAAATTCTTCGCGGTCGTAGTTTTCAGGAAGGTCCAACCAACCCAAGAAGTCGCTACCAGCACCAGTTCCTTTACGAATCAATTCGTCTGCTGCTGTAACTTGTGATTGCATGTACTCCACTTCATGTGGTGCAACAAATTTGTCTAATACTTTTGAATAATCAAATTTAATATGTGACATAGTATTCCTCCAAAATTTCTTCCTTTCTATCATAACGCTTACTAACAATTTTTTCAAGTTTTTATACTAAAAATTTCCAATTTTTATCACAATTCAAACGTTTGCGTAAAAATGCAACTCTATAAACATTCGTAAACAACGAATAAAAAAACGACTAAATTTCTAGTCGTTACAATTCATTCAATAAATACTCAAATAATTCTAAGTTTCCATCTTCTTCATTGACCAGAAATTCTGGATGCCACTGGAGACCAATAATACGGTGTTCATCAATGGATTCAATTGCTTCAACAGTTTGGTCACGTGGATCCACAGCCGTCACACGGAAATTTGGTGCCAGGTCTTTAATGCTCTGACGGTGCACTGAGTTTACTTGACTTTCTTTACCAAATAATTTAGACACCACACTGCCATCAACTGTCTCAATAGAATGTGAAGTCCCAAAAGGTAGACCTTGCCAATGACCTTCAATCTCCTGATTGAGTGTCCCACCAAAGGCAACATTCACAAGCTGAACGCCACGGCAGATGGCTAAAATTGGCTTATTCTGACGCAATGCTTCTTGTAGAAGAGCGAGCTCAAACTCATCACGAGCTAGGTTATAATCATCACTATCAATCGTTTTTTCTTCACCATAAAACTGAGGATGAACATTTTGTCCCCCAGTCAAGATGAGCTTATCAATCATTTCTACATAGTCATGGACCACCGACTCATCCCCAACTGGAATCACCAAAGGAAGTCCGCCAACCTGACGAATACTCTCAGCAAATTTACAAGAGACTGATGAATGAATATTTTTTCCTTCTGCGTCCACAGGACATAGGTTTGCCGCTACTCCAACAACTGTTCTTGCCATCACTGATTTCCTTTCCTTCTCCATTGATAATCTTATCTTATCATCCTTGCCCACTCCTGTCTAATATGTATTTTTTAAGTCCGTGATAAAATTTTTTTATCAGAAAAAGTTGCCCAAAATTAGGACAACTTTTTTGCTTATACTCAATGAAAATCAAAGAGCAAACTAGGAAGCTAGCCGCAGGCTATACTTGAGTACGGCAAGGGGACGCTGACGTGGTTTGAAGAGATTTTCGAAGAGTATTATTCAAAGACAAATTGATTGTGATACAGTTCGGAGTAAAAACCTCCAAGCTTGAGTAATTCGTGATGATTTCCTTGTTCGATAACCTCACCATCCTTAAGGACAATAATCTGATCGGCATTGAGAATGGTTTTTAAGCGGTGAGCAATCACAAAACTAGTTCTTCCTGCCACAATAGCTTCCATGGCATTTTGAATCTTACTTTCTGTTACAGTATCAACGTTTGATGTTGCCTCATCCAAGATTAAGACCTGTGGATCTGTCATCAAGGTACGAGCGATGGAAATCAACTGCTTCTGACCAGTCGAGAAGACGCTCTGGTCATCATCAATCAAGGTATCATACTTATCTGGCAAGCTTTCGATGTAGTCATGGATGTGTGTAGCCTTAGCAGCTGCTTCTACCATTTCCTGACTGGCATCTGGTACACCAAATCGAATATTGTCCCGAATAGTTCCGCTGAACAAAACAGAATCCTGTAGAACAATTCCCACCTTACTTCGCAAACTATCCAAGTCAAATTCTCGGATATCTCTACCATCAAAGCTGATACTGCCTGCATCCACATCATAAAAACGATTGATTAAATTCATGATGGTAGTCTTCCCTGAACCTGTCGGACCAACTACCGCTATCATTTTCCCTTTTGGAGCTGAAATGCTGACATCTTTTAGAATCGGTTTCCCTGGGAGATAGGAGAAGTCTACGTTACGAATCTCCACACCCTCTTTTAATTCGCTAAAGGCTGGAGCATCTTGAGGACGAATTTCTTCCTCTGCATCAAACATTTCTTGGATACGGTCTGCACCTGTAAAGGCCAATTGCAAACTTCCCCAGCTCGCCGCTAATTGGATAATGGGCTGGTAATACTGTTGCGAAAACTGAGTAAACATGACAATCAAACCAAGTGCAGTTGCTTTCTCGATATTCTGATCATTCAATAATACAGCTGAACCTACAAAAATAACGACTGCTGTATTGACCAAGCTCATCCCGTTCATAACAGGAAAAAGAATTCCTGAAAACATTCTGCCCTTGAAAGTAGCCTTTCGAACCCGTTCATTTTGCTCAACAAAGCCAGCAATCACATCTTCTTGGATACCTTGAACGATAACTGCTTTTTGTCCAGAGATACTCTCATCCATATAAGCATTGAGTTTCCCAACTTCTTTTTGTTGAAGGTTGGTATATTTCCGCGCGAGCTTTAAGATAAAGAACAACATGATGATAGCAACTGGAGTGCTGGCAATCGTAATCAAAGCCAAGGTGACATTTTTGGCAAACATGACAATCAGCAAGCCAATATAAAGGGCAATATTGGTCATGACAGACACTAGACTTTCGTTGAAAGCTTGGAGAATATTATCCAAATCACTGGTAAAACGAGACAGAATATCCCCATCTTGATGGCGGTCAAAGAAGGAAACTGTCAAGCGAGAAAGCTTGCCAAACAGTCCCTTACGCATCTCATTTGTCGATTCGGCAATAATGCGGCTCATCAAGACCATATAGATGAGACTAGAAACTACTAAAACTATCAAAATATAAGCAAGATTAATCAGGAGTCCCAATAGACTTTGCCAAACCATATCTGGATTTCCATTTTGATAGGCTATAACCAAATTAGCCAGCTCTGTGACTGTTTGACCTGCAAATACTGGAAAGAGGGCTTGTGCTACCGTTGCAATGATAATCATAGCAATGACAACGATAAAGGATATCTTGTAAACTTTAAAATAGTTCCAAAAAAATTCAAATGTCTTCATCCTACTCCTCCTTTCCTTTTTGCGTTTCATAAATTTCACGATAAACTGGGTTTGTTGCAACCAAGTCAGCATGCTTACCTTGACCAATCAATCGACCTTGATCAAGCACTAAAATTTTATCCGCATGAACAACAGAGCTAATCTTTTGTGCGATGATAATCGTAGTCGTTCCCTTTAAGTCCTTGTTGAGGGCTTCTTGAACCAAACGCTCTGATTTGGCATCAAGTGCAGAGGTTGAATCATCGAAAATCAAAATCTTAGGATTGCTGACAATCCCACGCGCAATGGACATTCTTTGTTTTTGTCCACCAGAAAAGTTAGTTCCACGTTCCTCAACCGGACTTTCAAAAGCCAATTCCATGCGACTAATAAATTCACTAGCTTGTGCGATACGAGCTGCGCGTTCCATCTCTGAAACTGTCGCATCTCCCTTTCCTTGTCTGAGATTATCTGCGATGGTTCCACTAAAGAGAATGGCTCTTTGTAGGACGATGGAGACTGTCTTGCGAAGCGTCCCTTCGCTAACTGTCCGAATGTCCTTTCCACCAATTTTGATCGAACCTTGCTGAGGATCAAACAGACGTGGAATCAACTGAGCCAAGGTTGATTTCCCTGCACCGGTTGCTCCGACAACCCCAACCATCTCACCAGCTGCAATATCGAAAGATACATCTTTTAGGATAGGTTCTTCATCATTTGGATAGGTGAAGGTTACATTTTCAAAACTGAGACTTCCTTCTAATTCTTCATCTTCCACATCTTTAAAGGTCATAGCCGGTTCTGTATCAAGGATTTCGCGAATACGACGGAGGGAAATCATGGCACGAGTAACTGAGTTCCCCAAAAATCCAACCATAACGATAGTAAAGATAATCTGACTCAGATAGTTCACAAAGGAAGCAATGGAACCAACGACTGATGGATCTGACTCTGCCATACCTGCTACAAGCCAGATTGAGAGAAAAACAGCCCCATACGAAATTAACATCATTGCAGGTTGCATAACAGAAAAGGCATAACCAATATAAAGGTTTTCTCCCAATAATTCATCTGACACCTGCGTAAACTTATCAAACTGATCTTTTTCTCTGACAAAAGACTTAACCACGCGCACACCACGCAAATTTTCTTTAGCAATGGCATTGATACGCTCTAGTAAGGTCTGGAACTTTGAAAAGCGTGGTCCCACCACTCCCATCATAAAACCCATTATGACAACAATCAGAACAACCATGAGAACCAGCACCCACCATAGAGAAGGTAGGGTGACAACTGCTAGAATAAAGGAACCGATAAACAAAAGTGGTAGTCGAAAGAGAATTTGGAAGGTCATCATGACTACGTTTTGAATCTGATTGATGTCGTTGGTCATACGAACAACAAGGTTCCCTGCATTAAATTTCTCAATATTAGCGTATGAAAAAGTTTGAATCTTACGAAAGGCATCTTCCCGTAAGTCTGACGAAACTCCTTGAGCAATGTAAGCTGCTAATACAACATTAATTCCACCTGCGACTAGACCAATCAAGGCAACCAGGATTAACCAAAAACCGATACTATAAATAGCCTCATTATCACCTGTTAGCAGTGCCTCTAAAACTTCCTGCAAATAACGCGGTTGCAAGAGTGAACTCGTTACCATTAGACCTGTCATAATTAAGGAAGCTAGAGCCTGCCATTTATAGGCTTTTATTTTCTGAAACAGCATATTTCCCCCTTCTAAGATAGACAAAAGGGAACGACAACTCTGTCAGTCCCTTCTTATGCTTTCATGTTGATGCTATTCTAACAAAAAAGAATGCTATTGTCAAAGCACTTAATTCTTACAAGCTTGTGCAATGACGACATCAGCATTCTATAAAATCGTTTAAAAATCTTCTAATTGAGAACCGAATTTTTATTGCTCTGAACTAGCTTGCTCTTCTAGTTTAGCTCGTCCAATTTCACGGTAGCTACGGTCGCCAACAATCTTGACCGAGAACTGACCATCTTGGTACTCGAGAATCGTCACACTTCCATTATCAAGGCCATGCGGATGCATGCCGTTGATTAAATAAACAATGGTTCCAATAGTCATTCCATGGCTGACTACGAGAGCATTTCCTCCCCCATTAGCTTCCATTTCCTTAGCAATGGCTTCAAAACCTTCCCAGATACGACCACTTAGTTTTTCCCAGCCTTCAGCCCAGCCTGCTGTATCTACTTCTACCAGACCTTCAGCTAGTTCAGCATAGGACAAACGATGCACATGGTCGACATTAAAAATACGCGGAATGATCCCCATAAAAAGGTCTCCATCATAAGCACCATCAAAACTACCAAAGCACCATTCACGGATTCGCTTATCCATACGATAAGGAATTTCCCCTGTTAAAGCAAGCTCCTCAAGGATAATTCCCATAGTTTGGATAGTTCGCCCTGAGTCACTTGAATAAGCACGCTCAAAGGTTAAGCCAGACTCACGCAAACCAATTCCCAATTCGTGAATACCTCGCTCTCCTTCAGCTGTCAGTGGAGTATCACTCCAACCTTGAGCACGCCCAATCGTATTAAACATTGTTTTTCCATGACGCACTAGATACAATTTTACACTTGACATTTTCCGTCCTCCATATGTATCTATTATAGCATGATTTCAGACAAAAACCTTGTCCTAACCCACTGAGTCCAACATCACCACTTAAACTATATTTTACAAATCTGATAATCTATGTCTTATCATTCTTAGAAGGAGCAACTTTAGATGGCTCGGTGGCCTCTTTTTTAACCTCTTCTTTTTTCTTCTCGCTTTCTTCTTTTGACTTTTTTTCTGTTTTCTTCGTCTTATCGTCGGTCTTTTTCAAAGGTGAAAAGTGAAATTCAAATTGATTTTTCCCAGTGTCAACAATCGCTGTAAATCCCTTTTGGTCATTACGATAAGTTGCCTTTCCTGCATTAAATGACTGTTCTCCACTTTCAGAATTAGCTCTTTCATAGGTTCTCTTAGCCATCGCATAAGCCACCAGTTTCTCTTTATTTAAGACATAATCCTGATGATGAGCTACTTGCCGGTTCAGATAAAACTGCAACAAAAGACTAAAAATTCCAGCAACAGTGATAGCGTAAAGGAGAACTCCAGCCCTAACTTTTTTCTTTTTCCACACGATAGATAAACTCCCTCTCAAGTCCCTTTTCAAACTGAAAATTAAAATGAACATTTTGCCCGTTTTGGTAAATATGAGCTGATTTCAGACCGTAAACCATCGGCTGGTAGCCACGTCCACTGGCATCTGTTTTACGAAAATCATCTGACTTTGATTTTCCCATGGAAATGGGGTTCCCATCCTGTTTGAGGTAAAGTCTATCATTCTCTACTTTTTCAAATTGGGCTCGATTCAGCTCTGCTTCCAGCTGATCCACAAATAAGAGCCATTCTTTTTGCTCACTTTTCTGCTGGTAGCGAACTTCTGAAACCAAGAGTTGGCTCATAGATTGAAAAAGAAGCAAACTCCCACTAATCACAAGAAGAGCAACCATGGATTCTAAAAGAGTAAACGCTCTGACTCTACTTATCTTGAATTGCCAGCAATTTTTCAGTCCCATAATACACCTCCAAACCTTGCTCATTCGAGATAACATGAACCGTAAACCCATTGACAGTCAACTGCTTTTGTCCAGTCTGCAAAGCCATACGAGCCACTCGCAAAATTTCTTCCTGTTTTAGAAGTTCTGCTTCTCTCTTTCTACTTTCTTGAATCTGTCCCAGCAAGAGAGTTGCAATACTGGCGAAAATGACTAGTGAAATCACTGCCTCCAGTAAAATAACCGCCTTAATTTTTTGCTTCTTGAATACGTTTAATCTTCCCATTTCCTATATTTAGTCGGTAGCGAACCACTTCTTTCCTTGTTTGAAATCTGATGCTAACCAGATATGAACTACCTCCAGCCTTATCAAATGTTATTGACTGATGTGACTGAAGCTGAATCCCTTTAGGAATGGCTAACTTTTGATAACCATTACTAATGCTCCTCTCTTCTAACATTAAATTCATCTTTTGTTGACTAGCCAGACTTCGCTTCTGGGTTTCTCGGTAAAGTTCCTCAAACTCCATAAAGAAAATTTGTTCTTCCACCGCCGCAAAAGTGGATTGAACTGAACTTGACAAACCCAAGGCCAAAATGCTGACTATCCCTAAGACCAATAGACTTTCTAGCATGGTAAAAGCCCTAATCCGCAACTGTTTGACTTGTCTTTTGTTTATCATGATACTCTTTGTAAGCTTTTGCTTGCTCAGCAGTGATACGTCCATCTGCCTCTAACTTGCTTAGGCTTGCACGCTCATTTTTCTCCAGACTATAGAGTTCGGCCTGGCTTTCTACCACCTTGACGACTGCTGCTTTCCCCTTGTCATTCACTGCATCCTTTTGCTTCGTTAGATTTGGTACAAAAAGTAAGAGTAGGACGCTAATGATAAGAAGGACCACTAACATTTCTACAAGAGTGAACCCTTTTACCGTAGCTTCTTTTAATTTCATCATCATTTTTTTCATCTAAAAATTAACCTCCATATTTTGATACATGGGCAGCAACATAGCTGCATACAATAAAACGATTAGTAGGGCTACAAAAATAAAAACCAGGGGTTGAACTAGATTCATGGTACGATTAACTCGGGTAAAGAAGGATTCCCACGTTTTTTCCGCATAGATTTCCAATTCGCTTCCCAACTTGGATTTGATCTCTCCATATTCAATAATCAATCCCAACTCTCTTCTAAAAAAAGGATAATTCTGCACAACCATAGAAAATTCATGCCCATTTTGCAAGGACAGGGATAAATCATGTCCGATTTCCTTAAAAAGAGGATTGTCTTGCTCCTGCATCATCTGAAAAATCTGCGACAATTCTAAACCCTGTCCAATCATATTTCCCCATTCTCGAGCATAATAGGCAGTTAGATAATACTGAACAAACACACCTAGAAAGGGGATTCTAGCTAGAAAAGAAAAGACTTGTATCTTCCTAGATTTTCTGTAAAAAATCAATCCTGTTAAAGATGCAAGACTTAACGCTAGAGCAAGCCCAAGAAAAATCTGTGGTAAGTTGCTAATCACTAAAGTAGCTATATTACTACTATCCAGTTGGGGCAAGAGATAATTTCGCAACCCCAACATAATGAGCAGTAAGAAAGCTAACAAAATGATTGGATAGGTCGCAACTTCGATTAACTTTTTCTTGACCTTAGCAAGATTATCTAGATACTCTTCAATTTTCCCTAAACTCAAATGAAGATTCCCATGAACTTCAGCCAAGGAAAGTTGCGTGACAATTGAACTTGAAAAACCTAAAGTCCCCATCATTTCCGAGAAGGATTTTCCCTGCGAGAGTCCTAGACGCATCTGCGATACATATTCCTTTTCCAACAAGAGACTTCTCTCTAGAAAGGAAATGATTTCTACCAGATGAAAACCACTAGAAAATAAATTGTTAAAAAGAGTGATGATTTTCTTCTGCTTACTGGTAGCTAATTTTCTCCGTTTCAGCTTGAAGGGCAGTGATATGTCCTTCTTTAAGAAGCTGGTCAATTTGTCCATTCCACTTTTCTGCCTGGTGTTCTTGATAATTTCCATTTGCAAAATCAATAATTCCTCCTCCCCCGATTAGTCTTTGATAACAAACACCTTGTAAAACAACTGCAAGTTCATCTTCACTAACACCAAGTTCTAAGAGGCGCTCATAAACCCCACGAATACTCTTTGCATGGATGGTCGAAAACACTGTAGCTCCCGTTAAGCTCGCTCGTACAACAGCACGGGCTGTTTCACTATCTCGAATTTCTCCAATGATTAAAAGATCTGGACGATGTCGTAGGGAAAGTTTTATCAAGTTCTCATAGCTAAGTCCGATAGCTTCATTGAGCTGTAGTTGCAGCATCTCTTCCTGCTTAATTTCTACTGGATCTTCAATGGACATGACCTGTTGTCCCTTGAACAATGACTTGGCTAATTCATGCATCAAAGTAGTTTTGCCACTTCCTACGGGGCCTGCAAAAAGATAAAGTCCGCGTTGCCTAAAGCCCTTTTCCAGTTCTATAAGGTCCTGAAACCAGAAGCGCAACTCTTGTTCTTGATCATGCAAAAGCCGAATTACTAGACTCTCATGACCACGATAATCTCCCACCGTCGATAAACGTAATGAAGAAATCTTGTCTCCATGCTGATAATCACAGGAACCAAGCTGACTACGGCGTTTTTCTCCAACGTTCATCCCCGCAATAAACTTAAAATGACTAATGACAGCCCCCAACTTTTCAAAGTCATAGGTGTTAATCAAATGTCTCTCATCTCCAACTCGCATATGTAGCTCATAAATCTTTTCTTTAGGAACAAAATAGATGTCCTGAGCTCCCTGTTTTTTGGCCAGTGTAATCAATTCTTGTGCAAGTGTTTGTACCATATCTTCCTCCTCATTCTTATTATTCGAAGAAAATATAAAAAAAGAAGAAACAACTTCATTAAAAAGTTGTTTCTTCTTTTTTTATGCGACAAGTACGGTGGATTTCTAAACCAGTCTGCTTTTCGTAACCAGGTCTAAATTTTTCATCAGGAATGACTTGACCATCTTCCAACAAAGCCAAGGAATGATATTGCTGAAGAAATTCATCGCATTCTTCACACCAGCGTTTATCTTCTGGATCCCAAAAAATAGTCATCAAGTCTCCTCTACTTTTGTAAAGGGGAATCTCCTTTTCTAACTCAAACCAACAAGACTTATAATATTTCAAAGCATCATAATAGTTATCAAATTTTTTGCTCGCAATGACGTCGTCTTCCCAGCCTTCTATAAACCACCACGGTTCAAAATCTCCGTACATTTTTATAACTCGATACATAGTTTAACTTCCTTTGTACCGTATATTATAGCGAAATTTTGAGAACAATGAAAGAATTTTGCTCATTTTCACGAATTATATAACATTTTCAAAAAATCCAGCTATTCAAAAACGAATAACTGGATTTAAAAACAAGATTAACCTTCTGAAATATCGTTTTCAATGATCACTTTAATCGCATGATGATCGGCAGCCTTACTAAATACTTCATAGGCCTTTTCTATTTCACTAAGTTTGAAAGCTAAATTTCAAGTTCAAGTTAGCCAGCGAGAAGAAATTCTCTAGGCGACTTGTAGTTCAAGCATTTTTTAGGATAGTTATTAATCCACTTTTCGATGAATGCGACTTCTTTGGGAGTCGTTTTTTAGTTCCTTTAGGTAACCATCTCCGAATGAGCCTATTGTGATTCTCATTAGTTCCCCTTTCCCAAGAGGCATAGGGGTGTGCATAATAGATATGCTCCTTAGAAAACACATCAGACAAGCGGTTGAATTCCGTTCCATTATCTGCCGTAATGGACAGAATCTTGTGTTGTTTTAAGATGAGTTTTAGAGCCTGATTGACCGACTCAGCGCTTTTATTTGGAATTAATCGGATGATCTGATGTCTACTCTTTCGGTCAGTCAAGACAAGCAAACAATAGTTTTTCGCTCTTGTAAGCAGAACCGTATCAATCTCATAATGCCCACTTTCCAATCGCAGATTAATAGCTTCAGGCCTCTGTTCGATAGATTGACCAGCGGGTTTTAAATTGGTGCTAGCTTGTTTCTTAACAGATTTTCCTTTTCTAGGATATAGCAGATCCTGTTTGGTTAACCCCAATTTTCCATGATGAATCCAGTAGTAGATGGTAGAAATGCTCACGTTAACCTCCTTAGCCTTGACCATCATTTCAGGAGAAAACTTTTGATTATGATAGTGGAGAATCTTTTCCTTTAGTTCCTTGGTCAAGCTTGATTTCTTGACCGATCGCTTGCGATTGCTTTCATAAGATCGTTGAGCATAGTCGGCAGAATAAACCTTTTTGAAGCGCCCTTTTTCAAGACATTGTAGGACTGTCCCACGCTTGATTTCAGTGTGGATAGTTTGAGGAGCTTTTCCAAGTAGAGAGGCAATTTCTCTATTTGATTTCCCTTCTTTTTTCCATCGTTCGATTAAGCGACGGCTATCGATTGTCAAATGTTTGGCTTTTGTAGTATAATGGTTTTGCATCTCTGTGCCTTTCTTTTGTTTGTGATTGAACAACAAGTATAACACAGAGGTGTTTTCTTATGCCTAAATTAGCTTTCATTTGACAGGAGGAACCCTTGAAGCTGTTTCGTCAGCTAAACCAAGGCTAGTCTTAGCCTTGGCTCGCCAGCCTAACAGCATCAAGCCTCTTATCAAATGAAATCGAGAACTAGCTATAAGCTAGTTGAAGTATCTAATTTTTAGGAGGGCTGGGTGGCTAACTTCATTATAGAACTTTCAACTAAGTTTGAAATAATGAGTTACCAATTTTTCAGGTTCAATTTTATGACTTTCTAAGGCTTTCAAAAGCTGAGGAGTTGTATTGGTAGAAACCAACCCAGTAGTCACGTTAATGTTCCGAATCCAAAGAGTGTCCAAATCAAACTGAACTGGTTTACCATGCACACCACAGTTAGCTACTGTTCCATCTACACCGATAATCTTTTGGCAGAGATCAAACGTTGCAGGAATACCAACAGCTTCTATAGCAACATCCACACCTCGACCATCTGTCAAATCATAAATTTCTTGAATTGCCTTTTCAGGATCTGAAGAATTAATCTTATGAGTAGCACCGAAAGAAACTGCAGTATCCAAACGGTTATCGTCTAGGTCCACCATAATCAATTTAGCTGGAGAATAGAATTGTGCCGTCAAGAGAGCTGCCAATCCAACTGGCCCTGAACCAACGATAGCTACACTACAACCAGGCTCTACTTTCCCTTTTAAGACACCAATTTCATAGCCAGTTGGCAAGATATCCGATAACATAACCAAAGCTTCATCAGACAAGTCAGCTGGAGTATGATAAAGAGTATTATCAGCATGAGGCACACGAAGATATTCTGCTTGCATACCGTCGATCAAATGTCCAAAAATCCATCCACCTTCGTCTTCACAGTGAGCATAGATTCCTTTTTTACAATAGTAACACTTGCCACATGCACAAACGTAAGAAATCAAAACCTTATCACCCTTTTTGAAGTTTGAAACTCCTGCTCCGACTTCCTCTACAATACCAATTCCTTCATGTCCCTAGGATAGTTCCACTCTTACAAGCAGGAACGTCCCCTTTAATAATATGAAGGTCAGTACCACAAATAGTAGTCTTAACGATACGCACAATAGCATCTGTTGGCTTGCGAATAACTGGTTTGTCAACATCAACAAATGACGCAAGGCCTGGTTTAACGTAAGTATAAGCTTTCATAAGCAATCCTCCGCTTTTTTATTTGTATTATTTATATCACAATCGTAAGCCTTTTCAATTAAAAAATCAAGTAATTTGTGAAACAAATAACAAATTTATTTTAAAAAAAAGAAGAAACTAAACAAGTTTCTTCTTTAGAAATTATGCTTGATAACGTTTTTCACCATCTAGATAAGTTGCTACTAATTCCAAATCTTTATCTAACACGATAAAGTCTGCATCGTAGCCTTCACGAATTTGTCCACAGACGTCATCAATATGAACTGATTTAGCTGGGTTCAGACTAGCCATCATGACTGCTTCATGAGGATTTGCAATTCCCCACTCAACAACATTTTTCAAACCATCTTTAAGTTTGAGAATGGAACCTGCCAAGTTACCTGTAGATTTAAGGCGAGCAGTCCCATTTGCAACTACAACTGGAAATTCACCTAACATATAATCACCATCTTGCAAACCACCTGCTGTCATACAGTCAGTGATAAGGGCAATATTTTCAGTTCCTTTTTGTTTAAGAAGAATTTCGCAAGCCTTAGGATCCACGTGATGACCATCACAAATCAATTCTGCATAAGTGTGTGGTAACTCATACATTGCACCAACCATACCAAGTTCGCGGTGTGTTAAGCCACGCATTCCATTATAAGCATGAACCCAAACACTAGCCCCGGCATCAACAGCTTTTTTAGCTTCATCAAATGTAGCATTAGAGTGACCAAGAGCAACAGTTACACCTTCACCAGTAATAGTACGTACAAAGTCCTCAACTCCATCACGTTCAGGTGCAAGAGCAATTTTATTAAGAAGACCATTAGCAGCCTTCTGCCAAGCGCGGAACTCATCCATACGTGGATCTTTCATATAGGCGGGATTTTGAGCCCCCTTAAATTCTTCGGTGAAGTAAGGTCCTTCAAAATAAATACCACGAATCTTAGCACCAGATGCTTCTTGATAGCGTGCACCAATGTTTTCAGTAACAGCCAGCAATTGTTCGTATGATGAAGTTAGTGTAGTTGGTAGGAAACTAGTAACACCTGTACTAAGAAGACCTTCACTCATCGTATGAAGTGTACCTTCGATATTATTATCCATGACATCCACACCACCAAAACCATGAATGTGGGTGTCAACGAGACCCGGTGCAATACTGTAACCGCTATAGTCAATAATCTCAGCATCCTCAGACACTTGATCTACATGCTTACCAAATTTACCATCAATAAGTTCCAAATAACCTCCACGACGAATACCATGTGGATAGAAAAATTGATCAGCTTTAATATACTTAGGCATAATGATAACCCCCTTAAGAAATAATCTACTATTTATTATGTCAATTACATTATAAACCTTTCAAAACAATTTGTAAATGGTATAGACCTATTTTTACTAAAATTTTTATAAATAAAGAAAAAAGACAAGGCTTATAAACCCTGTCTTTTCAACTATACCGGCGGCCAACAAACTAGCGTTAAAATAAGTTAAAATAAATAACCAAGAAACGATTAAATCAAGATATTATCACACGCTAGTTAGTATTGAAATTGAGGAAATTGACCAGTGGTTGACCAAATAAATTTTAAACTTTTGCTTTAATTTTATAGTCTTTAAATTTAATAATCACAATTTTTTATACATAGTTCGATACCGTGTTCGGCGCAATCGGTATAGTCCAATATTCATTCTCAAAATTGGTTTAAATAGCGTAGTCTTTTAAACTAATTTTGTGAATCAAAAAAATCTTCCTATTTGTAATAAGAAGATTTTTTTATTATTCTAATTTTTTCTACGTACTGTTACAAGTCCAAATGTTCCAAGAATTGCACCGAGTACCAACATTGTAACACTTGATGACTCTCCTGTATTTGGTAATGTTTTTGCACGTTCTACTCGTGAATAAGTTGATTTACTTGATGCTTGTTGTTGACTTGTGTAAGTCTGACCTTTTGTGATAACATTTCCTTTGTTATCAATAGTAACGTTTTTATCACTTGCATAAGCTTTATTAGATTTATCATTATTAGCTTGCAGACGATCAACGTTCACTGGTTTTTCATAAGTAGCTGGTTTTGTTTCACGTACAACAACATTCCCTTGAGCATCCAACGTAACTTCTTTACCTGCATCAAGAGCTTTCTTCAATTCGTCAACATTGACAGTAGGAAGAGTTTCAGCAACTGGTGCATCTTTAGGAACAGCAACAATTGTTCCGTCAGGAAGTGTTTTAACAATGTTACCTTTAGCGTCTTCTTTAGCTAGTTCTTCAAGATTCAATTCAGGAAGCACTTCAGCAGTTGGAGCTACTTTTGGTACAGCGATTACTGTACCGTCAGGAAGTGTTGCAACAACGTTTTCTTGAGCTTTTTCTGCAAGGTCAACGAGGTTATCATATGTTGCTTCAAGTTCTGCAAGTTTAGCTTCTTCCGCTTTTTGGGCAGTCAACAAGTTTTCAAGCTTAGATTGTGCCGTTTCTAGGTCAGATTTAGCGAGTTCCAATTTGACACTAACTGCTGTTCGAGCTTGTTTCGCATTTGCTAGAGCAACTGGTGCGTCCAAATATGCTTGCAATTGTTCAGCCAATTCTTTAGCTTCTTTAACAAGAGCATCTTTTTCGGCAAGAAGTTTTGTAACTTGTTTGTTCAAGTTGTCTAGTTTAGTTTCTTGGTCTTCAAGTTTGGCTGAAGCATTTTCAAGAGCTTGTGACGCAATTGTTTGAACAGTTTTAGCTTCTTTAAGTGCATCTTGAGCTTTTTCAAGAGCAGATTTCTTGTCAGCTAGACTTGCTGAGAAGTTAGCGACTGCTTCACTTGCTTGAGTTTCACGTTTCTTAGCATTTTCAAGAGCAATGTTTGCTAAACGTAGGTTGTTTTCAGCAACTTGAGCTTGGAGTGGCGTAGCCATTGCGTCAGCCAAGACTTTTTCAGCTTCAGTTTTCAAGCTAAGTGCGCTTGCGTAATCAGTTGAAGCTGTTGTCAAAGCATTTTTAGCATTTTCTGATGCAGTTTTAGCTTGTTCAAGGTTTGATTCAGCTGTTGCGACTGCTTTTTCAAGAGTTGCGATGTCTGTTTTGTCTTCGATGACTGTATCGTTGTCGAATTCAGCATATGTTGTAATCATCCAATATTGACCATTGATGTTAGCTACTGAAAGAGCGACTGGACTATTTGCTTGGTTAGCTAGGTTAGTACGTAGGTGCTCCCATTTAGATGGTTCATCTTCGAATGAAGATAGTTCAAATGAACGTTGAACAGCTTGTTTTAGGTTATACATTGTTTGTTCATCTGCACCGTTACCCATTGGCATAAGGTTTTCAAGACCACCAGGGATGTGCCCAGCTTTATGTGGGTCAAGTGCTCGAGCTTCATATTTCTTAGCAACAGATTTAGAGTAATCTAAAGTTTCTTTTGAAACATAAGACTTTTTGCTTGCATTATAACCGAAATTATGGTTTAATTGAGTTAACAGTTTAGCATAGAACTGGCTGATTTCTACCAATTGGTCATTAGTCAAGTTATTTAAATCGATTGGGCGATTTTTATCAGCTTCGCTGATTTTGATGGTTGAAGCACTAGCCATTTTGACAGCCATACCACGCATGACCATGCGAGTGGTTTCGTTATCATTTGCTCGCCACAATTCGTAAGCATCTTTGTATGTGATATCGTTTGATTTTGCACCAATTTTATCACGGAGATTATCAGAGATGTGGAAAGTTGGATTTTGGATATTTACAATATCAACATTTTTGAGTGCATCTTGAGCTTTTGTCAACTCATCTTGAGTTGTTTGCAATTTAGCATCTACTGATTCAGCATGTTGATTAGCAGTTGCCAATTTTTCTTTAGCTAATTTGACAGCATCATTTTTAGTATTTACATCAGTTTCAGCTGATTTGATAGCATCTTCACGTGCTTCATCAGCTTTTTTTGCTGTCTTGAACGCATCTTCAGCTTCAGTGACTGTAGCTTCAGCATCTTTAACGCCTTTTTGAGCGTCTTTCAAGTCGTTTTCAGCATTTGCAAGTCCAGTTTCGTCAAGAGCAGATTCTGCATTTGCAACGGTTTGTTCAGCTGTTTGGACATCTTTTTCAGCTTGGTCAATATTTTCTTTAGCTGTTGCTACGTCTGATTGCTTTTCAGCTAGAACTTTCGTTTCAGCTTTGATTTGTGCATTTGTAGCTTCAGTTGCTTCTTGGTTAGCAGTCTGTGCTTCAAGGTTCTTAGCTTGAGCATCTTTGGCTTCAGCAATTTTTGCAGGTGTTGCTTGAGAAGCAGTTGCTTCAGCATCTTTAACAACTTGAGTAGCAGTAGCTACTTCTTTTTCAGTTGAAGCAACAGTAGCTTCTTTTTCTTGAACGCCAGTTTTAGCTGTTTCAATCTTAGCTTCAGCGTCTTTTACTACACCTTTTTGAGCGTCAAGAGCAGGTTTCACTGTAGAAGGTGCAGGAACTTGGCTCTTTTCAAGTGGTTTCACTTGTGGTTTAGTAACAAGAGCAGGTTCGTTAACAGCAGTGTCAGATGGTACGGGTGTAGTTGCTTCTTGAGCAAATGCAGTTCCACCAACTGATGCAAGAGCAATAGCTGTTGAAGTTGTGAGGGTTTGCAGTTTCTTCATCAATTCTCCTTTAAAAACTAATAAAGTGAGCTTTTTTATAATTTTACTACACTATTCTAACATTTTTCAGTGTAATATGCAACACTTATTTGATATACAAGTGTAATTTGTGCTACTTATTATTTATAATTTTTATCTTTAAAATAATAGTTGAAGGTAAACAATTATGAATCAAAACAACTTACAAACTTTTATTGCAAAAAGAATTAGATATTTACGACTAACAAAAGGTTTAAGCCAAGAAAAACTTTCCGAATTAGCTGGCTTAGGCTCGAAACATATCCACAACATAGAAAACGAAAAATATAATTTTCAAATACAAACGTTAAACAAGATCATCACAGCTCTTGAAGTAGATGAAAAATCATTTTTTAATTTTGAGTTCCCAGAAAAGAGTAAAGAAATTGAAAATATTATCAATAAACTTGAACAAATAGCAGAACCACAAAAAACAGATATAATTGATGCAATAGCAACCCTATTAAACAACATAAACAACCGCTAAAAATTTCAGCGGTTGTTTTTTACATATCTAATTTTTTCAAATCTGCGCTCATTTGTTCAGTAGATATCATAGTTTCTTCTACTTTCTCTTCTGATTCTCTAAAATATTCTTCATCAAATTTTACAAAATCAAATCCAAATTTGAATAAATTTTTGTTGTTCTTTCGATATCCTAATCGTTCATCTTGCTTTCTTTGAATCTTATCTAAACCATTAACAAATTTTGAAACTTGTTCAAGTATCATTCTTTGTTCTTCCTCTAAATAATGTTCTAATACTTGCCCCTCTTCTTGTACTACTTCATTCAAGAAGTTCTTTTGTATAATACTTGTTCTATATTCTCTATAATCAGCATTCAAAAATAAATTTGAAGTCTGATAAACCTGAAGCCCTAGCGAATCTTCTGTCTTCTTGTTATCAAAAATAACATCTACATATACTCGTTCTGCAAAATCAATTATTCTATTATCTATTTTTTTCAAACAATAGTTTTTTTCAATAAAGAATTCTTGAAATAGTCTGTAAAATTTTTCTTCCACTTCATTTTGATATAGTCTTGAAATAGCTTTAAATAAATTCTTATCAAAAATATCAAATGCAACAATACCATCAGATAAGTCTGCTTCGATTTCTTTTTTAGCTAATTCACTTGAAAACAAGACAGACTCTTTCAAAACTTCAAGCATATTTGATTTCAATTGTTGCTCTCTAATTGTTTTAAAATCAGATGTGCTGATAGATTCAAAAATAATTAAATAAAAGAGACTTGGAAGCAATTTCTTCCAGTTTTCTTCATTACCCCATAACAATTCTGAAACACTTACATTCATATTCTTAGCAAGCAACTCTAAAATATTGTCAGACAAATGAGTTCGACTATCTTTCATTAATCGACTCATTTTTTGTTTAGCTGTGTCTTTGTTTCCGCCGTAATATGCAAACATATCAGATACTTCTCCAATTCTTTCGTCATGCAGAAACATATACCAATAATATTTTTTCCCTTGTTGTAACTGTTCATCTTTAAAATTTTTAACCTTTGCAGGTACTGCATCAATCGTTGCACGTTTTAGAAATTCAATAGTATGTATATACATTACATTACCTTCTTTCATTTTTTTATGCTTAGAGTATAACATAAAAGATTGTACAGTGCAATCTATTTTGTGATTTATTTTTTTGTTACCTATGTACAACTATATCTTCACTTATATATACTGATTTTTAAGTTACACAATTAAAATAGTTGTATAAAACAATCTAAAACTGTCGTCTATTTTCTTTCAATTACATGCATCGTTTTTTATGATACACTGGTCTTGTAAATGATGAATCACTTAATTTCATTTATTCAGATTGAAAGAATAAGATTGAAAAGTTGTATGGATATATTTTTTATAAATTTGTTTTTTGACCAATCGACAGTCAATCTTAATCTTGATAAACTGATAATGTAAATAAAGAACGTTCAAATATTTACAAGAAATGTTTAACAGAAAGAACTAGCTTTAAGCTAGCAAAGGTAAGAAAAATGACTACTAACAATAATAATTTGATTCAAACAGGTTTGTTTGGAAGCAATTCAAAACAAACAGGTGATTCAATTGTAAACGACCGTCGTACTGCCCCAATGCTCACAAACATCTCAACTTGTGTAGCTGTAAGTGTTACAGAGCCAAAACCATTTTTCCCAATTGTTGGGTTTGAGAAAAACAGTAATGGTAAAAACGCCCCAGTCTTTTCAGAACAGTCAATCGGATATGAAGTATTCTTATCGATGCCAAGAGATGATGGTTCGGTTAAATTGATTAGTCTTGTTGTTCCAACTCTAGAGATTGCGAACAAGATTCAGTTTAGACATTTGTATCAGTTAGTCAATCCGCGAGGGCGTTATAAATATAAAAGTTTCGATGTCATCGAAGTTTGGGCTGAAGATGTCAAAGAAATTAGTTTAAAGTAGTGAGGAAATAGATATGAAAGATATTTATAAAGAATTAGATGATTTATCAGCTTTAGACCTGCCCATCGAACTACGAAAGATTTTATCAGCATACATGCGTTCGGAAGTTGAAGGACGAGTTTCATCTTTTGTGAATTTGAGTTTAGTTTACTCAAATGGTCGTTACACTGATTTTATTCGCTCGTATATGTTTTTTGAACTCATGCGCCAAAAGATGTTAAAAGAAATGGAAGAAATTTGTAGGTATTTATGATTCGGTATAAATTAAATAAAAATACGGGTCATCTGATGCCAACCTTACCAGGCCTAGTAACTCTACTCCAATTTTTTGGAGTTGGGTTACTATTTGGTGGTGGTATTATTCGATGGCTACTATTTAAAGGAACAGAGATTGGTATTTTTAGCAGTGAAGTACAGTTTGGTCTGAATTTAATAGTGATTGGAATAGCTGTCTTGCTCTTGGTTAATCTTTGGTTATTGATTCGGTTTGGTTTGAATTTATCAAAAATTGGTTCAGTATCTCTATACTACCAATTAAGGTTGATAGAACGACAAACACACAAGGCATTGTTGGATTCAGCAACGGCGAATCGTAAAGTTGGTAGCAAATTTATCGATGTTAGTAAAGCGCATGCGAGCTTCGAGAAGCTAAGCAGGCGCATAACGGTTAAAATTAAAAAATTAGCTGACCAGACTACCGACGATTTGGAAAAGTTTGCGGAAATGTTATCAGCTTGTTTAGTGGGTAAAAATCGTTCACTCATTGTTTTAGATTATTGGTTAAGTGAAGATAATACAGAATTTATCTATTTATTAGATGATATTGTCGAAGCGAAAGCAAGGCAGCTTAAACCAAAGAAGATAACTGAATTAAGACCAGTCAATGATTTTGAAATAACAGTTGAAAAAGGCTTGACCTTTTCATTTCTACGTTCTCCTCAGCTGTTATTGGTCGGAAATACAAACAGCTCAAAAACAACGTTTTTAAAATCAATGCTTGCACAAGTATTCATGTTCAATGAAGATGTTGATTTAACAATCTTAGATGTTAAATCTGAATTCAGTTCTTGGACTTTTCTTCCAAAAGGTGTGATTTTATCTGACAGTGAAGAAATTTTAGCGTATTTTGAAGAATTGTTGGAATTAGTTATTAAACGTGAAAAAGAAATTGCAAAATTATCAGCACGGGATGACATTACTGGCGCAACTTTTGTTAATTTCGGTAAAGAGATGAAAATGAAGTTGTGTGTTATCGAAGAGTATTCTGCGATGTTATCAAGTATAACTGATACTAAGATGAGAAAAAGGGTTCAAGATTTGGTCTTGTCTATCGTTTCGCGTTCTCGCTCTAGTGGTGTCTATATCTGTATCTGCATGCAACAGCCAAGGGCAGAGTTGCTTTCAACAGCAATACGGGATAATTTAGGTGTTCGTATCTGTCTATCAAATGGAGCTATTACAGACGAATTAGCTAGAATGGTCTTCGGAGAAACAGATAATATTGATAACAATGCGCCCAGATTTTCTGGGTATATCATGACAAACGATGGACAGTTTAGTAAACCTAGGAGATTTTGGAATATTAATCTACACGAACATGGTTTAGAAAAGATTAGTACATTTAAACGAGCATTTCTATATGGTCAACGATTAAGAAAGAAACGTAAATAATGGGATACTAGCATTCAGGGGGGTATAGTAATGACCCCCATCCCACCCCTTACGGGGTCAACTATAAAATAATTAAAAAGGAGCTATTTTACTATGATTCAATGTGATGTTGATGAAATTTCATTTGTTTTTTTACCTGATTTTAACGAGATGATGTCTGATTATGAAGCATTTGCTTCTAATATCTGTTTAAAAATTGATGAATTATTGGAATTAGAAAAGTACACAGTTAATTTCAAGTTAAATGAAAAAGGTTTTGCAGGCTACAATCATATTATCAATTTTGATGAATTTGAAATTTTGTTATGTTTTAACACGGACAGTCCAAGAATGGGAATTTTTCTCAAATTCTCAGGGCAAGGTTTAAAACATTATTTGAAACGACGCGAAGAAGATAATCAAAAAATTTCGTATCGTCAATTAGTTCAAAAATTTTTTGAATTAGAAAATTATTTTAGCGGTAGTTGTAGAGTTTCAAAAATTGATTTTGCGATTGATTTTAAAGATGAAGGTTTGAAAGTAAATCAGATTTATCAAGAATTAAATAAGTCAATAATAAAATCAAAATATGTTGACAGTGTTACAAATACAATTAAATTGAGAAAAAATCAGTCAAATGTCCGTACTATTAACACAAATAACAGAGCAGAAACGATTTATGTCGGTAGCAAAGCAAATAAAGGAAACTCACTACTGTTAAGAATCTATGATAAAAAATTGGAACAGGAGCAAAAGAAAGGCATCTATTATGACGAAGCCTTGAAATGTGATGATTGGGTGCGATTTGAAATGTCAATTAGGCAGTCTTACGCTAACCAAACTGGTTTAGATATTTTAAAATGTAGAAATGATAAAGAACTATCGAGCTTGATTTTTCAACGATTTACAGATAAGTATTTATTTTTCAAAAATGATGAATTATGGGATATTTCAAAGGTTATGTTGGAATATGTTTCAACTGATTTTGATTTATTGAGGTCAAAACCAAGAAGAAAAAATGATTTATTATCTACCTATATTTACTTATTGAAAAACAGCGGTTTAGAATCATTTCTATACAAGATTGATAAAATTTACGGCAAAGAAGCAATTCAGGAATTTTTCAAGCATGTTTTGATTCATTTCAAAACAAAGTACAAACCCTCACCAGACACGATCATTTTTCTAAATAATAAAAAAGATGAACTAATGAAAGAAAAAGAGCCGTGGCGTGTATTCAAGTAAGACGATGAAAGGAAAATTAATATGGGAGATAAAATCTCAATCAAAATAGACAATTTGGAAGTACAGTTGCCTACTTCTCATATTATAGTAGAAAAAGATGAATATCTTGATTTAAAAAACAAGGCTTCACAGGGGAAATATATGAGCTTATCCGAGGTTTTAGAGATGATTTCAGTATCTCGACCGTGGTTATTAGAAAATGTTCTCTATCGAGCAGATATTCGCTCAAAAATTGATATTGATAAAAACAGAGATGGGTTTGTGAAATATCCAAACAATCAGGGCGGACGGTACTACTTCTTAGCAAGCAAAACGAAACAATTTTTTGAAGAAAATTTTGCAGAAATCTTTAATTTATGATACGATAATCAAGATAATATCTTGGTTATCGTCTTTAGAAAAGAGGTAATCATGTCTGTTTCATTCAGAAAACGAGGTAAAAAGAATTTATGGGATTATAGAATTTTTGATAAAAATAAAAAGGTAGTTGCTTCAAATTCAGGCTTTAAGACAAAAAGAGAAGCTGAAATTGAAGCGCTAGCCCTGGAGCTAAAATTGATTAATGGTGCAATAATTGATAAAAATATTACATTCTATGCCCTTTGGGAAAAATGGTTAGAATTAACAGTTAAACCACTCGGAAAAGCTGACTCTACATTTAATAAACATTTATTGCGTGGTAAGTTTATCAAAGAATATTTCAAAGACAAACCAGCTTTGAAAATTAAAGCAAGCGAATATCAAGGTTTTATAAACAAGTACGCTGAAACAAATTGTCGTGACAATGTTAGTAGAATGAATGCGGAAATTAGAAATGTGATTGTATTTGCGAAACGAGATAAGCTTAATATAGAAGATTTTACTGAAGGTGTCATTATTTCAGGTCGTCCCCCTAAAAAAAGAAGAGATGAAAAATATATTCATAGCTTTGATGACTATCAAAAACTAGTAACATATTTAGAAAATAATCTTGATTTAACAACTTCAATTGTACCGTATCTTTTACTAATTCAACTAAAAACAGGAATGCGTGCAGGAGAGGTTGCAGGTCTCACATGGGATTGTGTGTTGTGGCAAAGTTCAGAGATCAAAACTTATAGACGATATGATACAGCTAGAAAACGGTGGGCAAATCCTAAAACTGAAGAATCAATTCGTACAATTCCTGTTGATAATGATACTTTAACTATTCTAAAAAAATTAAAACAAGAACAAACTGTATTCATTGAAAACGGTACAATTATAAATAACGAAAATATGATTTTAGTAGATTTGAATTATAAGATTGTAACAAATGCAGGAATCAATAAGCATCTAAAACAAATTTTAAAAGATTTGAAAATTTATCCTCAAACTATGACAAGCACAGGTTTGAGACACACGTATTGTTCAACAATGTTAGCAATGGGTGTTGATATTTGGGCAGTTTCAAAGTTAATGGGTCATCGAGATATTAAACAAATAACTGAAACTTACGGCCATCTTATAAAAGAAAAAGCAGAAATTGAAAACAATAAAGTTCGTTCAGTATTAACAAGTTTAGTTAAAAAAGAGAATTGTTGACCATAAGTTGACCAAAGCAAAAAGAAACATTGATTTAACAATGTTTCTTAATACTATATTATACCGGCGGCCGGGGTCGAACCGGCACGTCCTTGCGGACACTGGATTTTGAGTCCAGCGCGTCTGCCAATTCCGCCACGCCGGCAAAGTATAACTGGGGTAGCTGGATTCGAACCAACGCATGAGGGAGTCAAAGTCCCTTGCCTTACCGCTTGGCTATACCCCAATAATATAAATAGGCGAGTGAGGGGAATCGAACCCCCGAATGTCAGAGCCACAATCTGATGTGTTAACCACTTCACCACACCCGCCATAATTTAACTAACACGGGCAGTAGGAATTGAACCCACACTGAAGGTTTTGGAGACCTTAGTTCTACCTTTAAACTATGCCCGTAACTATGGAAGGGGAGGGATTCGAACCCCCGAACCCGAAGGAGCGGATTTACAGTCCGCCGCGTTTAGCCTCTTCGCTACCCTTCCAAAATATTTAAATGGCGCGAGACGGAATCGAACCGCCGACACATGGAGCTTCAATCCATTGCTCTACCAACTGAGCTACCGAGCCTTATTGCGGGAGCAGGATTTGAACCTACGACCTTCGGGTTATGAGCCCGACGAGCTACCGAGCTGCTCCATCCCGCGTTAATAATAAAGGAGGATGTGGGATTCGAACCCACGCACGCTTTTACACGCCTGACGGTTTTCAAGACCGTTCCCTTCAGCCGGACTTGGGTAATCCTCCAATAAATAGTCCGTACGGGATTCGAACCCGTGTTACCGCCGTGAAAAGGCGGTGTCTTAACCCCTTGACCAACGGACCATATTTCAATGGGCACGAGTGGACTCGAACCACCGACCTCACGCTTATCAGGCGTGCGCTCTAACCACCTGAGCTACGCGCCCAAGTTTTAAAAACTTGGTAAATTGAACTATGTTCAAAGCGGGTGACGAGAATCGAACTCGCGACAACAGCTTGGAAGGCTGTAGTTTTACCACTAAACTACACCCGCTAAAATGGGAGTTAACGGGATCGAACCGCTGACCCTCTGCTTGTAAGGCAGATGCTCTCCCAGCTGAGCTAAACTCCCTTTAGCTAAGCGACTTCCTTATCTCACAGGGGGCAACCCCCAACTACTTCCGGCGTTCTAGGGCTTAACTTCTGTGTTCGGCATGGGTACAGGTGTATCTCCTAGGCTATCGTCACTTAACTTTGAGTAA